>CACYCP010000037.1 GCA_902772985.1 uncultured Bacteroidia bacterium | reverse complement strand
GGCCTCGAAGAGGATACGGCCCGGAGTGATGGGAGCGACGAATCCCTGAGGGTCACCTTTACCTTTACCCATACGGGTATCCAGCGGCTTGGCGGTGAACGGCTTCACGGGGAAGACACGGATCCAGATCTGACCTTCACGGTTCATGCGACGGGAAATGGCCTGACGTGCAGCCTCGATCTGATGTGCAGTGAGCCAACAGTTTTCGAGGTTCTTAAGGCCGAAAGAACCGAATGCGAGCTGGTTTCCGCGACCGGAATTGCCCTTCATGCGGTTTTTCTGTTCCCTTCTGAATTTTGTTCTTTTAGGCTGTAACATTGCTTAAATGTTTTAAAAATTTCCTTTTAAAATCCCTAAGTGATTGAAACTCAGCTGGTTGGGTGCTTTTTGCTCCAATTTCGGGATTGCAAAGATACGAAAAAAATCTAATCCAACAAATTTTTTTGAATAATTTTTTAACATTTTCGACCGCCGATTTTAACACTCAACACATTGATATTCATAGCATTTACGCATTTGGTCGAAAAATTTTTCCTTCCATTTTCGACCGAAGCTTTCGGGCCAATAAACGCCCTGTCGCAGCCGTGCACGACGCCGTGCCGTCCGCGGCGACCACCGGAGGGGGTTCATTTGGTCAGTTTTTTGCAAATAATTATCTTTACGCCGTGGTAACTGCCCGCCATACTGCTATTTTACTGCTCGCTGTCCTCCTGCCGTTAACGGCGGGGGCACAGAGCAATCATGTGCGCCGGGCAATGGAGCGCACACGCGAAAAGCAGGAGAAGATGGCGCTCCAGAAAATTGACAGCGAAGGAGGCGCCCCAGCCGGAGCCGGTTACATGCAAATGATGGTTGAAAACGGCGATACGCTGTATCTGGACAAGCTTCCCCCCATCTGGGTTACCGGACGAAGCAAACGCAGCAGCGAGAAAAACTGGAGGGAGTACTACAAACTGGTATGGCGCTTCGCAAGGGTTTATCCCTACGCAATTGCGGCCGGAGACATCCAGCACCTGATAGACAGCACGGTAGCGGCCAACGGATACGGCTCCGTCAAGCGCACCCAACTAATCTCAAAGGTTCAAAAACAGCTTTTCGCCAACTACGAGAAGGACTTCCGGAACATGAGCATCCAGCAGGGCGCACTGATGATAAAGCTCATAGACAGGGAAACCGGCCAGTCGTCCTACTCCATAATCAAGGAATATAAAAACAGCGCCGCCGCAGGCTTCTGGCAGGGAATCGCCAAGATGTTCGACAACGACCTGAAGGCGCGCTACGACCCTGAAGGGGCCGATAAACAAATAGAAGAGCTGGTGCAAATCTGGAATGCCGGATACTTCCCCAGCCTTTACTGGTCGGTGTTCTGGGAAGACGCTCCGGTAATTAAACCGAAGAAAGTGGTTATCGACAAATAGTCAAACCGGCGGTAGAAGCGTCGAAGACAGCCCAGTTGGCCTCCTTCCAATCCGACAGCACTATCAGCCTGGCATCCCCCACCGGCATATCCACAAGACAGTGCAGGTGGCCGAAAATGAAGAAATCGACCGGCTCCTTGCAAGAGCGGCACCAGTGGAACAACGGCTCATCCTCCCCTTTAAAAATGTAACGCGGGACCGGCTTGCTGGTACGCGACTGCCGGCTCCAGCCCTTTCCTATGGAGAAGGCAATACGCGGATGCAGGGCCGAAAACATCGTCCTGAAAACCGGGTGGCGGAACATCCACTGGATACGCTTGTACTTGGTGTTTCCATTCCCAAGAAGGTCCCCGTGCCCTATGCAGAAACGCTTTCCCGCAATCTCCACAAAGCAGGGCTGCTCCTTCGGGCACTCCATCCCGAGCTCCTGGAAATAACCCTTTGTCCACTGGTCGTGGTTCCCCTCGATGAAAACCACCTTCACCCCGGCGTCCATCAAGTCGGTTAGGGCCGAAAACACTCTGGAAAAACCCTTCGGCACCACGTCCTTGTATTCGTACCAGAAATCCCAGATGTCCCCAAGCAGGTACAGTGTCTCGGTTTCGGCCGGAGGAATACTGCGAAGGAAGTCCACGAAACGCCTTTCCCTTTCGGGCGCCTCCGGAAGGCGGAGACCAAGGTGCACGTCGGATACGAAATAAGTTAGATGTCTCATTTAGCGTGCGAAGATGAAGATGAGGATGGCTACCACAAGGCAATAAAGGGCGAACCAAAGGAGTTTCGAACGCTTCACCATTTCAACCATAACCTTGCAGGCGAAAACACCGCTTATAAAAGCCGCAACGAAACCGAGGCAAAGGGCCGGGGAGCCCACTCCACCGCCGAATTCGGCCTTTCCGAGCGCCACCTTCAACAGGTCCAGCGACTGCTCGCCGATGATGGGGATCAGGACCATCAGGAAGGAGAACTGCGCCATGGATTCGCGCTTTACGCCGGAAAGGAGGCCGGTTGCGATGGTGCTGCCGCTGCGGGAGATGCCGGGAACCACGGCGAAAGCCTGGGCAATGCCCACGATGAAGGCCTGGAGATAGGAAATGCCGTTACGACTGTCCCTGGCGACCGGCACCTTGAAGCGGCGTCCGGCGCTGTCGGAAACCCAGAGCAGGGCCGCCGTTATGCAAAGGCCGATTCCCACTTGCACGAGCGAACCGCTGAAAAGCGCATCCACCTGGTCTTTCAGGAAAAAGCCCACCAGGGCCACCGGAATAAGCGAAACCAGAATCTTGCAGATATAATCCGTCTCGTCGTTATAGCTGAATTTGAAAAGCCCTTTGAACAGTTTGCAAATCACGCCCCAGAACACCACGATGGTGGCCAGGACGGTTGCAAAATGCACCGTGACCGTGAAATCCAGGAAGCCTTCGGCATCGGCCCCAAGTATCTCTTTAAAAATCATAAGGTGTCCCGAACTGGACACCGGAAGGAATTCGGTAAGTCCCTGGACTATTCCAAGGAGTATCGCCTGCCACCACTCCATAATTTATTTGTTTTCCTTGAACCGGCCCATAATGGCCACAATTTCCACCACGATTCCGGCAATGATTACGATGGGAGCCGCAACGAGCCTGCGCCAGTGGAACATGTCATAATTGAAGACGGCGGGATCCGACGAGCCGCCGCCCGAGAGCAGAAGAAATCCCGCCACCATAACCAGCAGGCCTGCTATCATCAGTTTCAATCCCTTCCGGGATGTTGCCATTTCGTCTTTCTTGTCCATTACCTAAACGGAATAAAGTTTGTCGCGGTTGTAGCCCACCATACGGTTCACCGTAAACCAGGTGCACACGACGCAGATACCAAGGCCGAAGGCCAGCATAACGCCCATCACCATCAGCAGCGAATCCAGCGTGAAAATGTTGAACAGCTGTTTGAATTCATCCCTGAGCACAAAGAGCCCTCCGAGCAGCATGAGTATGGCCAGCAAAGCGGCAAAAAGCCCCTGCAAGGCCGCCCGACCCACAAACGGAGCGCGGATGAACCCACGCGTCGCACCCACCTGATGCATTGTATGTATGGAGAAGCGACGGGAGAAAAGGTCCAGGCGCACGGTATTCGCTATGAGCACGAAGGAAATGAAGAGCAGCAGGGCCACCAGGATGGCCAGCAGCAGGGATATCTTGCTCAGGTTCTGGTTCAGAGCCTCCACAAGGGAAGTCTGATAGACAACCTCCTCTACCAGGGGAGATTCGGCCAGCACGGCCTTGATGTTCTCCAGGGAATCCGGGGAAACGTAGGCCGCCTCCAGGTTGACATCTATGGAAATGGGCACCGGAGCCGTCTCGAACACATCCAGGAAGTCCCTTCCCAGCATCTCCGATAACTCTTCCACGCCCTGCTCCCGGGAAATGTACTTGGTGGACCTTACCCCTGAAATGCTTTGGATGGAATGCTCATATTTCAGGGCCGATTCCTCATTCACCTGATCCTTGAGCAGGACTGAAACCTGCAGATTCTCCTTGAAATAGTCAGAAACGGCCTTTGCGTTCACCACCATGAGTGTTCCCACCCCCACCAGGAGCAGGACCAGAGACAAGGAGATAACCGTAGAAATCCAGGCGCTGATGAGACGCCTGCGCACAGCCGTATTCTTTTTTGAAGAGGGCATAGTTCTGCTAATTTCGCCTCAAAGTTACGGAAACGGCAGAAAAAGTCAAAAAAAATTCGTAAATTTGTGGGCTAAAAGTTTTTGTTATGGGAGACAGCGCAAAGAAAATATTATTCGTAAATTCAGAGATGTACCCCTACCTCCCTGAATCCCGTATATCCAAACTTTGCCGCGAGCTCCCTCAAGGCATACAGGAGCGCCACAAGGAAATCCGCGCCTTCATGCCCCGTTACGGTTGCATCAACGAAAGGAAAAACCAGCTTCACGAAGTTATCCGCCTCTCCGGCATGAACATCATCGTGGGAGACGTGGACCGTCCGCTGGTCATCAAGGTAGCCTCCATATCGGCCGCACGCCTTCAGGTCTATTTCATCGACAATGAAGACTACTTCCGCCGCAAGCAACTTTTCCACGACGACGCCGGCAAGTTCTTCCCCGACAACGGTGAAAGGGCCATTTTCTTCGCCCGCGGAGTTCTGGAAACCGTAAAGAAGCTGCGCTGGGCACCGGACATCATCCACTGCTCCGGCTGGATTACCCACGTGCTTCCCCTCTATCTGAAGAAAGCCTATAAAGACGACCCTATATTCTCCAATTCAAAGCTGGTGCTTTCCCTGTACGAGGACACCCCGAAGGAACAATTCGCGGCGGGCCTCGGGGAAACCCTCATCTTCGGCGGAATCAAGTCCAAGGATGTTTCCCTGGTCGAGAACCCCAGCGGCATAGAACTTGCAAAATTTGCTGCACAGTATGCCGATGGAATAATTATGGGAAGCCCCGATGTGGACCCCGCCCTCACGTCCCACTGTGCAAGCCTGGATATCCCGGTGCTTGAATACAATGATGAGAGCTTTGCCGACGGCAGCTTTATGGATAATTACAACGCATTTTACGACAGCTTGCTCAAATGAAGAAGATAGCAGTTTTGTTCCTTTGCGCCGTCCTGGCAGCATCGGCCTGCGTGAAAGTTGACAAATCTCTGGGAAAAGGCTTGGTTGACAAAAGCCTTATCCTTGATACATATACCGTCACCTTCCCCTTGGAAGAAATTTGCATGCGCCCGTCCGAAGCCCTTTCGGGTTATTCCGACACTCGCATGGTGATTGGCGCCATCAGGGATGAAACCTTCGGCCTGGCAACTCGCGAAGCCGCTTTTACCCTTGTCCCCCTGTCGGATACCCTGGACCTGGGCGACAATCCCGTGGCCGTTTCTTTCACCCTGCAATTTGCCCGCGACTCCATTTCCTGTGCCAGTGACGACCAGGCCCGCATCCTGCAGAACATCGTCGTCAATGAGCTCAGCGCCCCCCTTCCGGACGAGGACACCCGCAACACCCAGGAACTGCCCCACCACGACGAAATGATTACTGATGGCAATCCGGTGTACAACGGAGAGGGTACTCTAAAGTTCAAATTCACTCAGAAATTCGCCCAGAAATACGTCGATGTCATCAAGAGGCTGGGACCTAATTTTTACGACAGGGAAGAAGGCAAGGCTCTGGTGGAATTCAAGACCTATACGGAAGAACTTCCGGGCATCTACATCAGCGTCGATGAACCCTTCGGCGAAGGCGGCCGATTCAACCTTTTCGATTTCTCCTGCCTTTCCGTCTCCAACGGATACTACTATGTAAATGAAAATATAGGGTCTCTCACGGTCCACAGCACCTGGAAAGGGGTAGAAAAGGACTCTACCTTCATCTTCATCCCCGGGGAAATGGATTATATCGACGAGTACACTTATGTGAAAAACAATACCAAATTCACCCAGTACTGCTTCAACCGCACCTCCCAGTCCACACAGGAGGGCCCCGCGACAGAGCATATCCTGGTTGAAGGCGGCGGCGGACTGAAACCGGTCATCGTTGCAAAAGAGCTAAGGGAAAAGACGCGGGCCGCCATTGCGGAATACGGCGGAAATCCGGACAAGGGTATCATCCTTAAGGCCAGCATCGTCCTGCCCTTCAAGCTTCCGGACGATTATGAAGAACTGAAGTATTTCCCGCCAATGCTCAGCCCTACAATCTGCATAACCAGTGAGTCAGATACGGGTGTCACGCGCTACAATTTCGCCGGCCTTACCGACGCTTCCGTGAGCACGGAAAACCAGGGCAACATCAACCGCTCCATCCTTGAGTATGCCCCGGACATTACCTACCACCTGCAGGAAATCCTGGACCGTTCAGACCTGGACACCGCCACCGATGCCGATATCTGGCTTCTCACCATTTTCTCGGAACAGGTTGCCAACACCACCTCTACGGCCGACAGCGAATACTACCAGAGCCTGCTCTATGCCAGTTATTACAACAGCATCTACGGAGGTTATGGCTATGGCGGTTATGGTTATAGCAGCTATGGTTACGGCGGCGGATACGGCAACTATTATAATTATATGATGCTCGCTGCCATGATGGCATCCTCCGGAACCAGCTACACCACCAACACGGAGCTGGACAAGGACCGTTTCTACAAAGCCATCCTAAACGGAACCGACGATCCTGACAATCCACCCACGTTCACCATCACTTTTGCAATTCCTCAAGGATAAAAAATAACCCCGGGCCTGTAAGCCTGGGGTTCATTGTAATAAATCCAAGTTTTACTCCGCAATCTTTTCGGCGACCTTGGCGATGGCGTCTCCAACAGAGGAGATTCCACTTGTTTCCTCATCGGGGATCTTGATTTTGAACACGCGCTCGAATTCCATAAGAAGTTCAACGGTGTCCAGAGAATCGGCACCGAGGTCATTGGTGAAGCTGGCAGACTCGGTAACGGCAGATTCCTCTACGCCAAGTTTGTCAACGATGATATCCTTGACCTGCTTTACGATTTCTTCTTTTGTCATAATTGTAGGTTTTAAGTTTATATTAACGTTTTACTATTTTCAAATTCTAATAACGTGCAAAGTTAATAAAAAAAAACTTAATAACGAAAATCGCGGCTCAAGTTATACCAGATTCTCAGTCCATTAAAAGAATTCAGGAGATAAAAGCTGTATTTAACCACATATATGATGGCATAGGCCGAGGATGGGTCTTGCCTAAGCGTTAGCACCCACATTATTATGGATGTTATGTTTACGCCTATCCAGAAAAACCACTGCTCCATATAGGCCGTGGAAAGCAGGTACTGCCCCACAAGGTTGCACATCATGGAAATGGCATCCATAAGCACCAGCCACTTCACTACAGATGCGGCCTCGGTCTTATCCATTGCTTCCAGAACGAAGTAAGCCACAATCAGCCCGGCCAGGAAAATGCTCCCATACAGAAGCCACTGCTTCCCGGACAGGCGCCTTGCCTTCACCTCCGTATGAGCCTTGGCACCGCGCTTTTTCCACTGAAAAAAGCCTACAAACTGCATTGGGAGGAAGTACAGCAGGTGCAATGCGGCGTTTCCATAGCGGGCCCCGGCAAGGCACATGGCGCCGTAAATGCTCACGTCGATAAGGCCGAAAAGGAAGGTCAGGATGCGGCCATTGGCCGAAAGCACCGTGCAAAGCACGCCTGTCAGTGAGCCGAAGGCCGAAATGAGCAGCAGCCACTGCCCGTTTTCCGCGCTCCGGAACTTGATGGCCGTCACCAGCACAGTCACCACCGCCATCCCTATCAGGATGAACGCATTGAACCACCTGTTGAATTGTTTCTCTGTCATACTATCCTTGTCATTCTTTCCCCCCCTGTCATTCTGAGCGAAGCGAAGAATCTCCTTTTAAATAATCATGTATAGTAACCGCCAGGGCGGCGCCCACCAGGGCGGAAAGTTCCTCCAAAGGGGCATCGGCAATCCTTGCCACCGAGCCGAAACGAAGCAGGAGGCGCTGTTCTGTCTTTTCGCCCACCCCCGGAATATCCCGCAGGGCGCTGTGGATAGCCGCCTTTGAACGAAGGTTCCGGTGGAAACTTATGCCAAAGCGGTGCGCCTCGTCACGGATACGTTGTAGCAACTTCAGTGCCTGGGAATTCCTGTCAATGAAAAGCGGGTAGGGATCTCCAACCCGTATCACCTCCTCCAGGCGTTTGGCAAGGCCGATCACCGTCACGCGCTCCAGGATTCCCAGCTCGGCAAGGGCCTGATGGGCAAATTCCAACTGCCCCCGGCCGCCGTCAATCACGATGAGCTGGGGCAAATCATCCGGTGCTTCGGCAAGCATCCTGGAGTAGCGGCGGTTCACCACTTCCTTCATGGAAGCATAGTCGTTAGCCCCTATCACCGTCTTTATCTTGAAACGGCGGTAATCCTTCTTGGACGGCTCCCCTTCGCGGAAAACCACGCAGGAGGCCACCGGATTCGTGCCCTGGATATTGGAATTGTCGAAACACTCCATGTGGCGGGGCAGTTCCTTCATCCCCAGGGCCTTTCGCAGGTCTTCCATCACACTCTGGCGGTAGGCGTCAGGATCGGTGTGCTCCCGCTGCTTTATGGAATTGAAATGGAACTCCTTGGCGTTCTTGGCACTAA
The DNA here is from genome assembly GCA_902772985.1 of uncultured Bacteroidia bacterium. Lineage (GTDB taxonomy): Bacteria > Bacteroidota > Bacteroidia > Bacteroidales > UBA932 > Cryptobacteroides. Next base: position 1,885 of record CACYCP010000037.1, on the reverse strand, counting down.
GCTCCAGAAGAGCCAGTTTGTCTCCACGGACAGGGATACGGAAGTTCACCCCTTCTATTTCCACATCAGGCAGGAAGGGTACTATCACCTCTTTCGACAAGGCTCCGAACTTGTCCTCGATTTCGCCTATGAACGTTGCGAGCATCGTGGCCGGCTCCTCCTCTATCTGGCTTCGGAAACCAAGGTTCAGGCTCTGGACCACCGCTCCGCCGCGAATCCTGAGGAAATTGCCGAACGCCTCGCTGCCGTCCACCACAAGGGAGAAAACATCGGCATCCACATCGGCTGCCTGAGTAATTATGCTGCGGGAATAATGCCGCTCCAGACTTTGCAGCTTTTCCTTGTAGGCCTGCGCCTGCTCGAATTCCAGACGCTGGGCCGCCGATGCCATCAAAGCCTTGTAATGGCGTATCACTTCGCTGCCGCGTCCGCTAAGGATATGGATTATCTCATCAATGTTTCCGCTGTATTCCTCCTTTGATATATTGCCGATGCACGGGGCCTTGCACTTCCCAAGGTGGAAATCCAGGCAAGGGCGGAATTTATGGCGCAGGATAGCCTCGGACGTGATTTTCAGGCGGCAGCTACGAAGCGGATACACCTCGCGGAAAAAGTCCACCAGGTTGCGCGCATGCATCACGTTGCTGTACGGGCCGAAGTAACGGTTTCCCTTTTCGATGCGCCGGGTGATGAATACCCGGGGAAACTCCTCCCCGCTTACGCATATCCAAGGATAAGTCTTGGAATCCTTCAGGAGGATATTGTATTTGGGCTTGTACTGCTTAATGAGGTTGTTCTCCAGCAGCAGGGCATCCTCCTCCGAATCCACCACCGAGAACTGGGCGTCGGCAATCTTTGAGACAAGGATGCGGGTTTTGGCATTGAGGCGCTCCGGCGGCACGAAATACTGCGCCACCCTCTTGTGCAAGTCCTTGGCCTTGCCCACGTAAATAACCTTCCCCTCCGCATCGTAGTAGCGGTAAACGCCGGGCGAATGGGGAAACAGGGCTATTTTTTCCTTAACTGTCATTGCCCTGCAAATATAAGAAAAAGCGGTCGCATTTTACAGCGACCGCTCTTCCATTCAGTATTTAAACACGTGTGTAATTAGCGGCGTTCTCCACGGGGCTCACCACGACGGCCTCCACGGCCACCGCGCTCGCCACGGCCACGACCACCGTCACGACGGCCTGCTCCACCGGGAGCTGCAGAATTGGCTGCATAGACGGCGTTCGGGGAAAGGTCCTGCTTGCCGTATTTTTCACCGTTGCAAATCCACACCTTGATGCCCATGGTACCCATCTGGGTGTGAGCCACTGCAAGTGCATAATCGATATCTGCACGGAAGGTGTGGAGCGGAGTCCTGCCTTCCTTGAACATCTCACTGCGGGCAATTTCAGCACCACCCACGCGGCCGCTGATCTGCACCTTGATGCCTTCGGCACCAACGCGCATTGCGGTAGCGATGGCCATCTTGATGGCGCGGCGATAGCTCACGCGGCCTTCAATCTGACGGGCGATACCATCGGCAACAATCGTTGCATCAACTTCGGGGCGCTTTACCTCGAAGATATTGATCTGGACATCCTTTCCGGTCACCTTCTTCAGCTCTTCCTTCAGCTTGTCAACTTCCTGGCCACCCTTGCCGATGATGACACCGGGACGGGCAGCGTGGATGGTAACGGTAACAAGCTTGAGGGTGCGCTCGATGATGATGCGGGACAGGCTGGCCTTAGCAAGGCGGCTGCCCAGGTATTTGCGAATCTCGTAGTCTTCGGCAATCTTTTCGGCGTAATTTCCGCCTACCCAGTTGGAGTCCCAACCACGGGTGATACCGATACGGTTGCTGATAGGATTAGTTTTCTGACCCATAGTTTATTCCTCC
>CACYCP010000036.1 GCA_902772985.1 uncultured Bacteroidia bacterium | reverse complement strand
CGCGTGGTGGGGACGGAGACGGAACTTGACTGGAAGCAGTACAACGACATTGACTGGAGCGCCACGCCGGGCGTCTATTACATCCGGATTCCCGCGGAGGTCCTGGATCCGCACATGACGGTCCTGGCCGTAGAATTGGATGGTCCGGCCACCCTGTACGAGGGCGCAGGGCAGGTAATCAGCTTCAACGAATAAGAGGCCGAAGAAGAGGCATGTCCGTGGAGGGAATCGTATCAGAGACAGTTTGATTCCCGGGCTTGGTTCACCAGTTCAGCCGTGTTGGCCACGTCGAACTTCACCAGGAGTTTTTTCCGGTACCATTTGATGGTTTCGGGGCTCAGTTCCAGGGCTCCGGCAATCTGGGGAGTGGTATACCCCTTGGCGAGAAGGTCCAGAATCTCCCTCTCGCGCTTTGAAAGTTGCAGCCCGTCCCGTGCAGGGGCCGGCTGCATTTCGCTGAGGGCCTCTTCCAGTACGGCCGACACTTCCGTCTTCTCCCGGGCAGCGTTGCGCAGTTTCTTCCCCAGCAGCAGCAGGCCGATGAGCAGCAGGACCACAAGCACGCACCCGGCGGCTATCAGGATAATCTGTTTTCTTTGGGCCAGGAGGGCGGCCGACATGTATTCGTAGTTTTCCTTGCTGAAGTTGAGCTCCTCCTTTTCGTGGGAAGAGAAGTATTCATCGGCCTCGTGGAGATACCGGAGGGCTTTCCATGTCTTGCCTTCTTCCATATACACGCGTCCAAGCCCTTTCCGGGCCATGGCCGCCATCAGAGAATCGCCTTGTGCAAACTCCAGGGCTTTTTCATAAGCCTGGACGGCTTTCCGGAGGTCTCCCTGTTCCACCCAGGTTTCGCCGATGTTGTAGTGGAGGATGGAATTGCTCTGGTTCCATCCGTATTTGTCGAAAATGGCACCGGCTTTCCCGTACCACTCCATGGCCAGGGGGATGGAATCCATCACATTGTACAGATTGCCGATAGCCCCGTACAAGGCTGACCGGGTGTCATCGGTCTCTTTTTCGGAATATCCTTCCGGATTCGTGCGGGAGGTGGCACCGCCGGCCATCCTCTCCACGGCCGCCAGTGCCTTCCGGTAATAGAACAGGGAACTGTCGTATTGTTCGGAAGCCCAAAAGCACTGGCCTATGTAACGGCAGGCATCGGCGTTGGCTTCTTCCCAGGCCCTGGGCTCTGAGATGGAAAGTGCGCGGCGCGCGTAGAAAATGCATTTTTCTCCGTTCAGGGCGCTGTAACCCAGCATGAGGTCGCGGCAGGCGCGGTTCAGGGCGAGCAGCTCCCCCTCGGACGCCCGGTCGATGGCTTGCGGTGTCCATCGGCCCACTTCCCTTTCCAGGGAATCCAGCTTGTGTCCGCGATGGTCGTTGTAGGCAAAGGACAGGACGCAGACAAGGGTTGCCAGGAGGTAAGCGGTTAATCTTCTCATAGGTGCAAAGATAAGCATTTTTTGTCCGTGCGGGCCATCTATACGATGGCCGGATTCCCCCGCCCCCCTTTTTGGAGCGGGGCGCGCCACCCGAAAGGGTGGTGTTTTTAACGATGAAATCTGCGAAATTTGCAAAAAAGAATACCACAGATGGAAGATAATGCTGCCAATATCATCAAGTTGACCGCGCGGGAAAAGTCTATCCTGCATGAGATAGCCGCGGGTCGGACTACTCCGCAAATAGCCGAATGCCTTGGACTGAGCCCTGAAACCGTCAAGTGGTACCGGAAGCAGCTTTTGGCCAAGTTTTCTGCAACGACATCGGCCGAAGTGGTGCGGAAAGCAATATTGAATGGAATCATATAAAAACGTGTGTCTTATGAAAAAGTTTTTAATTACCCTCGCCGGGCTCTCCCTTATGTGCGGAGCGGCCGATGCCCAGAGTTTTCTGGAACGGATGACGGAGCGCGCCAAGAATGCTGCGGAACAGAATATTGGCGAAAAGGTAGAGAAAGGCGTCAACGATGTGCTGAACGGTAATATAAAGAAAAAAGGCAAGGCGGAAATGACCGGGGAAGCCGGAGAGGCCGTTACCGCCACCTGGACCTGCCCGGAATGCGGGAAGGCCGGTAATGATGGTAAGTTCTGTGAAGAGTGCGGTGCAAAGAAGGCCGATGCAGAAACGACTGCAAAGCCCAGGAAGCAGGTAGAGACCTCCTACGCCAAGACGGACTTTGTCCCCGGCGATGAAATATTCTTCGAGGACAGCTTCGAGAATGAACAGTTGGGCGAGTTCCCGCTGCGCTGGGACCTTCTGGACGGCTATGTGGAAACCATGTTCCTGGAAGGCCGTAAAGTGCTGGCATTCACCGATAATGGCCTGGGCCAGGTGATGCCCCTGATAAAGGATGACCAGTGGAACT
>CACYCP010000035.1 GCA_902772985.1 uncultured Bacteroidia bacterium | reverse complement strand
TCGTGAGTATGGTACCATTACAGCCACTAGAAAGGTGTTTTTCTACGGATTGATCACAATACTGCCTTTCCTTGGCGGCTGCAGGGACTCTTTTTCGGCGGATATCCTTTGTCAGACGCCCGTATGGGGCAATCTGCTATTCCTTGGTCTTATTTCTTCTCTGGTCTGTTTTTTGGCCTGGAATCTGGTCATCGACAAACTGGGCAATGTTACCTCCACCAATTACGTGTACCTGAATCCAGTCTTTACCCTTTTTTCAGCAATGGCTCTTCTGGGGGAAAGGATGACCTTACTGGCAGCAATCGGCTCTGTGGCCATACTTGCTGGGGTCATTTGGGCCGGCTCTTCAAAGTAGGGGAGCCAGGATAACACTATAACGAATTTTTTTGTAACTTGGCATCCATGAAGAAGATACTTACCATTTTGGCTGCTTTGAGCGCCATCGCCTGTTCCAACAGCAAGACCCGGATATATGACTTTACAGCCGAATCCAATTCGGGCGAGCAGGTCAATTTTGCCGAATATAAAGGCAATGTTCTGCTAATCGTTAACACCGCCTCCAAATGTGGTTTTACGCCGCAGTACGACGGTCTGGAGACCCTGTATCAGAAATATAAGGACAGCGGATTTGTAGTTATCGGCTTTCCTTGCGACCAGTTTGGCCATCAAGAACCTGGCACCGATGAGGAAATTGCCGAATTTTGCCGCAGGAATCACGGCGTGACTTTCCCGCTTATGGCCAAGTCCGACGTGAACGGGGAAAATGCCAACGCCATTTTCAAATGGTTGTATTCCGAAAAACCCTTTGTCGGATTTGGAGAAGGCGATACTGCCAAGTTCATGGACCAGATGCTCTCCAGCAGGGATGCAGACTACGCTTCCAATCCGGATATCAAATGGAATTTCACCAAGTTCCTCATTGACCGCAAGGGCAGGGTAGTGGCTCGTTTCGAGCCGGTAGTCGCACCCGAAGATATTGCTTCTTACATCGAGAAGGAATTATAGCGGCCTTCTCTTGCATCGCAGGGCGGTCACAAATGATTTAGAAAAACCGCCCGGTCCGTTTCTTATAGTCCAGATACTTAGAAAGAGGCCGATGAGTCCAACAAGGACTGCAAGATAAATCCGGCCGACCGGAAGATCGGCAATGGCCGGTCTTCCTGCCACCAGCCACATCAGCGCAGGAATACCCACAATGAAGATTGTGAATCCTAAGATGTATCCCAGAACCTGTCGCATCAGATTATTCATGATCTGCCCTGGCAAATCTGGCCGCCATTATTTCTTGCTGAATACGGGCCACCAACTGTCATCGCCATAATCCTGGCCGATACCGGAAAGGGCAACCATGTCTTCGTCGGAGATGGTAAAGTCCAGCTGAACGTTTGATTTTATATGCTCTGGATTGGATGATTTGGGCAGGGATATCGTTCCTAATTGAAGCGTATATTGAATGCAGAGCTGGGGGATGGTCACTCCATACCGCTTGGCAAAGGCCGCAATCTGGGCATTATTCAATGCTTGTCCGTGAGCAATGGGAGAGTAGGCTTCTATGAGAATATCCTGCTCCTTGCAGAATGAGAGAAGGTCCTGCGGAGTATCACCGATGTGCAGAAGAATCTGGTTCACCATGGGCTTGATACGGCAGTCTTCCAGAATGTTCTGCAAATCGTCAACCAGGAAGTTTGATACGCCGATTGATTTCACCTTGCCGGCTTCGTATGCATCTTCCAGCGCCTTCCAGACATCTTTGTTTTCCTTGAAATAGCGCTTTTCGCCGCGGAATTCGGCCCAAGGCTGCGGGCAGTGGATGATGATAAGGTCGGCATAGTCCATGCCCAGTTTCTGTAAGGACTCATCAATGGAAGCGGCGGCCATTTCATAAGACTTGATTTCGGCCGCCACCTTGGTGGTGATGAAGATTTGCTCCCGGGGAATACCGGCAGCACGGACGCCTTCGCCAACGCCGCGTTCATTTCCGTATGCCTGTGCGCTGTCTATGTGGCGATAGCCAAATTCTATTGCAGTCCTGACGGCGGCAGCAGCCTCATTGTCAGGAATAAGCCATGTACCTAATCCCAGTTTCGGAATCTTTACTCCATTGGAAAGTGCGTAGTTCTCTTTAAGTATCATATATCGTTGATTTTCGCTAAGATAGCAATTATTTACGTTTCGACCAAGCGTAAGTTCCTATTTTGTGTCCCGACACTGCACCTTGATAATCGTCAGAATATATGTAAATTTGCATCGAAAATTCGTCTGCGACTCATAGATCGGAATACGTTTTATCATTCGCTGGCGGATAAAAATACTAAAACCTGCCATGAAGCAACTTCATTACATAACTTTGGCCTGGCTCTGCCTGCTTGCCATTTCCTGTGGTACAAGCAGGCAATCCTCGACCGGCATCAGTGAATCAACGGCAGACAAGGTATGGGCCATCAGTCAGTCGCGTCCCGACGGATTTACGCTGAACATCAACACCTGGGAGGAACCCACGGAGGGTATTTCCGTTGCCTACGAGCATACCCAGAACCATCACGACCGGGCCGATCTTGACAAGGTGATTCTTCACTCCCAGTCCCATGAAGGATATGTGGGCGGTTGGTTTAACTCGGAGGACGGGCTTTATTACTTTGACAGCGTCCGCCTGTTCCCGGAGGATTCCCTGTCGGCAGCCATCAATTTCGGCAAAGCCAATCATCAGGATGCGGTTTACAGGCTCTCTACAGGACAGGAAATCCGCCTGATTGAAGATGAAGAGTTTGTTTCTCCAACTAATCTCATCATTATGTATGATGCCGAAGTAGGGAAGGACGCACTATTAAAGGCAGTTAAGGAATATGGCGCAGAACTGCTATACGACTACAGCCTCATCACCGGCATAGCTATAAAGATTCCGGATGGGAAACATATTCTGGAAGCCATTGAATATTTCAACAAGGTAAAAGGTGTCACCGCCGTAGAGCGGGATCACATTTACCATCTCATAGACCCGGTCAAGCCACGACTTGAGACTATGTAAAAATAGTATGTTATATGAAGGTTACGATTAAAGAGGTCAAGACTAAAAGCGACTTGAGGAAGTTTGTTCATTTCCCCAATGCGCTTTATAAAGACAACCCGTATTATGTGCCTCAGATTGAGTCGATGGACCGCGACACGCTGACTCCGTCGAAAAACCACGCCTTTGAGCTGTGCGAAGGAAAATACTGGTTGGCTTTAGACGACGAAAATCAAGTCGTGGGGCGCGTCGCCGGCATTATCAACCATCGTTACAACGAGAAGGTGGGCGAGAAAATCTGTCGTTTCGGATGGGTCGATTTCATCGACAATCAAGATGTCTCGAAAGCGTTGATTAATGTGGTGGAAGCTTATGCCAAGGAGAAAGGGATGGACATCATCAGCGGTCCTACAGGATTTTTGGAGTTTGATCCTTCAGGTGTCCTTGTAGAGGGCTTCGACAAACTTCCTACGGCCTACGGCAAATACAACGCTCCTTATTATGAAAGCCATTTTCTGGCTTCGGGTTACAGGAAGGATGTGGATTTTGTAGAGTTCCGCATTTTACTACCGGATGTCATTCCCGACCGTTATGCTAAAATGGCCATATTAGTCTCTGAGAAATACGGTTTGCATCATGCTCCGATTTTCAAACATAGAGATATCTATCCGTATTTGGATGGGGTTTTCCAATGCCTTAACGCTTCCTATTCAAAACTGCATGGGTTCTCGGAATTGACGCCCGGACAATGCGAAGATTTAAAGAAGCAATTCTTGGGCAATGTCAACGTGGACTACCTTTCCATCATTCTCGATGCCCAGGACAAAGTGGTGGGGTTCGGGCTGGCAATGCCGTCACTTTCCAAGGCAATGCAAAAAGCCAAGGGGAGCCTTTTCCCCTTCGGCTTTATCCATATCCTGAAAGCCTTGAGGCATAACGACACCATAGATTTGCTGCTGATTGCTATAGACGAGAGCTATCAGAATAAGGGCGTGAATGCCATGATATTCGATAAGTTTGCCAAGTCCCTCAAAAAGAATGGCATCAAGTACATTGAATCTACGCGGGAACTGGAAGACAATACCGAGGTACAGAACCTCTGGCGCCTTTTTGATCATACAATTCACAAAAGGGCGCGGGTGTACATTAAAAACCTCTCTTGCTAGAGCTCATCCGCTTTCTTATGAATGGAATTCTTTACGCTCTTCTGATACCTTTCCTGGGAACAGCGCTGGGAGCTGCCTTCGTCTTCTTTATGAAGAAGGATATGCCGGAATTGCTGCAAAAGATCCTGCTGGGCTTTGCTTCCGGCGTGATGGTGGCAGCATCAGTATGGTCGCTTATTATCCCGGGTATTGAACTTGGGGGTGTCTGGCCAGCCACCATCGGCCTTCTGGGCGGCTTTGCCTTCCTCCTGCTGATAGATCGAATCACGCCGCACCTGCATCCGATTGGGGGGGCCGAAGGTCCTAAGAGCAAACTGTCAAAAACAACGATGCTGGCACTTGCCGTTACCATTCACAACTTCCCGGAAGGGATGGCTGTCGGTGTGGCCATTGCCGGTGCTTTGAGCGGCGGAGCCGGGATGACTGCCGCCGGAGCCCTGGCGCTTTCGCTTGGTATAGCCATTCAGAATCTTCCGGAGGGGGCCATCATTTCCATGCCGCTCAGGGCGGCCGGCAACAGCCGATGGAAATCCTTTTGGATTGGCGCCCTGAGCGGCATAGTGGAGCCCGTGGGCGCTGCGTTGGTTATTCTTTTGGCCTCTTCGGTTACGCCGATGATGCCTTACCTGCTTGCTTTTGCCGCTGGCGCCATGCTCTATGTCGTAGTGGAAGAACTTGTTCCGGAAGCATCTGTGGGTGAGCACTCTAACATCGCCACAGTCGGTTTTGCCATCGGTTTTGCTCTTATGATGGTGCTGGATGTGGTAATGGGCTGAAACTAGAGGCCGATCCGCCGATGCTCCAATGACATAATTTATTGCATTTAAATAAATACGGCCAATGATGTCTTTTCCTTTTAAATATATACAATTGCCGCTTGCAAATTGTATGGTTAAAAGCATAAACGCATATGATTCGTAAAGCAATTACTAAGGATATTAAAGCCATCTGCAGGCTGTTGGAACAGGTTTTGGAAATACACCATGCCGGTCGCCCGGACCTGTTTCGTGCTAGCGGAAAGAAATACGACGAGAAAGCCCTGCAGGGAATACTCGTTTCCCCCAAAAGCCCTATCTTTGTCTATGTGGATGGCGGGACCGTCCTTGGCTATGTGATGTGCCAGGAACTTTTCGAATGCAGCCCAGCGCTCCTGTCAGTAAAGACGCTTTATATTGACGATTTCTGCGTGGATAAAGACGTGCGTGGAAGGGGGATAGGAAAGGAACTGTTCGAATATGTGAAGAACTACGCGAAAGAGAATGGTTTCTACAATGTGACGCTCCATGCGTGGGAGAGTAACCCTGGCGCAATGAGGTTTTACGAATCCATGGGAATGAAACCTCAATACACTAATCTGGAACTGATTGTGGATTGACGGGAAAAGATTATCGGGCGGTCTTCTTTCCTTTGAATGTGTATCCTGCCTTTTCAACGGCTGTCTGTATTTCCGCTTCGGCGGCCGTTCCCTTGATGGTCAGCGTATTCCGGGATGCACTGGCTTTGGCGGAATCGACACCGGGAATCTCTTCTACGGCTCGTACAACAGCCGCCTCGCAGTGGCTGCAATGCATGCCCTCGACGCTATAGACCACCGTATCAGGATCGGCCTTCTTGTGGGTGAATTTACTGAACAGTTTCATACTAAGGGCAAATAAGATAAGGAGAGTTAACACTATTGAGCAGATGAGTTTGAATGTGCCGGGCAAGGTGGCCTCTGAAGTGCAACAGGGATCTTGCCCCGTCATAGGGGAAAGGCCGACTCCAAAGGCATTGATCATCAGGCCGAAGAGAATGGAAAGGCCTACGATTACAAGAAGGTAGATGGCCGTAAACCGCTTCCCCAGGGCTTTCCGGACCACCAGGAAGGATGCCATATTGACCGCTGGGCCCGCCATAAGCATCACCAGCGCTGCGCCAGGTGAAAGGCCCTTCATGATTAGCGCCGCGGCCACCGGAATGCTGCCGGTAGAGCAAATGTACATCGGCACGGCTATAATAAGGATAACCAGCATTTGAAGCAGCGTGTGTGAGCCGAAGTGAAGGAAGAATTCATCTGGCACAGCCACCTGGATCAGAGCGGCTAAAATCAGTCCAATCACAAGCCGGAGGCCGATATCCTGAATCATATCGAAATAGGCGTAACGCAGCACACGCCACACTTTATTCCCGCTTTCAACACGGCACGAACTGACGGCCGGGCCGGCTTCACTGTCCTCCGGCACGAAGCGGTTTACCAGAAGGCCGCCACACACGCCGGTAACAAGTGCCGCCACAGGACGGATTATTGCAAATCCCAGTCCCAGCACGGAGAAGGTCGCCAGGATAGAATCAATGCCAGTCTGAGGCGTTGCAATCAGGAATGAAGCCACGGCCCCTTTTGATGCTTTCTCGTTTCGGAGGCCGATGGCCGTAGGAATCACTCCGCAGGAGCAAAGGGGCAGGGGAATGCCCAGCAGAGCGGCATATAATACCGATAGTTTGTTATCCCGGGAAAGGAACTTATTATAAAAACTCCTTGGAACAAAAACATGAAGGATCCCTGCTATCAGGAAACCCAGCAGCAGATACGGACTCATTTCGCCCGTCACCATCAATAATGAACGGAAGAAGTCATTCATATTCCATTGCAAAGCTACAACCCTTTTTCCAAATTCCCAATCCTTTTTGGAACTCAAGCGTTTTATTTGTATCTTGGTCTCAAAAATAATTATGTAATGGAGATAAAGCCACACTGGAGCCCTGATGCGGACTACTCATCTTGCCCTTTCTTCATAAGGAGGATGGACACGGTTGGTTTTATCAAGCCGGCCGAGGCTCCGCTTGCACAATTGCCCCTTGTCGGCTTCATTTATATCACCTCCGGCGAAGTGCTGGTAGATGTGGATGGAACGCCTTTTTTGTGCCAACCGGGACAGATTCTTCTTATTCCTCAGCGGCACCCTTTTATCATCCGATATTATAGGAACGCCATTGGCTATGCCGGCGGTTTTGCGCCCACGATTCTTCCGGATTCCAAGCCGCTCCGCTATCTGTCCGTACCCCTGCTTCAGGGCTTCTGGTTTGATGAAGGCGCCTTTATTGCGGAGCTGTTCAATATGCTTGCATCCTCGTTTGAGAAAGGTGACAGTGCATTTGTAGAGAAAGGACTAGACCTGCTTCTTTCACGTGTCAAGCCCAATCTTCCCGCAGCCATTCCAGCGGCCGTCAGTTCTTTTCTGGAGTCCATTTTCAATCCCGAGCGAATGCCCGGGACCATAGCTTCCTATGCCGAAGAGGCAAACATCAGCGAGAACTATCTGAGCCGATTGGTAAAGAAGTCCACCGGCCGCAGCGTGGGTGCCTGGATTGACATCGTCCGCATCCAGCGTGCCAAACGCCTGCTTTCGTCCACCAACCTTTCCATTATCGACATCGCCGCATCAGTGGGCATAGAAGATCAGTCCTATTTTTCACGCCTTTTCAAAAAAGAGACAGGTATAACGCCATCTGCCTTCCGGAAAAAGATGCAAGGATAATCCTAATTAAATCCCTTATCGGCCTAAAATATTCCGCTGTTTATAACGAACTTTGCAAAGTATCAAGGCCGATATGAACAAAACAGAACTATATCTCATTGCAGCCCTGATTTGGGGCATCCCAGGCATTATTATCAGCCTCAAAGGGTTCCGTGCCTATCTTACCATGGCGCCGGGAGATCTCTGGTGGCTGCTTCTCATCACTGCGGCCGTCATTGCAGGATTCTATGTTATGTTTTCCCGCATCGTGGACAGGTACTCTGCCCGAATAGCTTCCTTGCCCCAGAAAACCAATATCTGGCAGACCTTCCCGCTTCGTGGATGGATTCTGGTCATCTGTATGACATGCCTTGGAATCGTTCTGAGATTAATTCCCGGAGTTCCGATGTCTTTCACGGCATCATTCTACAGCGGCCTGGGGCCTATGCTGGTTGTTGCGGCATGTCGTTTCATACATAACAGAAAAGAAATATGAACTTTAACGGAATCATTGTGGGAGCGGCCGTGTTCCTGAGCATAGGTATCTGCCACCCGATTGTCATAAAGATGGAGTATCATTGGGGGAAACAAAGCTGGTGGATATGGCTGCTTGCGGGGCTGGGATTTTCGGCGCTGTCGCTTTTCGTGCAGAACGACACTGTTTCCACCATCATCGGCGGTTTTGCCTTCTCCTGCCTTTGGGGCATTCTTGAAATGTTCATGCAGGAAAAACGCGTGCTTCGCGGCTGGTTCCCGGAAAACCCTGCACGGCACGAATACTACGAAAATCGGCGTAAAGAAATGCAAGGAAAACTATGAATAGATTAGTCATATCAATAGTGTGCCTTTTGTTGACATTGAGCGTGTCGGCACAGGAGAAGAAACTGCTGCGCGGTTTTGATGGAGGAATGATGGTTCACACCGGCTTCCTGTCCGGTAATCTTGATGCTATCGGGTATCAGGCGAAAGGCGCCCCCCTGGGCATCGGCGGTGTCATACGCCTTCATCTGGGGGAACATTTCCGAATCGGCACGGAAGGCTATGTTTCCACGCTGAATCAAAGAAAAAACGGAAGCTATCTGAAATATGGCTGGGGAGGCCTTCTGGCCGATGTTTACACGGTTTTGGGACGCTTTCAGCCCTATGCTGGCCTAACTCTTGGCGGCGGCGCCATGACAACGCTATTGATGTTTGAAGAACCCGCATCGGAATGGGCATCCATCGATGGAACCTATTTTCATAAACAGGGCTTTATGGCCATAGACCCTTTCGTGGGCTGCGACTTCATCGTCTCCGGCCCCATGCACCTGACACTTAAACTGGACTACCTTTGCGCCCTGAGCAAATCTAAACTCCTTCCGCACGGCCCCCGCATCTATATTGGCTTCATTTTCTATCACTAAAGGGGATAAAAGGTCCGTCATCCGTAAAATAGGCCAAAATCCCGGATGGGACGGCGGGAATGTTGCTTCTATCCTTAAAAATGGCCAAAATCCCGGATGATACGGCGGGGATGCTATCGGCCGATGAATACGGGCGGCATGGCACATAATTTACAATTTTTATCAAAAATGCCTATATTTACATTGTAAATTCAATTGCTATGATATTTACCACACCCACCGTCGAAGGACGGAACATCACCGGACATATATGCTAATGGTCACAATCATCCTCATAGTTATTACCAGTCTGGTAAGTCTCCTTTGCTTTTTCGGCACATTGAATGCCGACAAACTGCTTTTCAATGCCTATCGGGTCTGGCACCGGAAGGAATGGTACAGGATGCTGACCTACGGCGTGGTCCACGGTGGTTGGGGACACCTGTTCTTCAATATGCTCACACTGTTCTTTTTCGGCAGGATAGTGGAGCTGTATTTCACCTTGATATTCGGGAACACGCTGGGGATTATCCTCTATGTGGTCTTGTACGTTACTGCCATTGCCGTATCTACCGTCTGGGACCTGGTCAAATATCGTGATGACTGGAATTATAGTGCGGTAGGCGCGTCTGGAGCCGTTTCGGCCATACTTTTTGCCTCTATTCTCTTCGAGCCCGAGATGGGCATCTATATCTACCTGATTCCAATTCCGGTCCCAGGTTACATCTTCGCGCCGCTATATCTTTTATACTGCTGGTACATGGCCAGGCGCAAAATGGACAACATCGGCCATACCGCCCATTTCTGGGGCGCCGTTTATGGCCTCCTTTTCCCGCTGGCATGCCGCCCCGACATATTCCAGCACTTCCTGGCGCAGTTGGGATTATAAGGAAAATAGCAAGAATTTTTATCTTTGCATAGATAACTGATATGCTATGAGAAAACTATTGTATGCAGTTGCCATCGTGCTGCTTGCCTCCTGCACTGAAGCTAAATCCGATGTTGAAATAATCACCGATTTTTATAAAGCCGTTCTGGGCGAGACCGAAATGACGGATGAACTCCTCAAAGAAAGTCTGTCTCCAAACCTGCTTGACGCCCTTTGGGAGGCCGATTATAAAAACACTTACTCCTGGTGGAACTTCCGAACAGGATACCAGGACGGCCCTTCCCAAGAGTCATCCCTGGAAAGCATTGAGCCAATGGGGGAGGGCTGGTATCAGGTCACTTATTCCGATATGGGAATCCACGGAATGACCGACGTCAAGATGGAGGGCGGCAAGATTGCCGATTATCGGCCTTTCCTGATTCCCTTCGATATGGCGCAAGGCTACTTTCTCCGCAAGGACTGTAACGACGTTTGTCCCCTCAAAATAAGCAGCCAGGAAGAACTGCTCCAATTCTTCGGCATGGCATCTGTAATGGGCGAGGGCGGGAAACCTACTGCCATAGACTTTGAGAAGTCATTCGTTATTCCCATAATTTACCCGGAGACCGATCTGGCGACTTCCATCGTCATAGACCGTTTCTGTCATACGGGTCCCACGGAACTTTCTCTTGCCGTGAGCACCATCAGGGGAGAGGAGCACCGCAGTTTCACCATCCGTCCCATAGAACTGCTAGTCGTGGACAACTATTACCGCAATTTCACCATCGACCTGCAGCTTTCCGACTAATCCGACAGGCCATCTTCAGCCCGCCCAAACTTTAACTATCTTTGCATCTATGAAAGCATTGGTTATCGGCGCCACCGGCGCAGTCGGAAAAGACCTGGTCCGGCAACTCATCGACGACAGCTCCGTGGAGCGTGTCGATGTCTTTGTCCGCCGTGAAGTCAAGATTCCCGCCGACAAGTTGGTCGCACACGTCGTAGATTTCGACCACCCGGAAACCTGGGCCGATCAGCTCCAGGGCGACGTTCTTTTCTCCTGCCTTGGCACCACCATCAAGACCGCCGGCAGTCAGGAAGCCCAATGGAAAGTGGACTACACATACCAATTTGAGGCTGCAAAGGCTGCCAAAGCCAATGGCGTCAAAAACTACGTCCTGGTCTCTTCCATCGGTGCCAATCCCAAGTCTAAGGTCTTTTATACCCGTATGAAAGGTGAGCTGGACGATGCCGTCCAAAAGCTCGGCTTCGAAGGCTGTTTCATCCTCCGGCCGCCGTCCCTCATACGCAAGGGGAGTGACCGCATCGGCGAGAAGGTTGGCATCGTCGCCCTCAAGGCCTTCAATGCCATCGGCCTACTTCGCACTTGGACCCCTATGCCAACCGAAGCCGTCGCCGCCGCAATGATCCGCCTTGCCAAATCTGGCCGCAAAGGCGTTGAAATCATCAACTCCCAGGACATCCTAAAGGCATAATGAACAGCGAAAGCCGTTCTCTGGCTTATCAAGCGGTTGAAGCTAGTTTTATGCTGAAAAATAACTATCTTAGTGAAAAGGACTTCAAAGGTTCCCGCCGATACCTTACTGCCGACGGAAGTATTGCCAACGGAGCGCCTGTCCGAATCAAGGAAGTTAAAGTAGGGGAGGCCACCCTGAAAAACATCGATGCATCCGTGTTGAACAGTCAAAAAGCGCCCCTGTTATTAGGGCAGTCTGCACTTGAGAGATTTGGTATTCATAACCATACACCCAGTGGGTCTTACACCTCTTTGCTGAAACTTGCAAAATGTAGCCAAGATGTAGCCAACTTGGAAAAGCAATCGGCCCCTCACGTGTGTGAGAGGCCGATTTAAGTGGAGCATAG
>CACYCP010000034.1 GCA_902772985.1 uncultured Bacteroidia bacterium | reverse complement strand
TCCTTCATCATGAATTCCAGGCGCTCCGGCGGGTACGAAGGGTCCAGCGGGAGGTAGGCGCAGCCGGCTTTGAGCGCTCCCAGCGGGGCCAGCATCATATATTCGTTCCTGCCAAGCATTATACCCACTACGCCCTTCGGGGGCACTTTCGATTCAATGTATGCGGCAAGGTTATCCGAGAACTCATCTACCTGCCGATAGGTCAGACAGGTTTTTTCAAAGATCAGGGCGATGTGATCCGGGTGGGCTCCAACCTGTGCACGGAAGGCATCCAATACCGTTTTACAAGAGGTTTTAGACATTGTTTTAGTGTTTATTTTTACAAAGTTAAAATATTCATTTTAAAATTTATCATTTTTTCGGGTTTTGAGTTCTCAAAAACAAATGATAACTTTACGCGTTGAATTCTAAGTTATGGATCCGTCAAGAAGAAGCTGGATGTCCCGTGTGGGAATCGTTGTCATCGCTGCCGCTCTGGTCGAGATTATCACCATCGTGCAGTATGAGCGTATCCGCAGAATCACGCTGGAGGAAATGAATCTTAGAAGCCGCGTGGTCCTTGTCTCTTTGTCCAAAGTCCTGGAGCATACCCTTGAGCTCACCGAGGCTACAATGAGGGAAAACCTTTGGGAGGTAAAACGAAGCCTGATTCATCCGGATTCCATTGGCACGGCAATGAGGCGCCTTATAGACGACAATCCGCACGTGGTCGGTGGCTGCCTTGCCTTTACGCCTTACTATTATCCTTCCAAAGGCCGCCTTTTCGAGCCATACGCTTCCAAGAATGAAAAGGGAGTTATAACAGTGAGCCAGATAGCCGGTCCGGAGCACGATTATACCTTGAACACGGAGTTCAGCTGGGTGGTGGACAATGATCTTCCAAGCTGGACCGACCCTTATATCTATGGGGAGGACTCTTTGTATTATGCCACCTATTCCTTTCCGGTAAAGGACAAGTACGGGCAGCTGGCGGCTGTTTGCGGTTTGGATATAGACCTTTCCTGGCTTGGGGATACGCTGAATCATCGGCAACCTTTCCAGTCGTCTTTCTGCATGTTGCTCACAAAGGAAGGAGACTTCGTTGCCGGCCCCTCCAAGGGCCATATTCCTTCTGCCGAGGTGGAAAGGGCGGTGGCCGTCCTGAAAGGAGATCTTCCGGAATCGGCCTATCCCGGCATTTCCATTCGTAAAACCGAGCTGGAGAGGGAGCCTTACTGGCAGCTGGTGCAGGTGTATAAAACCGACGAGGTCCTGAGCAAGATGCGTCATCAGCGCCGTCAGCAAATGTGGTTTATCATCCTGGGCCTGGCCTTCCTGGCTTTTGTGATCCACCAGTATTTCAAGAACGAGAAAAAGCTGATGAAGGCAAGCGAGGAGCAGGCAAGAATCAGCGGAGAACTGGCGGTTGCGCAAAATATCCAGCGTGAAATGCTGCCTAAGACCTTCCCTTCCTTCGTATATGGTTCCCTGGAGCCGGCGCGGGAAGTGGGAGGTGACCTTTTCGACTTTTTCACGCGCGACGGCAAGTTATTCTTCTGCATAGGCGACGTCAGCGGGAAGGGGGTACCATCGGCAATGCTTATGTCCATGCTTCACTCGCTCTTCCGTATGATTACCCATAAGAATGAAAGTCCTTCCTCGATTCTCAAAGTCCTGAATCAGGAACTTTGCCGTGGGAATGACTCGAATATGTTCATTACATTTTTCGTGGGTATTCTGGACTTGTATTCCGGAAAACTTAATTTCGGCAATGCAGGGCACGACAGGCCTTTCTTGCTCACCGATGAAATATCAATGCTGCCGGTCAAGGCGAACTTGCCCCTGGGCGTTTTCCCGGATACGCAATTCGAAGAGCAAAGCTGCACTCTGGCTCCGGGTACCACGCTTATGTTGTACACCGACGGCCTTACCGAGGCCATGAATACGGAGCGTAAGGCGTTTGGCAAGGACAGCGTTTTGCGGGTTCTTCGCTCTTATCTTTCGACCGGAGACAACTCTTTGGAGACGCTTGTTTCGTCAATGTGCCAGGCGGTGCACGACTTTGCCGGAGACGCTCCGCAAAGCGACGATCTTACCCTTTTGGCGCTTCGCTTTGCTCCGGAAAATATCATCCGCCAGGAGCTTAGGCTTTCCAACGACACCGCCGAAGTAACTCGCTTGAGCGAGTTTGTGAAGGACTTCCTTGACGGGCTGGAAATTGAGAAGAAAACGGCCGCCGGGATTCGTCTGGCGCTGGAAGAAGCCGTAGTCAACGTTATCGACTATGCTTATCCCGATGGCGAAAAAGGAGAGGTCCTTATTCAGGCCGACAGCAATCATAAGGAGGTTCGCTTTACGATTATCGATTCCGGCATTCCTTTTGATCCAACCTCCATGTTGGAACCGGACACTACGCTTGATGCGCAGAACCGTCCCATCGGCGGGCTTGGCATTTTGCTTTCCCGTCGGCTTATGGACTCCATTTCCTACTCCCGCAAAGACGGGCAGAATGTATTATCATTAACCAAAACGATATTATGACGACAACTATTCAAGAGACCGATGCCAAGTTCATCGCCACTTTGTCCGGAGAACTGGATACCGCTGCGGCCCAGGAAACCGAAATGGCCCTTATGCCCTTGCTCGACAGCAAGGGCAAGGATATTGAGATTGAGTGTGCCCAGCTGGAATACATTTCTTCCAGTGGACTTCGCGTGCTTTTGAGCATCCTGAAACAGGCAAAAACCGTGGGTTCCCGCGTTACTTTGAAGAACGTGAACGAGGTCATCCGTGACGTCCTGGAAATTTCCGGCTTCATTTCAATTTTCGAAATCGAGTAAAATGATTTCTTATTTTGCCGAAGATATCGCTTTCCCATTTAAGGAGAAGCGCGTTACTTCGCGCTGGCTGAAGTTTGTAGCCGAGAGTGAATCCCGTCGCTTGGGTGACATCGCCATTATATTTTGTTCCGATAATTATATTCTGGATATCAATATAAAATATCTGCAACACAATTATTTTACTGATATCATTACCTTCGATTATTGCGATGGTAATCGCTTGTCGGGAGATCTTTTCATTTCCATTGATTCCGTGAGGGAGAACGCCTCTTTCTATAAGACGGAGTTTGCCGATGAACTTAACCGTGTGATTGTTCACGGCCTGCTTCATCTCATAGGCTATGACGATCATACTCCCGAGGATATTGCCCAGATGCGTGCCAAGGAGAATTACTACCTGTCGCAGCGTCCTAATTTTGTATGAAGCAAAGTTTCGACATAATTGTGGTGGGTGGAGGTCATGCCGGTTGCGAGGCTGCGATGGCCGCCGCCGGTATGGGCTCCAGCGTCCTTCTTCTTTCTCCGGATTTGAACGGGCTTGCCAAGATGAGTTGCAACCCGGCGGTGGGTGGAATCGCCAAGGGGCAGATTGTCCGCGAGATTGATGCTCTTGGCGGTTACAGCGGCTTGGTGACCGACGCCAACACTTTGCAGTTCCGCATGCTGAACCGTTCCAAGGGCCCGGCTATGTGGAGTCCCAGGGCTCAATGCGATAAAAGCCGCTTTTCGGCGACATGGTTAAAATTCCTGTTAAGTACTTGTAATATAAGTATTTACGCGGATTTTGCAAGCGATTTTCTCTTTGAGAATTCAAAAATTACGGGCATTCGTACAATTACCGGGGCAAAATTTTACTCAAAAGCCGTTATTTTAACTGCCGGTACCTTTCTGAACGGACGGATGTACATTGGCGAGCAATGTTTCGAAGGAGGCCGAATTGGGGAGAAGCCTTCGCTTGGTATTACCGAACAACTTGCTTCTTTTGGAATTCCCACTGCCCGGATGAAAACCGGCACGCCACCTAGAATAGATTTTCGATCGGTCGATACTTCTTCATTAGAGATTCAAAATGGCGACGAGTCTCCCGAACGCTTTTCTTTCCTGGATATTCCTTCTTCTGTTCAGAAGGATGGCAGCCAAATGTGCTGCTATCTCTTGCATACGAACCAGAAGGTACACGATATACTTAGGACTGGCTTTGACCGTTCTCCGCTGTTTTCCGGAGTGATTCAGGGCAAGGGGCCTCGTTACTGTCCAAGTATTGAGGACAAACTTCGCACCTTCTCCGACAAGGATTCACACCAGTTGTTCCTTGAGCCGGAGGGTGTTGATTCTCCCGAATATTATCTCCAGGGCTTTTCTTCTTCCCTTCCTCTGGATGTTCAGCTGGAGGCCGTTCACGCTATTGAGGGCTTGGAGAATGCTGTTTTCTTCAAGCCGGCTTACGCTGTTGAATACGACTATTTCGACCCGCAGTTCCTGCATTATTCCTTACGCTCAAAATGCATAGAAAACCTTTTCCTGGCTGGCCAGGTCAATGGTACTACCGGATATGAGGAAGCGGCTGCCCAGGGCATCATGGCAGGCATTAATGCTCATCTTTTCCTTGCCGGCAGGGAGCCTTTTGTCCTGCAGCGGGATCAGGCATACATCGGCGTTCTTATAGACGATTTGATTAATAAAGGCGTAGATGAGCCTTATCGGATGTTCACTTCCCGCGCCGAGTTCCGCATCCTTCTTCGTCAGGATAATGCCGATTTCCGCTTGACGGCTCTCTCGCATACTTTGGGCCTGGCAAGCGAGGAACGATATGCCCAGATGTGTAGGAAATATGAAGCTGTAGATGCCCTTTCCCGTTATTGTGATGAGGAAAAGCTTCGCCCCGAAGTCGCTAATCCTTTCCTTGAATCTATCGGCTCCACCCCTATTTCTGAGTCAAAACGACTTTATGAACTTGTCTCTCGTCCGGAGGTTTCTCTTTCTGAAATACTGAAAATTGTTCCATGTGGAACAAATCCAACCGATGTCATCACTTCTGTCGAGGTGGCCATCAAATACTCCGGCTACATTGAGCGAGAACGTTTACAGGCCGAAAAGAACGCCAGGCTTGAGTATATTAAAATTCCTGCTGACTTTGACTTCTCGCTGTTAAACGGCCTCTCGACCGAGTGTAGGCAGAAATTAAATAAATATAAGCCGGAAAATATCGCTCAAGCATCGCGAATTTCCGGCGTTTCCCCTTCAGATATTTCTGTCTTATTGGTCTATTTTGGACGATAATTGTTCCATGTGGAACAAAGAGGGGCTCTGTCATTCTGAGCGAAGCGAAGAATCTACAATTTCTTCAACGCAGCCTTAATAATATCTTCCACCTTGCCATTCGGCATATCTTTTATGATGCCAGGAAGAACTTTATTGATGTTCGCCTTGGAGAAACCAAGCATTACAAGAGCTGTTGTAACCTCTTCTACAAGGGCCGAATTGGGTGCCTGGAATAATGCCGTGCCTTCGCTGCCCTCGCCTTTTACAACCTTGTCCTTAAGCTCTAAAACCAGCCTTTGAGCGCTCTTCAGGCCTATTCCTTTCACGCTTTTAATTTTGTTCACATCCTCGGCAATTATGGCATTTCGAATCTCCTCTGATGTAAGTGTTGAAAGCATCATTCTGGCCGAGGAAACACCTATTCCAGATACGCTGATGAGCAGCCTGAACAGTTCCCTTTCGTCTTTTTTTGCGAAGCCGAAGTAGAGTTCTTCCTCTTCTCGGATGTAGTGATGGATATAGACAACGACGTTCGTTGCCATTTGGAAGGCCTCGTAAGTCTGTAATGAAATTAGGATGCTATATCCAATGCCGCCGTTTTCCAGAATTAATTCTGTTGGCGTCAACTCAATGATTTGTCCTTTAATGTAGTCTATCATATCGCAAATTTATGTAAATTTGCACACTTATACAAGCAAGAAATGACAGTAGAAGAGTTAAGATCCCGCTTCCCTGCCCTGGACACCAATGTGTACGGAAAATCCCTTGTGTACCTGGATAATGCAGCCACTTCCCAGCGGCCTTTTTCTGTCATTCAACTTGTTGATACTCTTGCGTTTACTGAAAATGCAAACATTCATAGAGCCGTCCATAGGCTAAGCTCTCTTGCTACGGCCCGTTATGAGGAAGCGCGTGCTTTTGTGCGCAGTTATATCAATGCCGATGGCAGTGGTGACGTCGTTTTCACCTCCGGCGCGACATCGGCAATAAATCTTGTGGCATTTTCCTTTGGGGAGGCCTTTGTCTCCCCCGGGGACGAAGTTATCGTCAGCGTCGACAACCACCATTCCAATATTGTTCCCTGGCAGATGATGTGCTCCCGCAAGGGTGCGCAAATTAAAGTCCTTGACATTAAGGAAAATGGTGTGCTGGAGGTGGAAGGCTTGGAAAAACTCATTTCTGAGCGCACCAAAATTATAGCTATCCCTCACATTTCCAACGTGTTAGGTATTATAAACCCGGTTAAGGAAATTTGCAAAATAGCTCATTCCCGCGGCGTTCCCGTACTGATTGACGGTGCACAGGGCATTGTCCATTCCAGAGTTGACGTTTCTGATTTGGACTGCGATTTTTACGTCTTTTCCGGGCACAAGGTTTATGCTCCCACCGGGACAGGTGTCTTATATGGGAAGAGCGAGTGGCTGGAGAACATGCCGCCATATATGGGAGGCGGAGAAATGATTGAAAGTGTGTCGTTCAGCGGCACTACCTACGCCCGCTCTCCGCAGAAGTTCGAGGCCGGGACGCAGAATTTCAACTCGGCCCCAGCCCTTGTCCCAGCGCTTTCACTGACTGCGGAAATGCTTAAGGATAAGGAACTTATTGTCAAGCAAAATGCGGTTTTCGATTATATTTTTGATGCGCTTGAGGCTAATCCTCGCGTGACTCTGTTCGGCTCTTCCCGGGAGAACAAGGTTCCTCTCTTTTCTTTCTCGGTGGATGGCGCTCATCACGAGGATCTTGCGCTTATTCTGGATAAAAACGGCATTGCACTTCGCTCCGGCCAGATGTGTGCCGAGCCTTTGATGGACCGCCTTGGAGTCACAGGGCTTCTGCGTGCCTCTTTTGCGCCTTATAATACTCTTTCCGAGGCGGAATACTTCATTTCCTGCCTGGAAAAAGCAATAAATATGTTGGTATGAGTCTTTCAGAAAAAAAACAGGAAATAATCGAGGACTTTTCCATGCTGGAAGAGTGGATGGACAAGTACAGTTACTTGATAGATCTGGGCCGCAACTTGGACGACTATCCACAGGAGCTGAAAACCGAAGACCGCCTTATAAAGGGCTGTCAATCACGTGTTTGGCTTAATTGCGAGCTCAAGGACGGAGCCCTCTTTTTCACCGCCGACAGCGACGCCATCATCACGAAAGGCATAATCGCCCTCCTTATTTCCGTATATTCCGGACGCCCTCGCGAAGAGATTGCTGCCGATGATTTCCTGTGGATAGAGGAAATCGGCCTGAAGGAGAACCTTTCCCCCACTCGCGCCGGCGGCCTGGTTTCGATGATTGAAACGATAAAAAGAATGGCATCCCCGTCATCCTGAAAAGCACCCCCCGCCCTACCGAGGAGCCCCCTCCTGTCATTCTGAGGAGCCGAAGGCGACGAAGAATCTAAAAATATGGAAGATAAGAATTTACATACCCTCTACGCCAGCGTCGTATCGGCCCTGAAGGAGGTTTACGACCCGGAAATACCGGTGAATATCTACGATCTGGGCCTCATTTACGAGCTCAGCATCAGAAACTCGTCCGAGGTCTATATCCTTATGACCTTCACCGCCCCGAATTGCCCTATGGCCGATCAGGTGCTTGCCGAGGTCCGGCAAAGCGTAGAAGACGTCCCTGGCGTTACCAAATGCGAGATCGAGCTCACTTTCGAGCCCGAATGGGACCGCAGCATGCTCTCGGAAGAGGCCCGCGTGGAACTGGGTCTGGACTACGACGATGACGATTACAGCAAATTGAACGATTAGTTGGAACGGGTAAACGTATATTTGGGTCTTGGCACGAACGAAGGAGAGCGTGAGCTGAACCTTTTAAGGGCAATGAATGCGCTGGACGAAGCTTTCGGCATGCATCCGGAGCGCATTTCCAGGATAGTGGAAACGCCCGCCTGGGGCTTTGATGGGCCGGATTTCCTTAATCTGTGCGTTATGTACCGCCTTCCGGCAAAGGGGTCCGCGGAGGAACACGCCCAATGGATTTTAAGCGTTGTAAAAGAGATTGAAAAAGCCATGGGACGCAGCCTGGAGCCTCTTTTTGACGCCGATGGCCAGCGTCTTTACCACAACCGGATAATAGACATAGACATACTTCTATACGGGACGGAAACAGTTCATACAGAAAACATTACCATCCCCCATCCCCTCATTTCCCAGCGTGATTTCGTGAAAATCCCCCTGAAGGAAATCTCAAAACCCGACGTACGCACCGCGTTTCCGGAGATTTTCAGTGCCACTTAACTCGCTGATGCACAGCCGTTTGCTGCATTCTCTCGTTCAAAATTCGAACGAGAGATTTGCGTAAGTGACTGAGGGGTAGGCGATTAAGTGGCACGAGACTTCCTCCTCCAGTCTCCAAAACGACAAAAAGTGCGAAAGAAGGTAACATGGGGTGGGAAAAAAGCAAAAATTGTAAGGATGAGACATAAAATTGTAAGAGTGAGACATGAGTCTGAAAATTAAGGTGCAAATTTGCATCAGAAAATTAAACATAAAATGTTATGAAGGGGAAAAAAGAGAGGTATCTTCCGCCAATGGGCGAGACATTGGAACTCCTGACCGAGGGGATGATAGCCGGCAGCACAGATCCGGATAATTATATCAATCC
>CACYCP010000033.1 GCA_902772985.1 uncultured Bacteroidia bacterium | reverse complement strand
CGGATGTACTTCCGGTTCTTCATCTTAGCGGCAGTCACGCCCTTGGCGGATCCGCTCATCTCCTCGAAGGCGATCGACGGGATATACTTCATAAGCGTTTAAGTTTTAGGAGGTTGTGAAACAATTGGAATAAAAGGTATAGTGTTGCAATGACTATCAGAGCGATGGCCCAGGAACCGAGCTTCAGGCGGAACTTCTGCCAGAAGGTAAAATCCTTCTCTATGTAGATGTCCTCCTTGACGACACGGTCCCGGTACACCAGGGAGTCGCGGTAAACAATCTGTTTCTCGACGCGTATGGGCACGCTGACGGGCTTTGTCTCCAGCGAATGGGCAAGTACTCCACCGGAGACGGAAGCGGCCGATTTGGCGTACTTATTCTCCAGCATGGAGGCGGTATCGAGCGTGGCACTTTCTCCACGATGACCGGCAACTCCGCGTAGGCAGTGTCGATGACTTTCTCCACGACGGCCTTCACCTCCACCCGGGTACTGTCCTGGACTGGAAGCGTCCGGACAGTACTGCAGGCGGAAGCTGCGGCAAGCAGGCAGAGAGCAAGCGCAAAGCGATTCATAGGTTAGGTTTAGGTAGTAGGTTGTTTCTCGTGTTCAATTACGTCGCAGAGTTCGGCTTCGAACTTGCGAAATTTGACATCGTAGGAGGCCTTGACGCCCAGGATGGCGCCGCAGAGGACCAGCAGTTCGCTCACAATCGAGATGGCGGAGCTGGCAATCTCTCCCAGCGGCGGGATGAAGAAGAGACAGACGGACGCAATCAGGACTCCGCTGCTGAAACTCGCAACAGCGATGATGCCCTGCAGACGCGTGAGTTCTATTTTCTTCCTCTGGGCCATAAGTCTATTCGTTTACAGGGTTCTCAGGATCTTCCTCCTCTCCGGGAGTCTGCTCGATGCCATCACGAACCAGGAAAGCGAAAGCAAACGGTTCAGTCCGGTGTCCCAGAATCCCATCACACGGCGGTCCATCGTGAAGATCTTGTTCTCGATATGGCACTCTCCCATACCGAAGCAGTCCTGATGCCACTGGTTGCCGCCACCGGGAACCGGCACATCTGCAGTGACATCCGCCGGCATCTGCTCGAAAGTCGCTTCCCAAGGAAGGTCCCGCTGCGCATAGGAGCAGCTGGAGAACAGGAGGTGCATAAACACCCAGTGGTCGAATACCACGACAAAAGTGTCAGAGGTGAAACCGCAGGTAGTTGCCGTCCGTAGTCACCGTCAAGCGCTGCTTGGTGCCCTTGATGGTGTTGGCGCCCTGGTTGAGCTGGGCGTACATCGTGACGAAATAGAGCGTCAGAGGGCCGTTCTGGTCGAACCAAGGATGTTTCTCCACGACGATGGTGTTCTTGTCCTTGATCCAAGACTTGAGTACCGTGCCACCATCATAGATGGCATCACCCAAGCTATAGGACTGCGTTTCGATAAACCTCACAAACACGCCGCCAATAGTGCTGCGGTCGATGGTCAGATCCGGAACGGTGATTTCCAGCTGGTCGCAGGCCTGGTATGCTGCGTTGGTAGGGTCAAACGTGACTTTCGCGTTGAGTACCACGTAATTCGGAGCCTGATAGTCCCTGAACTGAATCTGGCTCGCACCGAAATTATTGGATATGCTGTTGAACATGGCTTTTCAGTTTGAGGATTAGTAGATGATACCGGCCCCGAATACCTCGGTCTTGGTGAAGTAAGGACCGCCACGGTGAGCGAAAGTCAGCTGGGACTTGCCGTTGCGGTTGTACATATATACAAGGTAGGACTGGACATTGATGTGCCCCTCATCGTCATTGGAACGCCCCAGGCACATACCCGTACCGATTACCTCGGCGGGAAGCTGCTGGTCCAAATAGACCTCTGAGGATGCTACATTGCTGTGACCCAGGCACTGGGCGTTGAATACGGCCACTGGAGCGCCGGTAGAAAAATCAACGTCCAAGGCGGACACGTGGCTTTCCTCGGTGGGGTCGAGGTTGTCCATCGTGGCCTTGACGCGGCGCTGGTAAGATGATTTCCCGGTCACGATGACGGACTCACGTGCCGCCTGGCCGGTGAATCCGGTAGACGTGTCCAGCCAGTAAGCCTCAACGAACACCTTTTGGCCGGGAGTAGGCTCCACGCCGATGGTATTCAAATAAAGCCTGGTAACGTCCGCCTCTCCCCAGTCATCCTCCATGCCGGGAGTAATGATGACGGTCTTGGACCAGCCATTGGAAACGCCCGGGCTTTGGGTTCCAGACATTTTCACCACAAGTTTATTTGGCGACGGTTCGTGCTTGGTGCCGCCAAGTACGATGAGTTGAGGGGTAACGACAATCTGGGAGAAAGAGACATTGGGAACGGCCACGTTGGATTCCGGAGCCGTAGAGAGAAGCGATTCGCCGGCCATTGCCCTGGCCACGTTGATGCGAACGAAGAGGTTCTGACCGGAGAGCTCTGCCTTCTTCCCGAGGACGGAAGCTCCGGAG
Source organism: uncultured Bacteroidia bacterium (assembly GCA_902772985.1). Taxonomy (GTDB): domain Bacteria; phylum Bacteroidota; class Bacteroidia; order Bacteroidales; family UBA932; genus Cryptobacteroides. The sequence goes on along the minus strand of CACYCP010000033.1, from coordinate 2,567 downwards.
GCGTGCTCGGCCAGCCGCTCCCACTCCCTCATCTGCTCGGAAGACAGCAGCTTCCAGGACTTGGAAATCTTTTTGAGGGAGGTGCGGCGGGCCACCTGGGCAAAGGTGGCGGGGCCGGTTGGGTAGCACTTGCAAGAAAGGATGTTACGGCCGCCTACACGGCGGGCCGTAACACCCTTTGCAGACCCGGAAAACCCCTCGAAAGCGATTGAAGGAAGCGCGATCATAGTTTTTTTTAGGTTAAGTAACAGCCGCCTCACCATTGCGACTGATGCAAATATACAAAACTATTTTCGTCTATCAATCAAGCGATTACAAGTATTTTTCTAAACAATAAGTTACAATAAATAACCGAAAAAATCACAAAGAAAAAGTAAAACTCTGCATCCGGAATCTGGACCGGTAACCGGTCAGATTATCCAGCAAAATGAACCGGCAATGGGCAGTGTATTCCTGAAGGTCCAGCTGCCATGTCTCTTTGAAGTCAGGTATCCTGAACAGCACGTGGCCGTCCTCATCCGTGCAGTCAGACCCAGCCAGAAAGTTCCTCTGAAAGCCTGGTTGCCGGCCGTGCCCGGGCTTGGTAAGTTCCAGCTTCAGCAGCACCCGGTACCGGTGGCCGACCATACCGTCACCCACACAGCAGAAGAACCTCAACAGCAGCTCTGCACCATTCACCACCTGCTGAGACTCCCAGTCCAGGAAAAAATCCGGAAACGCTTCCCATCGCCGGGGCTCCGGCGTATGCTCCCGCCCAAGCTGGGCAAAGCCGTGGTATGCCGACACAAATAGGTTGTAGCCGGAGATGTGCGCCGTGCGGCTGTACGGTGCCCTTTTCGACGGAGCCTCAACGGCCAGGGCGTTCCATCGCTTCTGGGTATCCGCATCGATGCTGCGCCAGGCCTCCAGCGCCCGATGGTGCAGATCCGCCTGCCGCCGCCTCGCCCGGGAGTTCGAACGGAAAACACTCGCACACCGCTTTTCCCTTAATTGGGCGGGAGGGGCGCCTTGCGCCCGGGTGGGGATAAACCAGCCGCAGGGTGACCGCTTGATGGCACTGCCCACCTAACTTGTACGCCGTTGATTCTGGGGGATGATGGTCGCATCCGGACCGGCGAAGCCGGGGCGCGGAACGGCCGCAAGTCTGCAATCAGGATGCGGGAGGCGCCGGCCGGAGCATCCTGTTGTAGTCTTGCAGTGGAGCTGCCAGAAGTGGAGTTCGTAGGGGCGCTCTGTGCCCCGGAGGACGGAACCAAAGCGAGTGAGCGTAGCTTTAGCGGAGCGAACTGGCTTTGACCTCTTTCTCCTTCAACGTCTGCGAAGCAGACGTATCTATCGGCCTGCATCAATTATTCCCATAATGTTTCCATCAATTGATGTTATGATGGAAATGATGCTTTGATCCTTACCGCCGACCAAAGTTCCACGCCTTCATGCTCGCATAGCTCTCCTTAAATTCCTGCTCCCTCCGACAGTCATCACGGGAATAGAACAAGTAACTATTTTCAAGACCGCTGCCTCTATACTCATCCCCAAGCACTGGATGCTTCCTGATGAGCCATTTACATCGATTGTGCATCAACAGGAACCGGTAATAGAGCGGCAAGACTGGGCGCTCGCTGTTTTCGTCCTGAACCCAGAAGATGTCAGAACAGAAAGTACAGACTTGGGCGGCTTTCTCATAGCACTGATAGGCCTGCTTGAAGTATCCCAGATTAAAGAAGAACCGCGCATATTCTTCCCAAGCCCGGCTTCGGGCAATCAGCCAGCCCACTTCATTCTCATAGTCCTGCGCCTCAATCCGTGCAATCTTCTCCTCATACGGAATCTTCATTTCGTTCACCAGAGACGGAATCATGCGCACCTGCCCGTTCTCGGTCCAGGCTACGAGTGAATAAGATTTGGAATTGTTTTCCATTTCACACAACAATTTATCAATGAACTTCCCCGGATACCCGGCCTGCCGTCAGGGCACAATAATCCCTTAAAGGTGGGCCATTACCCGGTTGTCGTGTGAAAAATGATGTGAGAGAATCAGCCCATAACGTGCGATTGAAGACACAAAGATAGAACAATTAAAGCATTTTACAATAAGCAACACTCACCATATCAAGAAAAACCGCAATAAATCGTAACTACTCAGGTCGCCCAGCCATAGGCCGTAGGCCCTGACCACCTGTCAATGAAGATTCAACCCATGATACTATGCCTGAGCCAGGGTCGCAATGACCCGAAGGACCTCGAAGGGGTTCTGTCCGTTCTTGACCGCCGTCTGGATGACGGAGGCAACGGTGGCGTAGTTCTCAACACCGTCCTCGGAGCGGAAGCATCCGCTGACCTTGAGTTTGGTCTTGGCAGGCCTGAGCGTTTTCTCACTGTCGTTGTTCGTAGGCGGGACATCAGGCTTCGTCAGGAAGGTAAAGATGTAGTCCCGGTGCTTGGCAATGCCTTTCTTGAGTTTGTCCAGTTCAGTGTCCTTCCCATCATCGTTGGTGTAGACAGGTGGCCGCGCGAGCAGCTCGTCCAGCCTATCCTCCATCTTCGCCCTCACTGCTGCCCCGATGTCG
>CACYCP010000032.1 GCA_902772985.1 uncultured Bacteroidia bacterium | reverse complement strand
TGATGTTGGGACCGTAGCGCAGCTGGGTTTCCGCAATAGGATTTCCGTAGCCTTTATAGATACGTTTTTCGTAAATACGGCCGTCGAAACTGTAAGGCCTGTGTTTGTCTTCGTACTCGATATCGGTTGCAGCAGTGATAACTCCACCGTTTGCAGCAGTTGCCGCAATTGAACGGGCGTCCATCAGGGCAACCATTGAAATCTGCCCCTGACCGGGCTTGGAGCCCTCCCTGTTAGGGAAATTACGTGTAGTATGACGTATGGAAAGGCCGTTGTTCGAAGGCACGTCACCTGCGCCGAAGCAAGGGCCGCAGAAGGCGGGCTTGATAACTACGCCGGCTTCAAGGAGTTCTTCGGCAATATGGTTACGGGTTGTGGCAAGATAGACCGGAGTGCTCTGAGGATAGGCGCTCATCGTGAAATAATCGTTGCCGATGGACTTGCCTTTCAAGATGGTCGCCGCTTCGCTCAGGTTATCATAGGTTCCGCCGGAGCAGCCTGCTATAATGCCCTGATCGGCATATACTTTTCCGTCCTTAATCTTGGAAAGCAGGTCCGGGTGAACCTTTTCACCGAAACGCTTGATGGTGTCTTCCTCGATGGCTTTCAGCACCTTTTCGGGGTTCTCCTGAAGTTCGTGGATGCTCACGGCATTGGAGGGGTGATAAGGGAGCGCAATCATGCTCTCCTGGCTGGAGAGGTCGATGGTGACCATTGAATCGTAGTAAGCCACATCGCCGGGTCTAAGCTCCTTGTATGCCTCCGGACGACCGTGCATTTCGTAGTATTCCTTCACCTTCTCATCGGTAATCCAGATGGAACTGAGGCAGGTGGTTTCCGTGGTCATCACATCAATGCCGTTGCGGAAGTCTATGGGGAGGCTGGCCACTCCGGGACCGGCGAACTCAAGCACCTTGTTCTTCACGAAACCGTTTTCAAATACGGCTTTCACAAGGCTGATTGCCACATCGTGCGGGCCGATTCCCCTTTTAGGCTTTCCTTCCAGCCAAACCAGCACCACCTCGGGAGGATTGATGTCCCAAGTGTTTTTGAGCAGCTGTTTTACCAGTTCCCCGCCGCCTTCTCCAACACCCATATTCCCCAGCGAACCATAGCGGGTATGGGAGTCGGAGCCCAGAATCATGTTACCGCAGGCTGTAAGGGCTTCCCTGGCATATTGGTGTATGACCGCCTGATTGGCAGGAACATAGATGCCGCCATATTTTTTCGCCGCCGACAGGCCGAACACGTGGTCGTCCTCGTTAATGGTACCTCCCACGGCACAAAGTGAATTGTGGCAATTAGTCATTGCGTACGGCAGGGGAAAACTCTCCAGGCCGCTGGCTCGCGCCGTCTGGATGATACCCACGTAAGTAATGTCGTGGGAAACCATGGCATCGAAGCGGATGTGCAGGGTCTTTCCATCGGCCTTTTCAGGAAGTTCGTGAGAACGCAGAATCTGGTAGGCAATGGTGTTTTCCCTGCCTTCATCGGGCGAAATGGCAGCCTTTTCCGAAATTGTCTTTCCGTTCAGGAGAAATACTCCTTTCTCTTGTAATTTTATCATAATCAGTTCAATATGGAATCGATGAATATTGTAAGTGCAAGCATGTCGGCCGCTCCCCCAGGAGAAATGCCTTCGGCCTCGAATCGCCGGCCTAAGGAAACAAGGTCATCCGTCGCAGCTTCACGTTTTACTTCCTGCGCCCTGTCGTAGCCGACGCGGTGGATCACGCAGGTGTCATCCAGGGTGGATATGATTCGAAGAAGTGTCTGCTGTGCGCCGTGGATTCTGTAATACGGAAGCCAGTCTTCAAAAAGCTCTTTGTAACCGCCATCGGCCATGGCCAATGCACCCTTCACTCCGGTGACGCCGGATGCGCTGGTGCGTAACTCGCTCTGCGTCAACGGTTTCCCGAATAAACGATGCACTATCTGGTGCAGCCTTTCTTGGAAAAGCACCTGATTCTCAATAACTTGAATGACATCGTGTGCGGCTACATACAAAGCCAGTCCCAGGGAGAATATGGCGCCGCGGTGGGTGTTGATGCCAGCGGTAGCAGCCATCATTGCGTTTTCTGCCTCAATGCCAAATTGACGGAGTTCATCAGGGCTGGAGGCCAGTGCCATCCTGGACCAGAAAGGACGAAGGGCCCGGATACCGCATAGCATTGTGTCATAGTCCATATCCTTATGGGCGCCGGGACCGTCAGGCCCAACCAAGCCGGGCTTGAGCGGAGTATCCAGCTCCACACGAAGAGCCCGTGAGGCCAGTTCGGCCAGAAGAAAAGGATGGGTATACCCTGGCGTCATGGCCGATGCCGCTTCGAAACTCCCCTGCTCCAGGGCTTGACGCACCCCGGAAGCGGAATAGCCGCCAAAACGGGGTATTTCCACTACTCCTGGGTACAAGTCCTTCATTATGGCATTGTAGCGGGCTGTGAGATTGTCCAGAGGTTCAGATCCCACAATACGGACCGTCGCCCCGAGTGCAGGAGCGATATGGCGCGCAAAAAGGTCTATATCCAGTGACATCTGCGTTTCGGCCGCATCGGAGAGTTCCTTCAGGAAATACGTGGGGAATGTGGCCGATGAAATCTGGTATGGAGAACCATCGGCAACGATTATCCGCTTGCGGTCAAGAGCTTCGGCGCCGCGACGAATCATCTCCAGGCGATCGGAGTAAGGAAATAGCGAAATATCCTCGTAAACAGGGATAACAAACAGGGTATCGACCTTTTTCAGCGCTTCCTTCAGCAAATGTTCGTGTCCCAGGGTAAAGGGATTAGCATTCATTATAACCACTCCGCTCTTTCCCGCATCGGAAGGAACAAGGCCACTGAGATAGTTGCAATACTGCTCCAGTCCCCTGCCGTTTTCCATAAATACTGCATTCTGGGCCGATGCCAGAAGGCGGAAGCCAAGGCTCTCGAATATGGCTTTATACTCCGGCTTGGTGAATACTTTAAGGCAGGTTATCCCCTTCGAGGCGGCGTGGGCGATGACCCTGGAAAGGAGCACGGGGAGGCAGCCGGCGGAACGGACCTCTTCGCTTACGGCGACGCATTTAACCACGTCGCCGGAAAGTCCGGCGCCCGCAAGTAATTCACCATCGGCATTTTGAAGGGTAAAATAAACATCTAATGCTTCCATCCGGAGACCGTTTTCCCGGAGGAAGCGCTCCACTTTTTTGTGGAAGAAAGGAGAAGTAAGGGGTATCTCCTGTATGTCGGGATTCTGGCATCCCTGTCCCGCCTGTAAGGGAATCACAGTACGAAGTTAACGCTTTATTGGAGATTTACAAAATCTTTCGTCATTTGCTCTATTTTCGAAAGCAATTCCTCGGTGGTATGCGTCTTTGCCCGCATACAGAAACGTGCTTCATTGTCACAGAGAAGGCATTTCCGGGGTGGAAGGCCTATCGATGCCCGGTCAAGAATTCCGCTTAGGGAAATAACGTCCAAATCCATCAGCCGGCCAAGTGGATGGCTGTCTTCCAGCTCACAAGCCCTGCGTTTGACTTCCAGGGCTTCCAAAGGCAGCATGAAATAGCCTTCATAGCCGGTTTCGAGGTCAAGAAGCTCCTCCATCTCAATCGGAAACGCCTTTCTTATGGCTTCCACGGCCGCCCCGGCAATCGTCAGGGAGACGGCATTGCGTTTTTGGGCTCCGGGCAGCTGAACCGTCAAACAAAGCAGTGTACTAGAAGGAAACGCCCGGAGCAGCTCCTTCTGGCGGGCTGCACGGGCGTCTCGGCTTGCAAGCAATTGTTCCAGCGTAATCACCGGATATTGTAAATTTTATCCAGGACAGAGCCGTCGCGATTCATCACTATACCCACCACCTTGTCACCGAAAGGAAGAGGATCCGGAGTGCCGATAATAGATTCGGCCTTCTTTGCCAAGTCCTTTATATCGACAATATTAAGCCCGGCCTCTTTAAGTTTTTCTGCAATTTCGGGACGGGAGGGATTCACGGCAATGCCGTACTCTGTGACAACCACGTCTACCGATGTTCCGGGTGTAATGAGGGTGGTAAGCTTTGGCACCACACAAGGGATTCGGCCACGAAGTAGCGGCACAACGATAATGCTTAGGGCGCTGTCCTGGGCTGTATCCTGATGTCCGCCGATGGCGCCACGGATAATGCCGTCGGAGCCGACCAGAACATTCACGTTAAAGGATGTATCTACCTCCAGGGCACTCAAAATGACTATATCAAGGGCGTGAGTGGCCGAACCGCTGTGCTCTCCAGAAGCATATTCCACTGCCGAAACCTCGATGTGAGATGTGTCTGAGGCAATTGACTGAGCCGCCACCTTGTCGAATGACTGTACGTCGATGAGCTTTCCGATGAGGCCTTCCTCGTGAAGTTTAACCATATGGGCCGTGATCCCGCCCAGTGCAAAGGACGCCTTGATACCACGAGAAATCATTTCCTCGCGGATATATTTCACCGCAGCAAGCGATGCGCCTCCGGTGCCGGTCTGGATGCTGAAACCGTCGTTGAAATAGCCGGAATAGATAATAACCTTCGCCGCCTGTTTTGCAAGCAGGATATCCCTTGGATTTTTGGAATCCCTGATTGCCCCGGCCGATATCTTCGAACTGTCCCCCACACTATCCACCACGACGACCGATTCCACATCGGCCCCGCGAATACCCGCAGGGAGATTGGGATATGGCACAAGGTCGTCGGTAAGCACAATCACGTGAGAGGCATATCGGGCATCCGGAAGAGCGTAACCCAATGAACCGCAGATACTTTTCGCCTTGTCACTCCTTGGTACGCCACAGGCATTCCCAAGTTCATCGGAGGCCGATGCCCCAAGAAATGCGACGTCAATTTTCAATTCCCCCTTGGCGATGGCGCTGCCCCTTCCTCCGTGGGAACGGAAGACCACAGGCTCTTTGAGCAGTCCGTGTGAGACGGCATCGGCAAGAGCGCCGCGAAGTCCGGAAGTGGAAATCCTGCTGATTACGCCCGCTTTGATGTGCTCGATTAGGGGGGCGTGAACGTCGGAAAGGCTGGATGCGGCAAGGTGCAAATCCTTGAAACCCATTTCGGCCAGACAGTCCACCACCATATTAACCACTCTGTCTCCGCCGCGGAAATGATGATGGAAAGAGATGGTCATACCATCTTTCAGTCCGGAGCGCCTGACTGCCTCCTGAAGACTGACGATTTTGGAATTTCTCATAGCATTTCCTCCTTGTCAATGACGCCTGCGGCAGCGGCCAGGGCTATGGTCCTTTCGGCCCGGATAACCACCGGACGGTCCACCATCTTGCCGTTCAGGGAGATGACGCCTGAGCCTTTGGCCTGGGCTTCCCTTATCGCGGCAACAACTGCACGAGCCTTGTTTATTTCTTTTTCGGAAGGTGTAAACACTTCATTTACAATCTCTATCTGACGAGGATTGATGATGGATTTACCGTCGAAACCAAGGGTTTTGATAAGCTCAACCTCCTTGCGGAAACTCTCCATATCGTCCAAGTTCGAATAGACCGTATCGAAGCAGGCTATTCCGGCGGCACGTGCTGCAACTACAATCTGCTCACGCGCAAGCAGGAGTTCCGCTCCGCCGGGCGTGCGGTTGGTCTTCAGGTTTGCCGAATAGTCCTCGGCCCCAAGGGCAATACCCATCATACGCTTGGAAGCGGTGGCGATAGCATAGGCGTTCACAACTCCAAGGGCGCTTTCAATGGCCGCCATTATTCTGGTTTCCCCTTCCCTGCCGATTTCTTTTTCCACCTTAAGTATTTCGGCTTCAAGCTCTTTTACTTCTTCGGCGGTTTCGGTCTTGGGCATGCGGATAACATCGACGCCAGCCTTGACCACGGCTTCCACGTCTTTCTTACCGTAGGGGGTGTTCAGCGGATTAATGCGCACCACCATCTCCGTGGAACCGTAGTCTATGCTTTTGAGGGCGTTGTAAACCAGAAGCCTGGCAGCGTCCTTTTCCAGCATTGTCACCGAGTCCTCCAGGTCCAGCATAATGCTGTCTGGGCCGTAAATGTGGGCATCGGCCATCATTCCGGGATTATTGCCCGGAACGAACATCATTGTTCTCCTCAGTCTTTCCATACGTCTTTTCCTGTCCAGCGCACCGCGGCTGCAGTAACGCGGGCTCTTATTGTACAATCCAGGGCCCCTTTGTCCAACGCCTTGACCTTGGCATCCGAAATGCCCAGGCCGGAAAGGGTTTCCTCTATCACTGACTTTATCTGCCGGCCGAATTGTGCCGCCACAGAGCTATCCAGCTCTATGTCCAGGCCCTCTCCCGGGCCGATGGTGATCATAATGTCACCGCTTTCCAGTGTTCCAGCAATTGCTTCTTTCATTTCCTGACAATAAAAACAATAACATCATCCCTGATGGGCGGGCCGGAGGAGGTCCAGCACAACCTTTACGGGATTGAAGGTCTCAATGGGAACTTCCACGAAGAGGGTGTTCCAATTGCTCATGGCGCCGTTCCAGAGGCCCGGAAGTTCCAAGGCCTTGAGTTCGCGTCCTTCAAAACTCTTTGAACTGATGAAACCGGCCTCGTTGTCGACGTATTTCAGCAGGTCGAAACGGCCGCCCTTATAGTCCCTGAGGCAGCAGACCAAATCGACAGGGTTGAAATGCGTAGCACGTGACATTGCCGCCATCGCGCCGGCGTCGTTCTTGTTAATCTGCACGCTTTCTAGGATTTGCAGCGAGGTGCAGCCATCCTTTCCGGCTATGATGTAAGGGCCGCCGCCAGGCTCACCCTCGTTCTTCACCATACCGCACACACGGATGGGGCGGTCCAGCTTTTCGCGAAGCAGTTCCACCCTTTCTTCCAGCGAACGGGTAAGCGGGATCTGCACGCAAAGTTCCCTGTCCAGGAAGTCCTCGATTTCGTTGCAAAGCTGCACCGAAGGCTCTTTGTCCAGACGCTCCAGGAAGGCGAAGATACGGTCCCTGAGCTGAAGGGCGCAGCCCATAAGGACCTGCTTGTATTTGGCCGTGACACCAAGCAACTTTTCGTGGGATACATTGTCGATGTTCTTGATACTCACCAGTTCTTCTTCAACCTTGTTCAGGTTGTAGATGAGGGCCCCGTGACCGGCGGGACGGAAAAGCAGGGAGCCGTCACCCTTGCGGAAAGGCTTGTTGTCCGGATCTACTGCAATTGTGTCGGTAGCCTTGTCCTGGAAGGTGAATTCAATCTTGTATTTCACCCCGTAACGCTTCTCGAACTCATCTTTTACAGCATCAAATGCTTCAAGGAACAGTTCCTTATGCTCCGGGGAAATGGTAACAGTGAGAGTGCAAGTCCCGTCCTGGTTACGCATATATTCCTGGGCTTCAACCAGATGCTCGGCAAAAGCCGTGCGCACCTCATTGGCGTAACGATGGAATTTGAGTACGCCCTTGGGCTTTGCTCCATAGGCCAGGCCGTCTTCTTTAAGGAGTTTGCGAAGGGTGTCAAGCCTGTACTCCTTCGTATCGGCAGGCCCGCCGAAGAGTTCCGGCGTATAGAAGGCGAAATCCTTGATTTTAGCGGTGAGTTTAGTGCCGGGGGCATCGGCAGGCAAATCCTCACCTGCTTCAAGCTTAGAAAGGCCGGAGAACATATCCTTGAACATACGGGATGCGGCTCCGGAAGCAGGCACAAACTTGGATTTACCCTTGATATCGGCCTTCTTGCAGTATTCAACGGCGGAGGCAGCCTCTTCGTCGTTCAGTACCTTGATTCCGCGCTGTGGCGTTGCAGGACCTACGATCTTCATCCAGGGAAAACCATTCTTGAAATTGTCAAGTTGCTGTTTTATACGGATCTCCGTCGTTCCCAGCTCCTTAATCTGCTTGATGTCTTTTGTAGTGAACATATTATGTGGTTATTCAATGTAAAATTCCCTTCTGTAATTGTACTCGCTTCGTATGCTTTCAAAACTTTCCGGATTGCTCCTGAACAGGAAGTCGTCTGTAAAAATTGGGTAGTTGTACTGAAGCGCGGCAGCTTTCTCCTCCTGGGTTTTCCCCTTAAGGTCAATTAAAACAGGGCCCAGCGACTGATCCTCCAATGCCGGGGAGAAATTATAAAGTTCTTCTATGCCGAAATGCCTTGCAACGGCCTGGATTGCCATTTCCGTACCATTCCGCTTGCCTTGATAGGAATAGCCGGCAATGTGCGGCGTTGCAATGTCGCACTCTTGCAGAAGTCGCCGATTAACGGCGGGCTCGTTGCACCAGGTATCAAGAACGAGGGCTCCCAGCTTGGGCCTGGCGTGAAGCAGCGCGTTTTCGTCCACCACTTCTCCGCGGGAAGCGTTGATGAAAATGGCGCCATCCTTCATGCGTGAGAAAAATGCCTCATTGCACATTTCCCTGCTGCTCTCGTCCAGGGGGACGTGCATTGTCACAACGTTCGAGTTTTCAAGCAGGGTTTCCAAATCCACGAAGCCCTCCGGGCCCTCGGCTTCGGCCCGTGGCGGATCATTCAGGAGAAGGTTAAAACCAAGGCTCCTTGCCATTTTCTCCACCTTTTTCCCCACATTTCCTACGCCGATAATGCCTATCGTGGCGTTGTCCAGACGGATGGCCCTTCGGGACGCGACGCCGAAAAGGGCGGAAAAAACGTAATCGGCCACACCGGCAGCATTGCAGCCCTCGGCATTCCTAACCTCAATTCCGTTTTCCGCACACCAGGAAAGGTCAATATGGTCTGTGCCGATGGTTGCGCTGGCTATCATCTTGACACGGCTTCCCTCCAGGGTTTTGGCGTTGCATTTAGTGCGGGTGCGTATGATGATGGCATCGGCATCCTTCATTGCCTCCTTGTCGATAGCCCGTCCGTCAAGGTACTCCACGCTGGCGTAGGGCTCAAATACTCCTTTGAGGAAGGGTATATTGGTATCGGCTACAATTTTCATCTGCTAAATCGCATATCATGCAAATATACACAATTATTGTCAGGCACCCAAATGCTCAATAAGGATTTTAATGCCTATTCCAAGAAGGATGATGCCGCCCAGCAGTTCGGGTCGGATTTTCCGGTTGGCGGCGTCTCCGAAACGCACCCCCAGGAAAAAGCCTAAGATGCTCAGGATGAAAGAGACAGCACCAATGATTAAAAGTGGCGCTATAAGACTTGAAAGCGTATTGTAGCCGGTGCATGCGTATGAAATACCCACTGCCATTGCGTCTATGCTGGTAGCCACGGCAAGGGAAAGTTGGACGACTATGTTTCTAGGATTGATGGAACTCCCCTCTTCTTCTTTGAAAGATTCCCAAATCATTTTTCCGCCTATGAAAGAGAGCATTCCGAAGGCAATCCAGTGGTCGAAGGAGGCCAAGTGCGCACTGAAACGGCTCATAAGAAACCAGGATATCAGTGGCATAAGCGCCTGAAACAAGCCGAAATAGAAAGCCAGAGGCATAAAAACACGCCCCTCCGGGCGCCTGACGATAACACCGCAGACGACGGAAACGGCAAAACAATCCATTGCCAAAGCAAGCGCTATGAGTAAATTCTCCAGCATATTTTAGCAGAGCAAATATACAACATTTAGCGGGAAATTATTCCGTAAAACCGTGTATTTTTAAATAGAAAAACCAATGTCTGTCCTGATTAAGAAAGCTGGTTCCAGGAAGCGGCTAACAGGCGGGCAGGCCTGCCCGCTTTTGAGACCAAGCGTGCGAATGCAGAATATAGTTGCAAAAAATTTTGCACTTTCCAAAAAAGTACATATCTTTGCAGTCCAATCGGGGTATTAGCTCAGTTGGTAGAGCGTTTGAATGGCATTCAAAAGGTCAGGAGTTCGATTCTCCTATGCTCCACTCCTTAAATGATTGAAAATCAATCAGTTAGAAAGGCTCTAAGCGTTGAAACTTAGAGCCTTTTTTAGTGTGTTTACGGTAAAGTTCGAGCTTTTTTCGAACCTTTTTCTCGAAAAGTTTGAAGAATGCTTGAAGAAAATGGGAGGCGTAAGT
>CACYCP010000031.1 GCA_902772985.1 uncultured Bacteroidia bacterium | reverse complement strand
GTCTACCATTCCACCACCAAGGCAGGGTGTGAGGATTGCAAAGGTACTAAAAATATTTCTTTTCGTCCCGGTACAGGGACAAAAAGATGAAGATAAGGATTGTAAAGGCCCAGAGGGAGGAGCCGCCGTAGGACAGCAGGGGCAGGGGAATGCCAATTACCGGCATAAGCCCCACTGTCATGCCGATGTTGATGAACAGGTGCATGAATATGCACGCCGCGACGCAATAGCCATAGATGCGGATAAATTTATCCCGGCAGCGCTCGGCATCCATAATGAGCCGGACAATGAGGAAGGCATACAGGAGGATGACCACCATGCAACCCAGGAAGCCCCATTCCTCGCCTATGGTGCAGAAAATGAAGTCGGTAGCCTGCTCCGGAACAAAGCCGAAAGTTGTCTGCGTACCGTTCAGGAAACCTTTTCCCAACAGCCCGCCGGATCCGATGGCAATCTTGGACTGGTTCACGTTATATCCCACTCCGGAAAGGTCCTCCTTCATTCCCAGCAGCACTTCGATTCGGCTGCGCTGATGCGGCTCCAGAACGTCCTGGAAGATATATTCGGCCGAAAAAACGAAGGCCAGGCCAATGATGAATGCCGCGATGGAAAGCGCCAGGAGCGTGTCCCTTTTCCGGTAGGCGATACGCGCGACGAAGGGCAGGGCCACGGCGCACAGCGCCAGCATCACATAGAGCGGCTTGACATCCAGAAGGAAACTCCAGAAGTAGTCCTGCGTATATCCCGCCTCCGGCACCCAGGTCACGTTCGCAATATGGTCAATCCTGGCCTGGACCAGCGAATAGACCCAGTCCATAAAGCGGGGCAACAGCAGCAGAAGAACTATGAATCCGCCGCCCCAGGTAAGCCTTTTCCAAAATTTCGGATAGGCCGACAAAGAATTTATCAGGACCAGCAGCCCCAGCATCAGCATCAACGAAGTGTAGGCCCCGGAGGTTAGCGTAGAGATGAAAAGCATAACGATAAGCCCCAGCAAGCCCAGCCACAAGCCGTTCAGCCCCTCCCTGTACAGGACGAAGATGAAACCGGCATAAACCAGAGCGCTTCCGGTCTCGCTTTCGGCAACGATAATGAGCATTGGAAGGCCGATAATGGCGCATACCAGGGCGAAATCCCGGAAGCGGGACATCCTGAAACTTTGCTGGCTCATCACGAAGGCCAGCATCAGCGAAGTGGTAATCTTGGAAATTTCGGCCGGCTGGAATTTAACTGGCCCGAGCTCGAACCAGGAATGCGAGCCCTTGACGTCCTTGGACACGAATATCACCACCACCAGCAGCACCAGGACGAAGATATAAAAAGGCAGGCAAAGCCCCTCGAAAAGCTTTGGCGGAATAACGTACAGGATAATTGCAGCCAGGGATATACTGGTCAGAATCCACACGAACTGCTTCCCCGCGCGACCGGAAAAGTCAAACATTGTGGCCGATTCGGCAGAATGTGTTGCGGCATAAATGTTCAGCCAGCCGATGAAAACCAGGATAAGGTAGGTTCCTACCAGCCACCAGTCCATTGACTGTCTTGTATGAACTTTGCCGTCAGTCACGTTTCACCCTTGACATAAGGTTTGCCTCTTTCATCCTGGTCTCCAGGTAATCCCTTTTCACGCTGCCTTTCAGGTATTTTTCCACCATAAGCGAAGCCATGGGGGCTGCATAAGTGGCTCCGAAACCGCCGTTTTCAACATACGCCGCCACTGCAATCTTCGGATTGTCCATAGGGGCGAAGCAGATGAAAACGGAATTGTCGGCACCCCGGGGATTCTGCGCCGTACCGGTCTTTCCGCACACGTCCAGCGAATCGATATGGGCAATCCAGGCTGTTCCGCCCATACCCGGACCGGAGTTTACGGCACGCCACATTCCCTTGATGAGCTTAGGGAAATGCACGGTGTCCACCTTGGTGTATTGTGGCTTCAGGAAACGCTCGTCAATCTCAATTCCCTCCGAAGCCTTGATGATGTGCGGAATATAGTAGTGCCCCCGATTGGCAATCGTGGCGCAAAGGTTCGCCAGATGCATCGGCGTTGCAAGAATCTCTCCCTGACCGATGGAAAGGGAGATGACGGTGGTGGAATTCCACCGGCCCTTGCCATAAGCGCGATTGTAAGTTTTGGAGGTGGGGATGCCGCCGCTGAGCTCGGCCGGGAAATCGCTCTCCAGCTTCCGTCCGAAGCCGAAACTTTCCACATATTCGTGCCAGGCGTCAAGGCCGTCGGCAACCGAATCGTATTTGCGGTTGTCCAGGATGTTCTTCAGTACATAGCAGTAGTATGCGTTGCAGGACATCATTATGGACTCCTCCATGTTCAAGGGTGATTTATGGGCATGGCAGCCAAGCTTATGGCCTGCGCCGAAATGATAACCCATATGGCAGGAATAGGTGTAACTTGGCTGCAAAACGCCTTCCTGCAGGCCTATGAGCCCGTTTACCAGCTTGAACACAGAACCCGGAGGATAGGACGCCTGCACCGCCCGGTTGTACATGGGCTTGTAGGGGTCGTTCGCAATTTCGTTCCAGTATTTGCCGATGTCGGCCAGTTGGGAAACGTCTATGCCGGGCGAAGAGACCAGCGCCAGGATTTCCCCGGTGGAGGGCTCTATGGCAACGATGGAGCCCACCTTGTTCTGCATAAGTTCCTGTCCGTACTGCTGGAGCGTGGCATCTATGGTGGTGACGATGTTTTTGCCGGGGATGGCCTCCTTGTCTTCTGCTCCGTCCTTGTAGGGCTGCTCGATCTGGTTGCGGGAGTTGCGGAGGTATATGTGATATCCTTTCTCTCCCCTAAGGTCTTTTTCCCTTGCCGCCTCGATGCCGGTCATCCCCGCGTAATCCCCGCTGCGATATTCTCCGCTGTGCTTTTCGATATAGGCCTGATTCACTTCGGAAACGTATCCCAGCAGGTTTCCGCCGGCATTTACCGGATAGTCGCGTATGCTTCGGACCTGTCCGCGGAAGCCGGGAAACTGGTATTTCACCTCGTCGAAACGCATATAAGTTTCGGCCGGAACCATGCGAAGCATAGTCACCGACTGGAAACCGATTGCCCCGCGCCTTTTGTGGTACTCGTCAAGCCTTTCCCGGATGAACTGGGGACTGACGTTGAGGACGGTTGCAAGGGCAAGGGTGTCGAAGGCCTTCACGTCCCTGGGGTTTACCATTATATCGTA
Source organism: uncultured Bacteroidia bacterium (assembly GCA_902772985.1). Classification (GTDB taxonomy): domain Bacteria; phylum Bacteroidota; class Bacteroidia; order Bacteroidales; family UBA932; genus Cryptobacteroides. Next base: position 23,338 of record CACYCP010000031.1, on the reverse strand, counting down.
GGCCACCTTGTTTCCCACCAGGATTACCCCGTTCCGGTCGTAAATGACTCCGCGTGTGGGATAGATGGTTTCATAGACCGTGGCGTTGCGGTCGGCATCCTGCTTATAGCTGCCGTTCAGTATCTGGAGCGAGAACACCTTCCCTAGAAGCAGCAGGACAACAGCTCCAAGGCCAACGAGGATGGGAATATGACGCCTTCCCTCTTTCATCAGGCGGAATGGGCGGCCAGGGACTGGAAGCACAGGATGCTCACCACCATGCTTGCGGCAAGCGAATAGATGAAACGCAGAAGGTTGAACTGGAAGCTCCTGGCCCCGGCGGCCTCTACCCAGACGTAAATGGCAAGGAATATGGCAGTTACTATCAGGGTCGATACGAAAACCTTGCTGAAACCGTGAAGGCGTACGGAAAAATCTTCCCTTCGGATGAATAGCTCACGGCCGAAAACAAGTTCAATGATGTAGTTCCGCAAGAAGGCGACAGGAATGAGTGCAATGGCGTTTACCCCCAGAAGGCCGTCGGAAAGGAAATCTACGCAGAGCCCTGTGGCGAAAGCGATTAACATTGCCCCGACGGGCTTGACCCTGATTGGCAGGAAAAGCACCATCACCGGAAGGATGGTAACGCAGACGTACGGGGTGAAGTTGGCGTAGTTGCACAGAACCAGCTGAGCAACAAGCAGCAGTACGTAAACCAGCCAAAAAGAGGACTTTCTCATTGCTCAAACTCTATAATTTCTTCGAAACTGTTATTGTGCACCACCGTCACGTAGCGAAGTTCCTTGAAATCCTGGAACAGCCGGATGGAAATTTCGTTGGTGGAGCCGTTCCGCACCTTTGACTGCCCGGCCGTGCCAAGCGGGATGTCCGGAGGGAAGAGCAGCGAATGTCCGCTGGTATAAACGGTGTCACCTGGGCTGTAAAGGTACTGGAGGGGAATTTCCTTCAGGATGGCGCCGTTTGATGAAACGCCGTCCCATACCAGAAGGCCGCTCCCGCCTTCCTTTCCAAGGCGTGCGCTTATGGAAATGTCGTTGTTCTGGAAAGACATTGCGTAAGCGTGATGCGCACTTACCGAGGTCACAATTCCAACTACGCCTTTTGCGGTGATGATTCCCGATTTTTCCATAATCCCGTCTTCAAAACCGCGGTTCAGTACAATGTAATTGTGCTGCTTGTTGCGGCTGATTTTCAGGATTTCGGCATGGATGCTGCTGAATCCTTCCTGCTGCTGGAGTTTCATTGTGTCCAGCCTTACAGCGCGCAGCATTTCCCTGGCCTGGAGCAGTTCCCCCTGGAGGATGCTGTTCTCCCGGGAAAGGGAGTCGTTCATTTGCGTCAGGCTGAAATAGCTTCTGACCCTGGTGGCCCCTCCCCAGACGTGGCCCTTGAAAAACTGGCCCGCCTTGGCCACCCAGCTTTGCTGAAGCAGGGAATGATGGGTGACTATTTCCAATGCCGCCACCTCCAAAAGTATGAAGATGATGACATTTATGAGTGTGGGGAGAGCCTTCTGACGCCTCATTTCTAGCGCATCAAGAAGGAGTAATTGTCGGTGTTCTTGAGAGCCAGGCAAGTGCCGCGTGCTACAGCCCTGAGAGGGTCTTCGGCCACGTGGAAGGGAATGTTCACCCTTTCGGACAGGCGCTTGTCAAGGCCGCGAAGCAGGGCACCGCCGCCGCTAAGGAAGATGCCGTTTTCCACGATGTCCGAGTACAGCTCCGGGGGAGTCTGTTCCAGGACCTGCTGGATGGAGGTTTCCAGACGGGCGATGGACTTGTCCAGGCAGTGGGCGATTTCCTGATAGGAAATGAGGGCTTCCACCGGATGTCCGGTCATAAGGTTGGGACCGCGGACCACGAAAGGTTCCGGTTCTTCGTCCAACTTGGTAATGACGGCGCCAACGCCGATTTTTATCTTTTCGGCAGTGGTTTCACCAACCCTCAAGACGTGCTGCTGACGCATGTAATTCTGGATATCGGCAGTGAAGACGTCGCCCGCCACGCGGATGGATTCCTGCTGGACGATGCCGCCCAGGGAAATGACTGCGATTTCGGTTGTGCCGCCTCCGATGTCCACCACCATGTTACCTTTCGGCGCTGCTACGTCCAGGCCGATACCGAGCGCTGCGGCCATGGGCTCGTAGATGAGGTAAACGTCACGGCCGCCGGCGTGCTCCGAGGAGTCACGGACGGCACGGATTTCCACCTCCGTAGAGCCGGAAGGAATGCCCACCACCAACTTCAGGTTTGGAGTGAAAAGGCTGCGATGACGGGCGTTCACCTGCTTGATGAAGCCGCGTATCATCATTTCGGCGGCGTTGAAATCGGCAATGACGCCATCCCTGAGGGGACGGACGGTCTTGATTCCGGGATTGGTTTTCTCGTGCATCAGTTTGGCTTTCTGCCCCAGGGCGATGCATTTCCCAGTCTGGTTGTCAATGGCTACGATTGAAGGCTCGTCCAGCGCAATCTGGTCGTTCTGGAAAATAACGGTGTTGGCGGTGCCCAAATCGATGGCCAGTTCCTGATTTAAAAATCTAAAAGCCATATGGTTTAAAAGTCATTGTTCGATTAACTTTCAAAGTTACGAATATTTTCGTAATTTTGTGTAAATATTTCGCCAATGGACAGAAAAAAATACCTGATAGTTACTGCGGGCGGCAGCGGCAGCAGAATGGGCGCCAGCGTTCCCAAGCAATTCCTGGAAATTGACGGGAAACCCATCCTTCGCTGCACTCTGGAGAAATTCGCCAAGGCGTTGCCGGACCTGCACATCATAACGGTGCTTCCGCAGGCCAATCTGGAGTTCTGGAGGAACTATTGCCTGAAGGAGAATTTCAACTGTCCGCAGCGCCTGGTGGTGGGCGGCTTCACTCGCTTTCATTCTGTCCAAAATGCCCTCCAGCATATCCCAGACGGCGCTTTGGTGGCCGTTCACGATGCTGTCCGCCCTCTTATATCGGCCGATAAAATCCGTGAACTTTTCACCGCCGCGGCATCGGTTCCCGCCCTTATCCCCATCGTCCCCTTAACCGACACGCTGATAGGCCTGGAAAGGTTGGAAGACGGCTCTTTCCGTCCCACCGGAGAGATGCCCGACAGGGGCAGGATTTTCGGCGCCCAGACGCCCCAGATTTTCTTCAGCGAGGTGCTGAAGGAGGCCTACAAACAGGGCTTCGACACCGCTTTTACCGACGACGCTTCGGTGGTGCGTAAATTCGGCGTTCCCTTAAGCTATGCCCAGGGGGAAAGGTATAATATCAAGATAACTACTCCCGAGGACCTGGAGGTGGCCCGCTCGCTGTTTTAATCCCTTCCGGAATAAGTGGTGGATTTGAAATCTTTCACCCAGACCTGGCGCTCGATGGGCTCGTCCAGGGAAATCATAGTGTCGGTGGACTGGATGTAAGGAATCTTCTGGATTGTGTTCAGTAGCACCTCCATCAGATGGTCGTGGTCCAGGCAGTAAAGCTTCGCCAGGATGGCGTATCGGCCGGTCACAAAATGGCATTCCACAATCTCGGGAATCTTCTTGAGGTTGGCGATGACCTCGGGATATTTGGTCGATTCCGAAAGGGAGATGCTCACATAGGCGCACACATTCAGGCCAAGGGCCTGAGGCTTCACCTGAAGCCGGGACCCTGTAATCACTCCGTTTGCCTCCAAACGCTTGAACCTTTGGTGGATAGCGGCTCCGGAAACGCCGCATTCGCGTGCAATTTCAAGGAAAGGCATGCGTGCGTTCTTTACCAGGAAGGAGAGGATTTTCTGGTCGATCTGGTCGATGTGGTAAGATGACATAATATTTTATTTTTTTGTTCTTCCCTTGAATTTTTTCGTAGGTTCCGTATTGGCAATGATGGCCTTGCAGTCGCTTTCCGTGAGGCTTGAGGCATCTTTTCCCTTGGGAATCCTGTAATTCGAATCTCCCTTCTTTATGTAAGGACCGTAGCGGCCGTTTACAATCTTGATATCGCCGTATTCGGCAATGAATTCCGCCGCCGGTTTCTCTTCCTTGGCTTCGCGGATAATACTCTCACATTCTTCCAGAGAGATGTACAGAGGGTCTTTTCCGCGAGGCAGCGACAGGTTCAGCATTCCATATTTCAGGTAAGGGCCGAAACGCCCGCGCGTAGCGATGACATCCAGCCCGTTCACCTTGCCAACGGTCCTGGGGAGCTGTAGCAGTTTCAGCGCTTCATCCAGGGTGATGGTCTCGATGAGCTGTCCCTTCCCAAGGGATGCGCTTTGCTTTCCGACGCCATCGCCCTTTTGCACATAAGGGCCGAATTTTCCGAAGGCGGCGATTACCTTCTCCCCGTCGGGGGCGATGCCCACTTCCCTTGTCACCTTTCCGCTGAAGCGGCGGTCCTCAAGCACTTCCGTCACACGGGAATGGAAGGGGCCGTAAAACTCACCTATGGTCTTGCTCCAGTTTTTCTTGCCCTCGGCCACCTTGTCGAAGTCCGATTCCACCTTGGCGGTGAAGTCGTAGTCCAGGATATTGCTGAAGTTGTCCACCAGGTAGTCGGTAACGATGATTCCAATGTCCTGCGGCAGCAATTTGCCTTTTTCGGCTCCCACAACTTCCTTCTTGGCCTGGGTCTTGATCTGGCCTTTCCGGAGGGAAAGGTTCACTACAGGGTGAGTCACACCTTCTTTGTCGCCTTTGACGGCATAGCCGCGTCCGCGGGTGAGGGTGTCCACTGTTGCCGCGTAGGTGGAAGGCCGGCCGATGCCCAGTTCTTCCAGCTTTTTCACAAGTGAAGCCTCGGAATAGCGCAGCGGGGGAGCGGTGAACTTGCAAAGCGCGTCAATCCCGTTTTCCGTCATCGGGCATCCCATCGAAATGTGCGGGAGCATGACTTCCTCGGGATTCTCGGGCTCTTCGTCGTCCCTGCCTTCCAGGTACAGCTTCATGAAGCCGTCGAAAAGCAGTTCGGCCGAGATGATGTTGTATTTTTCCGGGCGCTTGTCCATGGCGACCTCTATCTTGGTGTTCATCACCCGGCTTTCCGACATCTGGGAAGCAACGGTGCGTTTCCAGATAAGTTCATATAGCTTCTTTTCCTGCACCGTGCCTTCAATGGAGGCGTTTTCAATGTATGTGGGACGAATGGCCTCGTGGGCTTCCTGAGCCCCTTTGGATTTCGTCTTGTACTGGCGGGGATGGGAGTATTCCTCTCCGAAATGGTCCAGTATGAATTTCTTCGCCGTAGCAAGCGCCAGGGACGAGAGGTTGGTGGAGTCGGTTCTCATGTAAGTTATAAAACCGCGCTCGTACAGGCTCTGTGCCAGCCTCATCGTGGTGGAAACGGGGAAATGCAGTTTCCGGGAGGCCTCCTGCTGAAGCGTCGAGGTGGTAAAGGGCGCCGCCGGGGCCCTAGTGCCCTCTTTTTCCTCTATGGAACTTACCCAATATTTTGCGCCGATGCTATCTTCCAGGAAGCGGCGTGCCTGCTCCTCGCTGTCGAACTTCGTCTCCAGGGTCGCCTTGACTTTGATGTCACTCCCTTCGGGGCTGAACAGGGCTTCTACCCTGTAATAGGCTTCGGGGACGAAGGCTATGATTTCCTTTTCCCTGTCCACGATGAGGCGGAGGGCGACGCTTTGGACGCGTCCTGCCGACAGCTTCGGCTGAATTTTTCTCCAAAGGATGGGGGAGAGCTCAAAGCCCACGAGGCGGTCCAGAACGCGGCGTGCCTGCTGCGCGTCCACCAAACCCATATTTATCTCCCTGGGATTATCGATGGCCGACAGTATTGCATTCTTAGTGATTTCGTGAAAAACTATGCGGCGGGTTTTCTCCTTCGGCAGGGCCAGCGTTTCCACCAGGTGCCAGGAAATGGCTTCCCCTTCGCGGTCCTCATCGGAGGCAAGCCACACGGTCTGGGCTTCGGAGGAGAGTTTCTTCAGTTCGGCCACAACCTTTTTCTTTTCAGCAGGAATTACGTACTCCGGCTTGAAGCCATTATCCACGTCCACGCTCAACTTATGCTCCTCAAGGTCACGGATATGGCCTATGGATGCCTTTACAAGATATTCTTTCCCAAGATATTGCTGAATGGTCCGGACTTTGCCCGGAGACTCTACTATAACAAGATTCTTTCCTCCCATTGCTCCTAAATTTTCTGCAAAGTAAAGCAGAATCGGGGCAATTTTCAAATTTTCTGCTTATTTTTGTAAAAATTTGATATTAAATGACCGAAGCAACAAAGAAAAAGATAACATTCTGGTTCTGGGCGGCAGTTATTGTTCCTGTCGTGACTTTTCTGCTGCTGTTGGTGCTCGTCTGGGCTTTTGCCGATATCCCTTCCATCGAAGAACTGGAGAATCCGGATTCCAAGCTTGCTACGCAAGTGATTGCCGAAGACGGGGAGATTCTCACCACTTATCATATAGAGAACCGGACCTTCGTCAGTTACGACGAACTGCCCCTCTCGCTGGTACAGGCAACGGTGGCAACGGAGGACAAACGCTTTTACAAGCACTCCGGAGTGGACCTCTGGTCTCTTGGCCGAGTGTTTTTCAAAACCCTTCTTTCCCGGGATTCCTCACAGGGCGGCGGCTCCACCATCACCCAGCAGCTGGCAAAGACCCTCTATCCCCGTGAGGGCCGTATAGGGATGATTAAAATGGTGTGGATCAAGCTCAGGGAATGGATAACAGCCATCAAGCTGGAGCGCAACTACACCAAGGAAGAAATCGTGGACATGTACCTGAACGCCGTTTTCTTCGGCTCAAATTCATACGGCATATCATCGGCCGCGAACCAATTCTTCGGGAAGCGTCCCGCCGAGCTCCTGACGGAGGAAAGCGCAGTGTTGGTGGGAATGGTGAACAAGCCCACCCGCTACAATCCTTCCATCAACCCGGACAACGCCCTCAAGCGCCGCAACCTTGTCCTGGACCGCATGCGCGGAATGAAATACCTTTCCAAGGCCGAATGTGACTCCCTCCAGCAGCTGCCCATCGTGCTTCATACCCGCAAGGGGGACCGCACCACCGGCGTGGGACCTTATTTCAGGGACATGCTACGCCGGACAATGAGCGCCACCAAGCCCAAACGCGGTTCCTACCCCAACGAGGATGACTATAAAGTGGATTCCCTCCTTTGGGCCGATGACCCCGTGTACGGCTGGCTGAACAAGAATTTCAAGAGCGACGGCACTCCGTACGACCTGGACAAGGACGGCTTGCGCATTTATACCACCATCAATATCAAGATGCAACGCTATGCCGAGGAAGCCATAGCCGAACACCTTGGAAAGGACCTTCAGAAGGCCTTCTTCCGGGAGCTTCGCAATCGCAAGAACGCCCCCTTCACCTCGGATACCGATCCGGCCATCGTCAACACCATAATGAAACAGGCGCGCCGCTGGAGCGACCGCACCCGTATGATGAAGGCCTCGGGTTTTAGCGATGCCCAGATTGAGGCCTCCTTCAGCGAGCCTGTGAAGATGAGGGTTTTCACCTGGGAAAAGCCCGGTTATAGGGATACCCTCATGACTCCGGACGATTCCATCCGCTACTACAAGTCCTTCTTCCGCGCCGCATTCATGGCCATAGAGCCCGGAACTGGCCACATCAGGGCCTATGTGGGAGGTCCCGACTACCGCTATTTCAAATATGACAACGTGCGCCAGGGAAAGCGTCAGGTGGGTTCCACCGTCAAGCCTTTCATCTATGCCCAGGCCATGGAATCCGGGATGACCCCTTGCGACAAGGTACTTAACTCGCCGGTGGTAATCGTGGTGAACGGAGACCAGACCTGGACTCCCCACGACACTCACGCCGACGGCAGTATGGTAAGCCTTACCTGGGGCCTTGCGCACAGCTCCAATTCGGTATCGGCCTGGCTTATGAAGCAGCTTGGGCCGGAGGCGATGGTTTCGATGATGAGGAAGATGGGCGTGGGCGGATTCATCGACCCCGTAGTGTCGCTCTGCGTAGGTTCGGCCGACCTTTCGGTTTACGATATGGTTACCGCCTACAATACTTTCCCTTCGGGCGGCTTCTATACCGCTCCCATCTTTGTCACGCGCATTGAAGACTGCGACGGCAATGTGCTGGGGCAGTTCAGCGACCGCAAGAGGGAAGCCGTTTCCCAGCGGGCCACCGGGGAAATGATACATATGATGCGCGCCGTCACCGATGGAGGCGGAACCGGCTACCGCCTGCGTTTCCGTTATGGGCTGAAGGGTGAAATCGGCGGAAAGACCGGTACGACCAACGACAACTCGGATGGTTGGTTCATAGGCTATACCCCTAAGATTACCGCCGGCGTATGGGTGGGTGCCGAGGACCGTTACGTGCGTTTCCAGAACAACAGCCTGGGACAGGGAGCCAACATGGCACTTCCCATCTGGGGCCTGTGGATGCAGAAAGTACTGAAGGACGGGACTTTGGGAATATCGGAAAGCGATGTGTTCCCCGCCTCGTTGAAGGGGCCGTTCTGTTCGGCCACAGAGGAACAGGCGCCGGAAATGACAGACCTTGAAAATTATTATTTCGAATAATGGCTAAATATCAGTCCATTGCCGTAATTTACGGAAGCGATTCCTCGGAATGGGAGGTTTCGTGCCGCAGCGGTGAGTTTACTGCCGCCCGCATCGACGAATTCAAGTACGATGTTTACGAAGTGTTCGCCCGCCTGGGTGAATGGAAGCTTGTGGCGATGCGCAAGGTCAATTCCATGCGCATTTCCTTCCCTGAAGGCGCCCAGCCGGAGGTGGACAAGACCGATTTCTCGGTGATGGTCCTGGGCGAAAAGATTAATTTCGACTTCGCCTACATAATGCAGCACGGCGCCCCTGGCGAAACCGGCCTGCTGCAGGGCTACCTGGAAATGCTGGGCGTGCCCTTTTCCAGCTGCTCTTCCTTCGTAACCACCGTGGCTTTCGACAAGTACTCCTGCAAAAGCTACCTTCGCGGGGTTGAATACGTAAAGATGGCAAAGGATGCCTTCGTCCGCAAAGGGGATGATGTCGAAGATTTCAGCCGTAAGGCGGTTAAAGAGTTAGGCCTTCCTCTCTTCGTGAAGCCCACCAGCGGAGGTTCCAGCTTCGGCATAACCAAGGTTGAAAAGGCCGAGGACTTGGCCGAGGCTTGCCGTTACGCTTTTACCGAAGGGGATACGGTCATTGTTGAAGCCGCCATTTCGTGCGAGCATGAACTTACCTGCGCCGTTTATACGGACGGAGACCAGACCAAGGCCCTGCCTGTGATTGAAATAATCTCCCAGAACGGCTGGTTCGACTACGATGCCAAATACAACGGCTTTTCCCAGGAGGTGTGCCCCGCACAGATTCCCGAAGAACTCAGCAAGCAGGTCCAGGACGTTTCCCGCCGCCTGTACAAACAGCTTGGCTGCAAGGGCCTTGTGAGGATGGACTATATTTCCGCTCCGGACGGCCTCTATTTCCTGGAGGTGAACATTATCCCCGGAATGACCAATGCATCCCTGGTACCAAAGATGGTCCGCGCAGCAGGAATGAGCATATCGGACTTCCTGAGCATCATAATTGAAAACAATTGATGCTGCTGGCAGCCTTTCTTAAGCAATCTGTTTCGGACCTTTCGCCCCTGTATGGGGAGCCGGAGGCCCGAAATATTGTTCTGATGCTGTGCGAAAGCCTGCTTGGCACTAAAAGTTATACCCACATAACAGAGCCGGAATTTTTAATATCTCCGGAGGCGCAGCCTGCCCTTTCCGCCGCTTTGGAGCGCCTTAAAAAAGGAGAGCCCATCCAGTATGTCCTTGGCCGGGCCCATTTTTTCGGCCGGAGTTTCCACGTCGCCCCGGGAGTCCTCATTCCCCGTCCCGAAACGGAGCTGCTTATTTCTGAAGCCTTGAAAATTGCCGATGGGAGGCCGTTCCGGGTACTGGACCTTTGCACCGGCTCAGGCTGCATTGCCTGGACCATGGCCCTTGAACTTCCGGGCTCCGCTGTTGTTGGAACGGATATCTCCGAAGAAGCACTTTGCATCGCCCGCAGCCAGGACTTCGCACCAGCCCCTGTCTTTGTCTGTTCGGATGTGCTGGACATCGGCCAGGAATTTCCTTACGGGCCCTTCGACTTGATTCTTTCGAACCCTCCTTATATTATGGAAAGCGAGAAGGCGCAAATGAGGCCGAACGTACTGGATTATGAGCCGTCGCTTGCCCTCTTTGTCCCGGATGCCGATCCGCTGCTCTATTACCGTGCCGTTGCAGACTGGGCCGGACGCTTCCTCGCTCCTGGCGGAAGTGTCATAGTGGAGATAAACGAGCGACTGGGAGACCATACCCGGCGGCTTTTTATGGACAAGGGATTCACCCATAGCGTCATCCTAGAGGATATTTCCTCAAAACCCCGCATACTTATCAACAGCAAATAGGCCCCACAGTATTGTCTGGGGTCATTTTTAAACTTATCCGTTGTGAAACTTTTCTACACGGATAAGTATTCTGTACTTTGCAAAGAGGAACCCGGCATAAATGCGGGAAGAAAAATTATGAAAAGAAGAAGTATTTTTTTGGGGGGGCTTTGCATCTTAGGTCTGCTGGTCTCGTGCGACCCGTTCGATTTCGACATGAATGAAATTAATGAGGAGAAAGAGGAGAGTTTTACGGCCCTGGAGGATGTTGCGGCCATTTTATCGATGGTTCCGCTTGGGCAGGAACAGATGCAGGAAGTGCTGGATGCCACAGGGGCATCGGCAGGAAATGGGTATGACGAGGAATATCTGATGAAAGACCTGTTCGAAGTGCCGGGTAAAGGGGTTGGAGACAGTCCCACCAAGGCGGCGGGCAGTTACTCCGTGCCTTTGAAGGAGCTGTTTAAAAAGGCGGCAAGCGAGTATTTTGCCACCACCAAAGCCGCTGGAGACGTGGATGCAGGGGAGTTCCTGGACTCGCTGTCTGTTTCAGACATCCAGATTTATTGGCCTTTCAGCCAGGAGTGGGACGGGGAAAGCCTTCCGGTCGTAACCTGGGATCCGGGGGATGATGCAGAGCGGAATGTCGGGTATTCATTGAATAGGGATGGCAGCGTCCAGAAGGTGTTTGTCAGTGAAAAAATGGCCTCGGAGCAGCCCGTGTGGGTGATTAACCGGAATTCTGACGCACAGTACAAGTCCCTTGAAATGCGGCGTCGGGAGGATCCCGACTGGGGAAATGGCGGAGGGGATATCGTTATCCGTTCATCGGCCACTATGAGTGATGAAATGAAAACCCTGGTCCTGCGTTCTTTCAAAGCCAACAGAAACTACGATTCCTGGTTCCAGGGCGGTTCGGAATTTTTCGTAAAGTGTGGCAGCATTGAAAACTTCATGGCTTCCACCGAGGCCGAACTGCGTCTGTACGAACCGACAGTTACGGATTTTCTCATCGTGGTGCGGCGGAATCAGATCGGGGAGGAACTTCCCTTCAATGCAGTTTTGGTGTCGGACTGGGCCGCTCAGCTTGGAAACTGTGCTTTTATGATGCTGGAAGACGATGGTGGAACGCGAACTACGTGGAAGTGCACGGCAATGGTAAAATACAATTCCAAGAATTACGGTTTCGAGGTGGAACTGCCTATGAACAGCCGGGACGACATCGTCTGGCGTGGCTCCCTTACCCGCTCCTACATCGAACGCTACAGTGGTCTCCCTGCCCGCTATGGGGACGTGGAACTTGTCCTGGAATTGATATAGAATTTGAAAAACAATAGGCACCTGGACCCGTTCTTTTCTCCGGATGTATTGCTAGATTTTCACCAAATCGGCCCTTGAACGTATGACCGGAATTAACCAGAAACAACTTTGGAACTTTACGTGTACCGTCATCAGTTTTACCCCATCCGGTGCACAATATCGGGCATTTTCGTGCACGAGGGTGTGATTGAGGAGGAAACAAAAACTCCTGCGGCCAGATGGCCGCAGGAGTGAAAGAAAAAGTAAACTACATCTTAATCCGGAATTGTAACGGAAATACGGTAGATACTGCCCTTGTCAAATGTCTTGTCAGCATTGAAGGTCTTGAAGACAGGAGTGCATTCGACGTCGTTAACGGTTGCGGTGAATTTCAGTTTGTCTCCTGCTTCCATGTCCTGGAGTTTGATATTGACGAAATACAAGGTTGCGATTCCGGAATCCGGGATGACAAAATCGGCATACAGGTCCCAGGTATTGCTCCATATGGATCCAGGGCCATTTAAATGAATCGACGGGATATTAATATACTCCCAAGACCCGCGGCGGGACCAACCTTTTATATTATCTGAGCTGTCAAATGAAGCAATTATCATCTTTTGCAAAGTTTTTCCTTTCAATGCATCCGGGAAAGTTGCAGTCACTTTAAGCACTATCATTTCGTGAGAAAGAGTCACGTTAAGGGTGTTTGTCTTGATGTCGGCAATATTGGCCACTCCGCTCAGGATGCAATAATTCTTAAGATGCGAGGCGTCATTGTCGGCCGCTTGCTTAAGATCTTGGGCATTGTCTTGAATATACTCGCTTCCAACCTCTGCATCATAGATGAAACTATGTTCGTTGCCATAACGATCAATGTAGGGTGCCGTCGCATATTGGCCTGCACCATTATCGCTTAATGCAGGATAGATGACAATTACTCCTGCCGGAGAATCTCCCCCGTTGAAGGTGCCGGTAAATTCGGCTTTTTCACGTCCGACCGCACCAGTGGAAGTGAAATTATCTATACAGACAAGTTGTTCTTGTTCATCTAAGGTTATTACGGAAATGGTTTCAGTTGCTTCCCAAGAAGCTTTCAGTACGTTACCGTCCGGAGCATAGGTGATTTTTGTGGCATCGAAATCGGCAATGAGTTTCATAGGGATGCCTGCGGGCTTCTGGTCGGTGGCCGGGGTGTCATTCTTTTGGCAGGAAACGGCCAAAACTACAGCAAAGGCTGCCAATGCAAAAATTTTCTTCATAGCTGTGTTCCTCCATTAACTGAATAGTGAATCAAGATCTCCACCGTCGTTGAAGCCGGGGGCGCTTTGTGCAATGACCCCTTCAAGGGACAATGCAATCTCATCGCACTCAGGTGCGAGGTAAAAAAGTTTTTCTTTCATAGGTTATTAGGGTTATAACTAATTGATTTGCAATAAGTTATCTGCCCCCGCCGAAAATCGGGAGCGACCTTCGCGGAAAGATGTGTGAGACGAAAGCCCATACGCGAAGTATATTGATACCGAACAAAGGTAGTCATTATTGATTCAAAAAACAAAAAAAATGGCCAACAGATTTCTCGGCGACAATCGGAATGACATGGGTGTTGCCGTGAATGACAATGGTTTTGACGGTAATGACAAGATATAGTGTTATATTTGCAGGGTGAGAACTTTGGAACTGCTGGCGCCGGCAAGGACGGCGGAGATTGGCTTCGCGGCAATTGACTGCGGGGCCGATGCCGTGTACATCGCCGGACCGGCCTTCGGGGCCAGGCTGGCGGCGGGAAACTCCATTGAGGACATAGCCCGCCTTTGCGAGTACGCCCATCGTTTCGGCGTACGAATCTTCGCTACGGTAAATACCATTGTCTATGAGCAGGAACTGTCCCAGGTGAAGGAACTTGTCAAGCAACTGGCCGATGCCGGCGCAGATGCCTTGATAATCCAGGACGGTGCTGTGCTGGAGATGGCAAAAGACAGCGGGATGGCCCTTCACGCCAGCACTCAGTGTTCTATACGAACCCCGGAAAAAGCCCGCTTCATCGAAAGTCTCGGCTATGACCGCCTGGTGCTGGAACGCGAACTTTCCCTGGAGGAGATATGCTCGATCAGAGCCGCCGTGGATACGGAAATAGAATTTTTTGTCCACGGGGCCCTGTGCGTATGCTACAGCGGGGAATGTTATCTTTCCGAATACCTCAGTGGCCGGAGTGCCAATAGGGGAGCCTGCATACAGGCCTGCCGAAGCCTTTATGATTTGGAAGACTCTGACGGAAAGCTTATAGCCCGGAACAAGCCGCTCCTCTCGCTGAAGGACTATAATCTCCTGGGCCGCCTGGAAGATCTTGCCCAGGCTGGGGTGTGCTCTTTCAAAATCGAGGGCCGGCTCAAAAACGAATCCTATGTGAGAAACGTCTGCAAGGCCTATTCAGACGCCCTTGATGCCCTTGTTCTGAAGCATCCGGAGTTATACCGGAGAGCCTCGTTCGGAAAGATTACCGGGGGAGTGCGCCCCAATCTGGAAAAGACCTTCAACCGGGCCTATACCCAGCTTTTCCTTGACGGAAAAAGGGGAAGGTGGGCCTCCCTTGAAGCGCCTAAATCGATGGGGGAGTACATTGGAACGCTGGAGCGCATCCTCCCGAACGGCATTCGAATCGCCCCGGCATCCCCCTCCTTGCGGCTTTCCAATGGCGACGGCCTGTCCTTCCTTGCCCCCGACGGCACGATTTCCGGCTTCCGGGCCGATGTCTGCAGGGGATTCGACATCAGGTGCAAGAGTGTGGAAGGACTTGTCCACGGACAGAAACTGTACCGTAACATAAGCGTTGAATTTGAAAAGGAAATCGAGGCCTCAAAGCCTGTAAGGCGCATTCCGGTGGAGTTAAAACTTCTTTTGAAAGACGGAAGAATATCGCTTTCGGCATTAACGGAGGATGGCAGAAGCGGCCAGGTGGAGGCCTTGGCACCTGACAGTCCGGCTCAAAACGTGGAACGGATGATGGAATCCATCAGAGCCCAGTTGTCAAAAAGCAGTTCCATATATGAATTCAAGCTTGTAGATGTTGCCGTAGAAGGCCCCCTTCCTTTTCTCCCTCTTTCCTTCCTTAATGGAATGCGCCGGGACCTGGCCAGTCTTCTGGATGAAATGCCGCCAAAGGCCATACCGCTTGGAAAGGGTAAGGAGAACGAGGCGGTTAAGGCCCCCGTCAGCCTGGACTACAAGGCTAATGTGGCAAATTCTGTCGCCAGAGAGCTCTACACCCGAAGGGGTAGCGACAGTATAGAGGAGGCATACGAACTTACCCACCGAAGGGGGGCTCAGCTTATGCGAAGCAAATATTGCATCCGCTACGAACTGGGCCTTTGCCCCCGCGAAGGGCAAAGCAAAACTGCTGCCCCGCTCTTTTTAATCAACGGTGGAAAGCGCCTGAGGGCCGATTTTCACTGCGACGTTTGCGAAATGAGCATTTGTGCAGCGGCCGACAGCGCCGAATAAAATTCCTCCCCGAAAGCATCGGTAAGAGGGCCTTTCAGGAATTCATAAACCCGTATTCCTTCTTTCCGGCCTTTTTCATAGGCCTCTTTGCAAATATCCCAGCGGTGTAGGTTCAGGCCCAGGCGTCCTCCTCCCAAATCGACGGTGCGGATGGGATAAAGGGAGCAGGAAATAGGCTTTTTAAAACGGGACAGTCCGCGGTCGAACTGCCGTTCGATGGCGCAGAAACAGTTTCCTTCCTCGAACAGGCAGAAGGCGCACTCTTCGCTGCCGCTCACAAGGGGCGTAACGATGTCCCCCTCACGGTCAATCTCAAAAAAACCCTTTTCGGCCACGGCGGCCCTGCCTTCCGGGCTCATAATTGGGGAATAGGCGGGGTAATTCTGCTCCAGGGCTTCCAGTTCCTCTTCCTTGAGCGGAGCACCACTGTCGCCCACGATGCAGCATTTGCCTTTGCACTGCGGATAGTCGCAGGCGAAAAACTCCATCACCACATCCTCGGAAACAAGGATGTCGCCAATTTCTATTATAGTGCCGAATTTCATTGGACCAGATACTCGATGCGTCCGCCGCTCGCCATGGTGGAAATGAATTCCTGAACCGTGGCTGGATTCACGGCATTGATGTATTCCGTGTACCGGCTGGTAAGGTCCTTATTGGATGAGTAGCGGTCAAGAAGGGCCCCGGCAAAGCCTGAAGGCGTTGCCAGGCTGCTTTTGGTATTTTCGGCCATTAGAGCTTTCCAGGCGTTGATGTCCACTGCTTCCTGCGGCTTTCCTGCGGCGTCTTTTATGGCGAGCCTGACGGCCGACAGGGCCCTTTCAACATCGGCGTCGCAAATATCCACCGGCAGCTTGTCGGCGGGGATGGGCTTGCAGGAAATGAAGATTTGAGCTCGTTCCTGGGGTTGGACCATAAGGTTAAGGGATACCTCCGAGGTGAAGCCATAACCGGCCAGATGGCTGGCGAGCGTCCTCCGGAGAGCCTCTACTCCCACCTTTGCATTATAAACATTCTCTCCGGTAACCGCATATTCGGCGTCCATCAGCAGATAGACCCCCTTTTCGCCGATGGTGCCGTTGGCCGTGGTTGCGCCGCTGAAGGCTTTGAATTCCACGCTTTTCCGCCCGGCACCGCCTTTAGCCGTATTGAAGCCTCCAAGATAACGGTTCAGGAGCTTTTTCACGGCATCGGCCTCCAGGTCCCCGGAGATTATGAGGACTCCGTCGTTAACCCTGGAAAAACGGTCGGAGAAATAGCGGGAGGCCTTTTTCGGCGTTTCAACGCTAAGCACACCTGCCTTTTTCCGGCCGGTGTACTTGAATCCGGGCTGCATCCTGAAGTAAAGTTCATCTTCTACGCTGCTTTCGCGAAGAGCCTCGTTCTTGCAATATCTTTCAAATGCATCGTTATTGAAATTCCGGCCCACGGAGTATCCCAGCAGGGTTTTCAGCACCAGCTCAAGTTTGTCGGCCGGGCCGTCTCCCTTTATGGCCATGCTGTTTATGTCCACCGTGCACTCCAGGCTGACACCATTGGCGCAAAGGATATCCTGAACCTCGTCTGCAGGGACGCTGGCAATGTCGTGGAGTTTTAGCATCTCGCCTATGTAGGCGCCCTCCCCCTCGCGGAGGTTGCCAATCTGGTTGAGCCCTCCGTTCAGCTCCAGGGCATAATTGAAGATGCCGCAGCCCTTTACCGGCTTGAACACAACCCGAAGCTCGTTTGAGAAGGTCCACATTGTCCCTCCGGTCACGGGTTCGGTCTTTTCATTCTTTATCTTAACCTTCGGGCAGCTGACTTCGAAAGCCGATGAATCGGCCCCGTGCCAAGCGTAATCCTTGTTTTTGATGTTGTATGAGCCCAGCAGCCAGTTCAAATTGTAATTGAAAAGGGCGCTGTTCTCGTCCAGGCTGTCTTTGACGCCGCCAAGATGCAGGTCCAGGTTTTCCAGGTCCGTAAGCAACGCGCCCGAGAAGCTGTTGAAAAGGCTGGCTTCCACGATGTCGGTGACATTCTTCTTTGCAAAAAGGCGCATGGTTTCACTGTCGGGAGCAAGGCTTGCGCCGTACAGGTAGTTGCTTATGCAGCGGGAAACATAATCCTCGGTAGAGGGAGGAATGTGGGCTCGGCGCCTGACTTCGGGCAGAAGTACCTGTTTGCTCTCCGAAAATTCTGTGACCCCCGCACCGTTCTCTTCAAGTTCTCCCAGGGTCCAGGCCAGGACATCCATAGTCTTTGCAATGTCCTCCGGAGCTACGCGCACGCCAATTCCGTAAAGCTCGTCGCCGCCATAATCGGCACTGTAAACCGCCTTTGTGCTTATTGGGGCATGGGGAATACCGCTTTCCGCCAGATTCTTTTCCAGCCGATGCTTCGCTATGACCAGAAGTTCCTTTCCAAAGAGTTCGGTCACGATGGATTGGGCGGTGTTCATATTGGCGGCGGGAATCCTGGCGCTACGGTAGGTGACGAAGACTTCGGCCTTTCCGTCGGGGCAAATCGTAATTGTGGGGGCGGGGTTCGACACCCATTCCTTGGTTATCGCCGGCCTGTCCTTTTCCTGCTTCGGCACCAGAAGGGAGAAGACGTCCATTTTCTTTTTCAGTTCCACGGCGTCTATGTCTCCGCTCACTATTATGGCCTGCGGAGTCTTTGTGACGGCAATTTGTTCGAAACTGTAAAGAAGGGTGGAGTCCAGGACCTCGGGCCGGTAAAAGGGGATGCGGCGGAAGCGGTAAATGGTGGAATTGTCCTGCTCGTATATGAAACCGTCGCTTCCCGGAGCTATTGCCATCCGGCCGAAGACTTCCGATTCCAGGCGGTTCCTTTTGATTTGCGAAAGTTTGGAGTCTCTTTGCACTATGGCTATCTGCGCATAGCCCTTCTCCGATGCGTCGGTCACCATATAATAAGTGACGCCGCTCGAGAGGGTTCCCTTTATTATATGGGAATCCATGGGCAGCTGGGGCAGGTTCTGCGCTGGCACGGATATTGAGAAAAATACAAACGCAAAAACAAGCGACAGAATGTACTTTGGGTAAGAAAGACTCATTTTGGGTTTATTTCTTACAAAATTACAACATATTTTACTATTTTTGCAAGCCATATGCCAAGTAATGTATTAACTTAGGATTAAAAATATTGAGAAAGATGAAACGTTTATTCACTGCATTAGCCGCTCTGGGTCTTTCCGCAATCATGCTTTCAGCCCAGGATTTCAATGCTGCCGTCGAGGCTTTCAACGCCGGAGCCCAGGCTCTGGAAACCAGTAAGACAGAGGCTCTCGCACAGTTCCGTGCCGCTTTGGAGCAGGCATCCGCCTGCGAAGGTGAAGAGGCCGAAGAACTTGTGGGCAAGTGCAAGGAGGCCATTACCAGCACCCTCATTTCCGTCGCCAAGGAGCAAATCAACGATGCGAACTATGACGAGGCTCTCATCACCCTTTCCGAGGCAAAGACCCTTGCCGCCGAATACGAGAATGAATCGGCTGCAGCCAGCGTATCAGAACTAGTTCCCAATGTTTATTTGCGTAAGGGTTCCGTCCAGCTCAAGGACAAGGACTTCGCCGGTGCCGCTGCAAGTTTCAAGGAAGTTGTAGCTCTCAATCCGGAAGATGCCCAGGCAAACCTTCTTCTGGGCCAGGCTCTTCTCCAGGGTGGTAACACCGACGACGCCATCGTCTCCCTCACCAAGGCCAACGAACTTGGTTCGCCCCAGGCTCCCAAGGCCCTTTCCTCGGCTTATCTCCGTCAGGGACAGGCATTTGCAAAGGCCGGTAAAAATGCCGATGCCGTGACCGCCTATGAGAAGTCAATCGAGGTGGCCCCCAGCGCCAATGCCTATAAACTCCTGGCCGGAACCTGCACCAAGCTTGGCAAGAATTCGGCCGCCATTGACGCCTATAAGAAATATCTTGAACTGGAACCCAAGGCCAAGGATGCCGCGGATGTAATCTACACCATTGCCGCTACTGCCGAAAAGGCTGGCAACAAGGCTACTGCCAAGGAGTATTACCAGAAGCTCTCCGGCACCAAGTATGCCGAACAGGCTGCAGCACGCCTTAAGCTTCTGTAATAAGTTTCAGGGCTTCATCATAATCTTCCTCGTTCACCTTCACCTCTACGGGCTTTGCATAGCCCAGTGAAGGATAGGAGGAATCACCACCGAAGACCGCGGCAGGAATGCCGTGGTCTCTTATTTTTGCGGCGCATAGCTCGGCCTGGAAGCGTTCGTTGAACTTTGCAACGGTTTTAAATTTTCTGCTGTCAGTCATCGTTTTTCACTTCTTTGATTTTGTAATTGATAGAGGAAACCGCCCTTGCAAGGTCCCTTATCAGGCCTTCCGCCTGGAATCCGCCCAGCTGGGGCTTTATCCTTATGCTGTCTTCCCAGAGCCTGGCGGCCCGGTTGAGCGGTGAGGACAGGCGGAAACACATTTCCCCGTCCTCTTCTCCTGTCAGAATATATCCGCGCAGGGCCATCGCCTCTTTGATGGCGTCGGTGTAATCGGCCGGATCTCCATAGGCAAGGATATTGCGCTTGCCGTAGCCGAAGAAAGGGTAGGCGGCGCTCATGACGGCAAAGATGCCAAGAATCATGAAAATGGAATCCCAGCCCCTTCGGAAGGCCACACTGATATCTTTGGAAACCATACCGGAGAGTATCAGGATGCCGATTATGATAGCGAAGATCAAACAAATCTGGATGAAGTATTTAAGGGCTCTTCTAAGGTATGTCATACGAGTTCTCTTATAATTTCGTCCGATACGAAGAAATGGTCTTCCGGTATGCGGTAGCGGGAGCCTGTTTTTACCAGGGCCCCGGCCTTTACCAGGCGGTTGATGTTTTCCGGCAGGCAGTTTGCCGTAAGGAATTCGGCATCGATGCCCCGGGCGGTGCGAAGCGCCAGCATCAGCGTTTCCACCTTCTCGTCCTCCACGCTCAGGGCTTCGCTGGTAAGGTGGTAGTCTTCCAGAATCTCGTCGTTCCAGCTTCGGCCCTTGCCGCTGAAGGAATGGGCGCTGGGGCCAAGGCCTACATAGGGCCGGCGCTGCCAGTAGCCGCCGTTGTGCACTGCTTCGAAGCCGGGTTTTGCGAAATTGGAAATTTCATAGTGGGAATAACCTGCGGCCTTCATCTTTTGGCAAAGGATGTCGTACTGGTGCCGGCAAAGTTCATCGGAGGCCTCTTCGTATTCCCCTTTTTCCACAAGGGCTGCAAGGAGGCTTTCTCCTTCTACCGAAAGCTGATAGCAGGAAATGTGTTCCGGATTCAGCTCCAGGGCCTGGTCTATGGTGCTCTCCCAGCCCTTGTCCGACAAATTGGACAGGCCGAAGATAAGGTCCAGGCTAATGTTGTCTATTCCAGCCTCCCTGACGATGCGGAAGGCTTCCTTGGCACAAAGGGCGTCGTGCCGGCGGTTCATCCAGCGAAGGAGCTCATCGTCGAATGACTGGACGCCGATGCTTATCCGGTTCACGCCCAGGGCTTTAAGGCTTTGGGCGTAGGGCAGGCCTTTTTCCACTATGTCGTCCGGATTCACCTCCATGGTGAACTCACGGTAGGGACCGCCATGCCCGCATTCCTCCAGGGTAAGAAGAATGCGGGTAAGGTGGGTCAGAGGCAGAAGGGACGGGGTCCCACCGCCGAAATAAAGCGTTTTAAGGCTGTCGTCCATTTCGCCGCTGCGCCGTTTGATTTCTGCACAGAGCTCATCGGTGTAGCGCTTGAGGGGGCCGGCCTCTTCACCCAGCAGCTCCGAGTAGAAGTCGCAGTAGGTGCAGAAAGACCGGCAGAAAGGGACGTGAATGTAGATCATACTACCGCAGCATGCATTCTGCGCGGCCAAGCAGGGCCTGGTTGGTATATACCTCCAGCGTATAGACACCCTTGATGAACTCGCCGGTGTCGTTGATGTAGATGGACATGTCCACTTCGCCTCCTTCGTAGTCCACTTCGCGGGATGCAGTCGATTGGAGGGTGACGCCGTTAACCGTGAATTCTGCCGATTCGGTGTTCATCAGAAGGACGCCTTCAGGGTCTTTCACCCTCACGTAAACCCGCACCGGACCGTGGTCGGCCAGGGAATTTTCCACCAGCGACAGGTTTGCAACCATATAGCGCACACGGCTGTGACGGTCTCCGGCCTTGTCGTTGCTGTAGTAACCGGCCAGGGATATTGCGCGGGCCTTAAGCACCTTTCCGGCATTGACCTGGGAGGACAGGTTCTCTACCTGCTGGGCAAGTACTTCGTTCTCCATACGGCTCTGGGCTGCCTCCCTGCGGGCGGCGGCGGCATCGGCCGTAAGTTTCTTGTTAAGGGTGTTAAGCGAGTCAATCTGAACGATGTAGCCCTTCATTATGGCGCGGAGGGTTCCAAGTTCCTTTTCGTACTGGCGAATCTTCGCGCGGTTGGTGGCCTCCGTCTTGTTCAGCTTCTCGATGAGCATTGCAACTTGCTCGCGGGAGGTGTCCAGCTGGTGGTTGATGTTCTCGTAGTCCGTGTTCAGGGAATTGAAGTCGTTCTGGAGATCTACCATCTGGCTTGCCAGTTCGGCCTTCTCATCTTCCAGCTCATGAACCAGCGTATTCCTTTGGTAAAGCAGGTATCCCAGCACAAGTGCAAGTGCAGCTGCAATGATGGCAAGCACCGTTGCAACGGTGCGGGGGCCTTTTTTCTCCTTGCGTTCGCGCTCTTCGCGCTCTATTCTCTCAAGTGGATCTTCGTACATAACAATTATTTTTCAAGCAGTTTTTTCGTTCCGCGGACTAACCCAAGACTCAACTGCGAAAACAGGTTCTTGGGCCTGAACATGTCCTTCGCGCCTTCAAGATCCTCGCTCAGAAGTCTTTCCTGGCGGGGAATATCGGCCTTAAGCCTATTCTGGATGAAGTCAAGCTCTTTCATGTTGTTAATCTTGCCATCATCTTCGCGCAGGATTCCGGAGAACAGTTTTACAAAACCGTCCACGAACATATTTTTGCGGAGAGAGAAAATAACAAGCGTTGCAATGGCCAGGATTCCGGCCACTATGAGTGCGCCAAGAGCGTTACTGCCAAGCAGTTCCCCAACAAAGAATATGGCTCCCATCGCCAGGGCGAAGATAATCAAGGAAAGGCATACGAGGAGAAGCACCATGGTCATGATCTGGCCGATGGTGAGCGACAGACCTTTGGTAATCTGCAGTTTTAATTCGTCCAGCCTAAGGTCCAGGTATGTTTTGGTATCGCCCGAGAGCAGCTCGAACGGACGTTTGAAAGCCCCCATGGCTTAAGCTTTATCCAGGGCTTCTTCCAATTTCTCCATCTTCTCCAGAAGGGCGGCCCGGATTTCTTCGGAAAGCTCTGCACCCTTTTCTTCCAGGGTTTTCCGGAGGGCGTTGGCCTCGATTCGGGCATAGCGGTAGCGCACCTTGGCCTGATGGGCCAGTTCTTCTGCGCCTTCGCAGACTTCTTCGTAGCCTTCTGCTGCCGCGTCCATAATTTTTTTACGGGTGACTTCACCTTTATCCGGGGCGAAGAGGATACCGGCCAGGGCGCCTGCCACTGCTCCGGCGATAAAACCTAACAAAGATTCAGCTTTCATAATATTAAATTTTTAAGGATGAACAAGTGTGCCGATTTTTTCTCCGGCAATGAGTTTCGTAAGATTTCCAGTTGCGTTCATGTCGAAGACGATGATGGGCATTTTGCCGTCGGAGCACAGGGCATAGGCGGTCTGGTCCATAACCTTCAGGCGCTTTGAAATGGCCTCGTCGAAGCTGAGGGCATCATATCTGACGGCCGTGGGATCCTTTTCCGGATCGGTCGTATAGACGCCGTCCACGCGGGTACCTTTCAGCAGGGCGTCGGCCCCGATTTCCAAGGCCCGGAGGGCTGCTCCGCTGTCGGTGGTGAAGAAGGGATTTCCGGTTCCGCCTGCGATGAGGGCTACGCCGCCCCTTTCAAGCACGGCCACCGCGTCGTCCCTCATGTAGTACTTCGCATAAGGCTCCATGGGGGTGGAGGTGAAAACGACGGCTTCCACGCCTTCGGCCTTGATGAACATGGAAAGTGCCAGGGAATTAATGACGGTGGCGAGCATTCCCATCTTGTCGCCATCTACCCTGTCGAAGCCTTTTCCCACACCTTGGAGGCCCCGGAAAATGTTGCCCCCGCCGTTGACGATGGCAATCTGC
>CACYCP010000030.1 GCA_902772985.1 uncultured Bacteroidia bacterium | reverse complement strand
TCTGGTGAATATCACATCCTTAACTGGCTGGCTATTCTCCTGCAGAATCGCAGTTTCTCTGTTTCGGAGGGCATCATGTCGCAAGCAAAAGCCTATATTTTGGAGACTTTTTTGCCGCCTTATACGGACTATGACTTGATTGTGGGCTATCGTGCCGATGACTCCTATTTCAAGTTCAGCCGTACTTTTCTGGCGGGGACAATTTCGCTGGAACAGCTGCGAAAGGCGATGGACCTGGGCAATCTGGGCGAGCAGATAGTCCTGAAAAGCGAAAAGGCCTTTTCTCAGTTACAATTTGCAGATGCCCGGCCGGACGACTATAATGTTTACTTTGTCCGCCGCCAAGCCCGCGACAGGGCGGCCGATGAGGATTTCCGCCGCCTGGCTGGAGAGCCACGGGCATCAGAAGGAATTTATGTCCTGGACATTTTAAGACAGGAGTGGAAAAACGACGATGCACGCTTACGATAAAATATATCTGGAATCGGCCATGGATAACCTGGGAACCATGATGGATTGTGCGGTCAATCATCATAGTATCCCACTGGAGCGCTTTTATTTAAGGTTTCTGGCCAGCCGCATTGACAGGGAAATTGAGAAGGGAAATCCGCGGTTTTTGGCAGGCATGTCCGGGGAGGAGCTCGTATGGCGGGTGCTGGACATGGGCGTTTTGCCACAAAACGAAGAGCCGTATTTCGTGCATTTCGGCCCTGAATATTGGGTCGGCTGGGTCCTTGGCCTTTTGCAATGGGAAACAGGTTTGAGGTTCAGGGATATTCAGAACGGAGGATTGGACATTCTTACTATATCAAGCATGTATCCCACACTTCACGAGGCCGATCCGGCCAAGTTTCTGGATGTAGCCATGGAACGTATGGCCAGGGCAAGGGAGTCCCGCCCCACACGGCTCAGAGTGCTCCGGAAAGCTGCCGGTCTTACACAGGCTCAACTGGCCCGCTTGTCGGGCACCAGCCTGCGTGCCGTCCAGTCATACGAACAGCGCTACCTTGACATAGGCAAGGCCGAAGTCCGCTCTGTCAGCAATCTGGCCAGAGTCCTTGGCTGTCAGGTAGAGGAACTCTTACAAAACTGATTTCCATGAGACACGCCTGGCTCATAATTGCACATAACGAATGGGGGATCCTGCAGCGGCTGGTTTCGGCGCTAGATGCACCGGAGTGTGACATATATGTGCATATTGACAAGAAGGTGGCGCAGTTGCCCATGCTGCAGGCTGGAAAGGCTCGGCTGAAAATGCTGGAAAAGCGTCTTGATGTGCGCTGGGGAAGCGCGTCTCAGATTTGCTGCGAACTGGCGCTCTTTGAGGCTGCAGCCCAAAATGGTCCATACGACTTTTATCACATTATCTCCGGAACCACTTTGCCGCTTAAGCCGCTCAGCCAAATAAATGGCTTTTTTGAGAAAGCCGGTGGCAAATCTGTGTTGACCGGGCTCTGCAAGGACGAACCTTATCAGGAGGCCCTTAAAATGCGACGCTATAATTTATTCCTGCGGGAATATAAGTCTAGTGATCAGTTGCGAAAGCGTATAAGTCAATTTATGTGGAAATCAGGCATTGCCGTGCAGCGGATACTTGGAATTGAGACTAATCGCGGAATGGATTTTTACAAAGCCAGCAACTGGCTAAGCCTTACGGAGGAGGCCGTACAATACATACTTTCGCACAAAAAGGATATACTGAGAACCTATCGTTACACCTTATGTGGTGACGAATATTTTGTTCCTACCGAATTAATGGCCTCACCCCTGCGGGACAAAGTCATAAATAGCGATGTTTACCTCAAGCGCGAAATCCTTCGGGATACGGCTTCAGTCTTTTCTTTAACCGAGCTTCCACAATTGGAAGCAAGCGATTATCTTTTTGCCCGCAAATTCCAAGGATGATGGATATTTCCAGAACATATTTGTGGAGAAAACTGCGCGAGCAGAAAATCCTGCGGCAGCATGCGCGTGTGGCTGTTATTTGCGAAGAACTGATTGCCCGCTACCGGGCCGAAGGACCTGTCTTTGACTTGAAGGCCAAGAAAAGCTTTGATAGCGACCGCATCATCTGGCAATACTGGGCACAGGGTTATGAAAACGTTCCTTCAATCGTTCGCGAGTGCCTGGATTCGGTAGATAAATTTGCCGGGGACTACACCATCGTTCGTCTTACCGACGATAATCTGGAGGAGTATCTGGATTTGCCTGAATTCGTGCAAAAAAAGCGTTCAGTATATTCCAGAGCCCATTTTTCCGATTTGCTACGCTTGGCATTGCTTAAAACCTATGGCGGAGTGTGGCTGGATGCGACGGTAATGCTATCGGCCGCGATTCCAGAAGTATTCTCAGAGTCGTCGTTCTTTGCCTTCCGCAGGGATCCGTCGGCTGCAAATCAGGCGTATTGGAAAAATACATATGCCTATTATTTTGGCTGGGCTAAAGGTTTTCGTGTGAATATGTTGAATAGTATTCTTTTTGCCCGCCGTGGAGACCGGATGGCTTCTCAGTTATGCGAGCTGATGCTTCTATGGTGGAGAGACTACGACGCAGTCCCGGATTACTTTTTTTTCCAGATACTTTTTGATGTATATACTCCGAAAGAAGTTTTTCCCTTGGTTAGTGACACCTTTCCCCATTATCTTCAACAGTCTATAAACGATCCTGCGTTTTCCCTGATGCCCAGGGAAGAAATAAAAGCCCGCATACCCATTCATAAACTCACTTATAAATGACGCTGAAAGAACGCCTCCTGGACTGGCTCATCCGGCCTGAACAGTTTTACATCAAACGCTATATTTGCCGACTTCGTAAGGAGGAAAAATATACTTTTGAAAAGCCAATTCCGTTGCTGGCCTATTGGTTCAAGGCTCGTAAGAACCGGCTTGGCTCACGTCTTGGATTCATCATCTATGCCGGAAACTTCGGCGAGGGACTTACCCTGTGGCATTACGGCTCCGTGATTGTCCATCCCAAAGCCAGGATTGGCAAAAACTGCAATATCCACGGCAATTGCTGCATAGGTACAAGCGGCGGGGCTGCCCAGGACGTTCCGGTCATAGGAGATAACGTGGACATCGGCCAGGGCGCCCAGATTCTGGGCGGAATCCGCATTGCCGATAACGTTAAAATAGGCGCCGGAGCCGTTGTGGTGAAAGATGTTTTAACGCCCGGTGTTACTGTGGTGGGAGTGCCCGGGGTAATATTAAATCGCTGACGAATCAATTATGTTCATAACGACTCTTTTGGCTAGAATCAATCATCCACGTCCTGGCTCAGTGGATTATGAATCTATGCTTCCCAAAGTGGAATGGAAGCGTGGTATCCCCAACCATATATTCCAGACCGACAGGTCGAAAGATACAAAGAAGATAATTTCGGCCAATATCCAAAGAATCCAGCAATTGAATCCGGGGTGGACATATGCTTTGTATGACAATGAAGATATAGACCGTTTCATTTTGAAGGAGTATGGGGAACAGGTGTATGCTTATTACAAAAGAATAGATTCGTCCTACGGAGCTGCCAAAGCGGATTTTTTTCGCTATTTGGTGATTTATAGATTCGGAGGGGTTTACCTGGATATCAAAAGCAGTGTAGACAAGCCTTTGTCTGAGGTGTTTTCAAAAGACGATACTTATGTGCTTTCTTTTTGGGATAACCTTCCCGGACAGAAGCATGAAGGATTTGGACATTATCCATTTCTCCCTGAGGAATTGGAGCGGGGAGAGATTCTCCAATGGTACCTGGCGGCATCTGCCGGACATCCCTTGTTAAGGAGAATCATTATCACGATGCTTGAGAAAATAGATCGGTATAACCCTTACATTGATGGTGTGGGTTGGGTGGGAACAGTCGCCACCACAGGGCCGGTTATGTATACATGGGCTATCATGGAAGCGTTGAAAGAGGCTCCGTCGGAATATCCGGTGAGGTGGATGGATATCGTAGGAGAAGGAGGATTCCGTTATTCGATTTTTGAGGATGAACCGGGCGCAGGACGCAACGAACCAGTACATGTCAAGGTGTTGTCCTCTGATTATAGAAAGCTTTCTGTTCCACTTGTGAGGAACCGGTTCCGTATTCTACAGTTTATCAATAAAAAATATTTAACGTTGTTGGGCAGAAGGAGAGCGCAAAAAACAGAAAGAAATGATACCTAAAATAATCCATTATTGCTGGCTTAGCGGAGAGCGGATGCCAGATGATATTCAGAAGTGCATCGATTCGTGGGAAAAATACATGCCGGAATATGAATTACGGCTTTGGGATGCGAATAGTTTCGACTATGACTCAATCCCGTTTACTAAGGAGGCTCTCGCGGCCAAAAAGTGGGCTTTCGTTTCCGATTTTATCCGCCTGTATGCTTTATACAACGAGGGTGGAGTATATCTGGACACGGATGTGCAGGCCTTTGGCCCAATTGACTCACTTCTGAACAACCGCCTTTTCACAGGACTGGAAATGCGGGATAAAGAGCACAAGGAAATATTCATAGAGGGCGCTATTATTGGAGCCGAAAAAGGTCATCCTTTCATCTCCCGTGCGCTTGAGATCTTCACCAAACGCTCTTTCCTGAAAGAGGACGGCACGCCAGATCTGACGCCAATACCCACCGTTCTTTCTGAACTGATGGAGGAAATGTATCAGTGGAAAAGGGAAGATAGAACAGTGCAACTGGCCGATGGCGTTACCATTTACGGGACAGATACCATTGCCAATTCCAATTGCCCGAGATCAAAGAAAGTAAAGTTATATCACTTGAACAATCGCTCTTGGATTCCGACTAAGCGTTGGGTCAGGTTCTTGCGTTCTTTCAAGCGAAAACTAAAATGGATTTTGGAGACTGCATGAAGCACGCCTGCCTGATACTGGCTCATGCCGATTTCGACCTGCTGCGACTACTGCTGTCGCGGCTGGACGACGAGCGCAACGACATCTTCGTCCACATTGACAAAAAAGTGATGCGGATGCCGGAACTTCATACGGAGAAATCCGGACTGACGATTTTGACAAATCGGGTGGATGTGCGTTGGGGCGACTGGACGGTGGTCGAGGCCGAATATGCCCTTTTCGAGGCGGCTGTGGCAAAAGGCCCCTATGCCTATTACCACCTCCTTTCCGGCGTGGACCTGCCGGTAAAAACGCAGGACTATATCCACTCTTTCTGCCAAGAGTACCAAGGCCGGGAATTCATAGGTTATACCCTGACGGAAATCACCCCGGAGCTGGTTCGAAAAGTCCGGCGCTGGCACCTGTTCCCGGAAGATTTCAAGAACACGAATCTGGTGAAAAGGGGCCTCCGGGCGGCGTATGTCCGTGTACAGGAAGTTTTTGGAATATACCGGAACAAAGATATCGACTTCAAAAAAGGCTCCCAATGGGTGAGCGTAACCGACGCCATGGCCCGCTGTTTCCTGGCGCACAGGGAATGGGCTGAAAAGGTGTTCACCCACAGTTTCTGCTCCGACGAAATGGTGTTCCAGACCCTTGCCTGGCAGCCACCGTTCCGGGAAAAACTGTACAATACCGAAGATGACGGTGCCGGCTGCCTTCGCGCCATCGGCTGGAAAGATGGCCGGATTATTGACTGGGCACCGGAAGACCTAGCTGCTTTGGAAAGCTCCCCGGCCCTTTTTGCCCGGAAATTCCGCGGGAAAGATGTGAATGAATTGAAAAAACTAATTCCATGACAACGCCCTTAGCCATAGCGTTTACGCCAAATTATTTTGTGCCTGCGGCCGTAATGTTGCGCTCGCTTCTGGATTCATCCACCGGGGCATTCGAGCTTATTTGCCTGGTGACGGAGGAAATCCCACTGCCCATGCAGGAAAAGCTTCTGGCCATGGGGGAGGGGCGTCTGTCGTTCCGTTATATCCCGCTTGCGGGGCGTCTGCAGGGCGTTTATACGGATCCTCGCTATACCGAGGCTGCATCTTTCCGCCTCCTGCTGCCCCAGATTCTGCCGGAATACGACAGCATAGCTTATATCGATTGCGACGTTATCGTACGGCAGGATATAGGAAAACTGTTCTGTGAGACCGATTTGGGCGACAACTATTTGGGCGTTGTTTTCGAGGCTCCCATTGAAGACCAGGCTGTGCGCTTCCGTGCCCTGGGATGTGATCCCCGCTGTTATTTCAACTCCGGCTTCCTGCTTATGAATTTAAAACAAATGCGGGCAGAGAGCGTTTCCGAAAAGTTGTTGGAGGCCTGCCGGGTACCATATCTGGAATTCCCCGACCAGGACGCCTTGAACCAGGTTTGCCAGGGGCGAGTACTGCCGCTCAGTCCCATTCACAACGGTATCCGGACCTTCTTCCTGCCCCAGTATCGGCCCGATTTCGAACAGGAATATCCTCAGCCGGGGCTATGGGAGGAAGTACAGCGCAGCGCCACCATCCATTACACCGGTGGCAAGCCATGGAAGCTTTTCACCGTGCAGTTCGGCGCCTGGTGGAAGGTCTATGACAGCCTCCCGGCCGAAATTAAGGCCGAATGGAAGCCCGGAAAAATGTCCCGCTTCTGGCGCTTGTACCGTACACCGGCAGGGCGAATCATTGATGCGGCCCGTTCACTGAAAAGAAAACTGAAATGAGATTCAGCATAATCATACCGGTTTATAATGCGGAGAAAACGCTGTCGGCTAGCCTGGACAGCCTGCGCTCGCAGACATTCCGGGACTTCGAAGCCGTGTTCATAGACGATGGCTCAAGCGATGGCTCTCCCGCCATTTTGGAAGAGTTTTGCCAGGAAAGCGGTGTAAATGCCAGAGTCGTGCGCCAGAGCAAAAATGGCGGCGTCGCGGCGGCCCGTAACCGCGGTCTTCGTGAAGCAAAAGGGGAGTATCTTGCCTTCCTTGATGCCGATGACACCATATCCCCGGATGCCCTGGAAAAGATATCCGCATCGGCAAACGGGGCCGATATCATTGGCTGGAACTGGCAGCTGGGCTTTGAAAAGAACGCCCGGGAAATGCGCCAGGCGCAATATGATACGCCTCTCCAGGCCCTGAAAAACCTGATGGGCGGCACCATGCGATGGAACCTTTGGCTTTTTGCCCTTCGCCGGGTCTTTGTGCTGGAAAACGGCCTTGCTTTTATTGACGGGGCCAACATGGGCGAGGATATGCAGTTTATGATTGGCGCCTTTGCCAGGGCTGGCAGGATTGTCCGCCTGGAGGACGCCCTTTACCGATACAATGCCGTCAGTGCCACCTCTATCAGCCGCCAGTTCACCCCGGAGCGAAGGAGGGAGATAGAGCAGAATCTGCAGGCCGCCCAAAAGGCGGTGGCAGCATCGGCCTGCGCGCTGGAACTGGCTCCTTATGTGGATTACCTGAAACTTTTCTTGAAGCTGCCGCTTCTGATAGGGACGGATGAGGAACTTTACAGGCTCTGGTACGGCTGGTTTCCGGAGGCAAACCAGGCTGCCCTTGCCAACAAGGCCCTTCCGCTTCGCACCCGCGTCCTGCAGTGGATGGCCGGGAAACGGCAGTGGTGGGCGGTAAAGCTTTACTACCGTTTTGTATATCAATTTGTTTATGGAATAATCTATCGCTAATATGGGTAAATTTTTTGGCGCATTTTTTACGGCGGTAGTTCTTAGTTTTTACGTATTCCCCGTCAGTTTTACTTTCTTGCCGGAGGCTTTGAATTCGAAGATGATAGTGGCAGGATGGGGGCTTGGAGTTTTCTGCTGGCGCAGTTTCCGCCAGCATTCGGTAGAGATATCCCGCATTGTCCTTATTTCCGGCCTGCTGGCTTCGATTTTCTCCCTCTGGTGCCTTATTGCCGTGACTTTGGCCGAGACGTATGACATGGAATATGTTTCCTATATCAAGTCATTCCTTACTTGGGTGCTTGGTGCTTATGGTGCCCTTGCCGTGATGAAGTTTTGCACAGGGAAGGACGACCTTTTTACTCTCACCAAGTATCTGGCTATCGTAAGCGTTGCACAGTGCCTGCTGGCTCTTCTCATAGACAATGTCGGGGCTATAAGTTCAGTTGTAGACAGCATATTCCGTTTTGGCCAGGATTTCTATAAAAGGGGTAATCGTCTTTACGGTATTGGTTGTGCCCTGGATGTTGCCGGCGTTCGTTTTTCAGCCATTCTCCTTCTCATTGCCCATCAGATTGCAACAAATCATAAGGTGGGAGAAAAGACTGTTTCCATCTCAACCTTCCTCACGGCATTTCTTATAGTTTCGGTGATAGGGGCCATGATTTCCCGTACCACTATGATTGGGATTGCATTGGGACTTGCCTACATGGCATTGGCAAATATGGCGGTCGGGCGTGGCGGTTACGTTACCAGCCGTCAGGTGCGCATCTTTATTGTCAGTTTCGTTATTCTGACTATCGCTATAGTTCTTGGAACCTACCTTTATGAAAGCAACCGGGAATTCCACGAGAACCTGCGTTTTGGCTTCGAAGGCTTTTTCAACTGGGTTGAAACGGGTGAATTCCGCACCGGCTCTACCGACCACCTGGAAACGATGTGGGTGTGGCCGGATAATCCGCGCACCTGGCTCATTGGTGAAGGCATAGTGGGCGTATATGAGACAAATTCCGACATTGGCTACGTCAATTTCATCTTCTACTGCGGCTTGGTGGGCATGGTGATTTATTCCATCTACTACATTTATAACCACCTGTGCCTGAACGAAAAATACGACCGCTTCGTGCTCCTTTCCGTTCTTATGGTTGCCCTTACCTTCATTATATGGGCCAAAGTTCAGACCGATATCTTCTTCATGGATGCCCTACTGTTCTGCGCGGCGGGCGATGTTAAATATTTCCGCCGATGAAAATAGTCTATTGCATGGCCTCGGTCTATAATCCCGGGGGAATGGAAAGGGTGCTCCTGAACAAGATGCGCTGGCTTGCCGGGCAGGGGAACTATGAACTTGTCCTGGTAACGACGGACCAGGGAGGGCTGCCGCCTTTCTATGCCTTCCCCCAGTCGGTAAAGATGGTAGATTTGGACGTGAACTATACTCGCGACAACCACAGGAATCCCATATTCAAGACACTTGGCTACCTTCGCCGTCGCCGCCTGCATAAAAAACGCCTCACAGCCCTTCTGATGGCCGAAAAGCCGGATATTACAGTTTCACTATATCCTTCCGAATCCTCCTTCATCCCAGACATAAAGGACGGCAGCCGGAAGGTGCTGGAGTTGCACTTCAATAAGTTTTTCCGCCTTCAGTATGGCCGGAAGGGGCTGCTTGGACTGGCCGACCGCCTGCGCTCCCGCCAGGACGAAAAACTTGTCCGCCGTTTCGACCGCTTCGTAGTTTTAACCCGGGAGGATGCAGCTTATTGGGGCCATCTCCCCAATCTTCTGGTTATTCCCAACGCTGCCCTGCCTTTCCCCGTTGTGAAAAAAACCGAAAACAGCCGCCGAGTAATTGCCGTGGGGCGTTTGGATTACCAGAAAGGTTTTGACCGCCTTGTCGATGCCTGGGCCCTGCTTCCGGAGGGCCTTCGCAAAAGCTGGCGCCTGGACATTTTCGGCCAGGGAGAATGGCGTCAGATGCTTCAGGAAAGGATTGAGAAAAATGGCATAGCGGGCAGTGCCCGGATCAATCCTCCCACCAAGAACATTTTCCGGGAATATGCCGCCAGCGAGTTCCTGGTTATGAGTTCGCACTACGAGGGCTTTCCCATGGTGCTCATCGAGGCCATGGCCTGCGGTCTTCCCGGTGTGTGCTTTGACTTTCCCTGCGGCCCCCGCGACATTTTGCAGGATGGGGAAAACGGTCGCATAGTGCCGGAAGGGGACATCCCAGCCCTGGCAAAGGCAATGGAGGAATTGATGGCCGATGAAGCCCTTCGCTCCCGGATGAGCGAATGTGCGGCTGAAGTTACCCGGACTTATTCCGAAGAAAAAGTAATGCAGCAATGGATACAGTGCTTCGAAAGCCTTGTGCCTTAAAGGGCGGTAACCGCCTGGATTTTATAAGAGTGCTGCTCACTATTGGCATAGTGTGCCGCCATGCCACCAGCAACAACCTGCAGGTGGTGGTTTGGCTCACCGATCCTTGCGTGCCCCTCTTTTTTGCCCTTTCCGGTTATCTGTTTTTTGCAAACACGCCTCAGCAGCCGGACTGGAAGTGGTTCTGGGCCAAGCTGCGTTCGCGTTTTTTCACTTTGGTGATTCCTTATATCATTGCCAATGTGATTGCCTGGCTGTGTTTCTACTTTGCCATCACCAAGGTTCCTTCCATGGTGTCCGGTTTTTTTGGCGACCAGTGGAGAAACCCGCTTTTTGTCTTCTGGACCGGCCCTGTGAACATGTCGCTGTGGTTTATCCGTGAGCTCATTGTGGTGGTGCTGCTCTCGCCATTGATATGGTTCCTTCTTCGATATACACGCTGGTGGGGCGTACTGGCCCTGGGTGTACTCTGGGCCTTCAAAATAGGTCCTGCGCCACTGTTTTTCTTTTCGGCCGGAGCCTGCCTTGGTCTGTACAAAATACAGGCGGCCGAAAAGTGGATGAGGGCTCCATCCCGCACTCCGGTAGAATCGAGGGCCTGGACCTACTTCATCTATCTGTATCATTACCTGCTACTCATCGGCTTGAAAAAAGGCCTTTCAATGCTCATTCCATCCGGAAGCCTTTGGGCCGACATTGCAGTGTGGCTCATTAGCGTTATTACAGTAATTTTTGTCCTGACAACAGTATATGCTTTGCTTCGCCGTATGGCGCCGCGCTTTACCGGTATTCTTGTAGGAGGAAAATGAAAAAGTTGCTTCAGATAAATCCCGTAGTGAAGGAAAACACCTCCACCGGGAAAATAATGCGCGCACTGGGCGAACTGGCAATGGCTTCCGGCTGGGAAAGCTGGATTGCATATAGCCGCGCCCGTGACGGCGTGCCGCCGCACAGTTCACGCCTGATGCCGGTAGGAAACCACTTCGACTTGCTTCTGCATTTCTTGGCGACCAGGCTTTTCGATGCTCACGGTCTGGCTTCCCGCCGGGCCACCCGCCGTTTCGTGAAACAAATCCTGGAGCTGGACCCGGACATTATCCATATCCACAATATTCATGGCTACTTCCTCAATTACAAGATATTAGCCAGTTTCCTCGCCGGCTATGGCAAGCCG
This sequence comes from uncultured Bacteroidia bacterium, assembly GCA_902772985.1. Lineage (GTDB taxonomy): Bacteria > Bacteroidota > Bacteroidia > Bacteroidales > UBA932 > Cryptobacteroides. The sequence goes on along the minus strand of CACYCP010000030.1, from coordinate 20,234 downwards.
GTGGTGTGGACAGTGCACGATTGCTGGCTGTTCACCGGTCACTGCTACCACTATGCCTCGGCCGGATGTGAGCTTTGGAAGAGCGGCTGCCATAACTGCCCCCAGAAAAGCGCTTTCCCGAAAAGTTGGCTTCTGGACCGTTCCCGCCGCAATTGGGAAGACAAAAAGGCGGCCTTCAGCTCCATCCCTACACTCTCGCTGGTCACCGTTTCGGAGTGGATGAAGGAGGAAATTTCCCACTCATTCCTGAAAGACGTTCCTTGCAGGGTTATCCATAATGGAATAGACCTGGAACTTTTCCGCCCCTTGCCGGACGCTGATGTTCGGGAGAAGCTGGGAATACCCACCGAAGTTTATTACCTGGCAGTCGCCAGTATATGGCTGCCGGAAAAGGGAATCGAAGATTTGGAGAAAGCCGCATCCATATTGGAGGCCGATGAAAGCCTGGTGGTTGTGGGACGGCTTCCCTCCGGAAAAACCCTGTCCGAAAAAATCATAAGGGTGGAGCGTACAACGGATGCGGCTATGCTGGTTGCCCTTTATTCCATGGCAACGGCGCTTCTGAATCCAACCTGGCAGGACAATTATCCAACGGTGAACCTGGAGGCCATAGCCTGCGGCACACCGGTTGTCACATACCGCACGGGCGGCAGCATAGAGTCCATCACCCCTGAGAGTGGTTTCGTGGTGGAACAGGGCGATGTGGAAGGCCTCGTACGCTGTGCCCATACGGCCAGGGAACAGGGAGAGAAGGTCTATGCCGAGGCCTGCCGGGCCCATGCCTTGGCGCATTTTTCCAAGACGGAACGCTTCAAGGATTATATTGAACTATATGAAAGTCTTACAACTAGGTAAGTTTTATCCCATCCGGGGCGGTGTGGAAAAGGTGATGTGGGATTTAACCTCAAACCTTCCCGCTGCAGGTGTGAATTGCGACATGCTGTGCGGAATACTGCCCGGGGAAGGTCCAGATGCGCAGGATGCGCCCTATGCAAGCCGGACGAAGGAAGCCCTGGTGTTTAATTTGCCTGCCGGAGGCCGGGTATTCTGCGTGCCTGCCCTGGCAAAAAAGGCTGCCACAATGCTATCTCCGACCATGGTTCATTGGCTTCGCCGCCACGCTGCGGAATACGATATCGTTCACATTCATCATCCGGATCCCATGGCCGCCCTTGCGCTTTTCCTAAGCGGCTACAAGGGTAAGGTCGTACTTCATTGGCACAGCGATATCTTGTCCCAGGCCTTCCTGCTGGCGTTTTATCGGCCTTTACAAAGCTGGCTTATCCGCCGCTCATCTTTAATTGTGGGCACTTCGCCGGTGTATGTAAAAGAGTCTCCCTGGTTGCAGGATTACCAGAAAAAGTGTACCTTTGTACCTATTGGAATAGATGCTCTGCCTAAGGCAGATATCTCTTCCATACGCGAACGCTACCCTTGCCGGGTGATGGTGCTGTCCATCGGCCGGCTGGTACCTTACAAAGGCTTTACCCACCTGGTGGATGCCGCCGCCAGGCTTCCAGAAGACTGGAAGGTAATAATAGGTGGAAAAGGTCCTTTGGAAGCCGAACTTCGCGGGCAAATCCGGGCGCTGGGTTTGGAGGAGAAGGTAATCTTGGCAGGCTATCTGCCTCAGGAGGAGATCCCTGCATGGTTCCGTGCCTGCGACGTGTTTGTACTTGGCAGTGTTATGAAGACAGAGGCGTTCGGGATTGTGCAGCTTGAGGCTTTCTCCTGCGGAAAACCGGTGGTTACAACACGCGTTCCCGGCTCAGGAATCGCTTGGGTGAATGCCGATGGTGAAAGCGGCTGCACTGTGCCTCCGGGGGATTCCCAGGCAATGGCTGAAGCGCTTTTGGAAGTGGCTGGGCGAAAGGAAGAATTGGGACAAGGCGCCATCCGGCGTTACCAGGCCTTGTTTACGATGGAAAAAATGATAGAAAAGATAAAAGCTTGTTATGAAAAAGTCATATTGGATTAGGACCGGGGTAATTATTTTAGCCGCTGTACTAATGGCAGGCTGCATTTCCCCTAAGAAGATGGAAATCTTCCGTGGAATGGAGTATGACGTGCGCTATGAGGCCACTCCTCCAGAAGACCTGCAACTCCAGCCTTTTGACAGGCTGAAGATCCAGGTAATCAGCGAAATTCCCCAGCTGGCAGCCCCGTTCAACGCGGCGGTCAATTATGACGAGTCGTCCAAAAGCACGCAAAACGCCGTTTCTTATGTGGTGGACCGTGAAGGCTGCATTGAATTTCCGAAACTGGGGCCTGTGAACGTTATGGGGCTTACAACCAGGGAGCTTGAAAACCTGCTTTCCATCGAAATAAAGGAGAAAGGCTATATCAAGGACCCTACAGTAAAGGTAGATCTGGAGAATTTTGAAATCACGGTTATCGGCGATCGCAACCAGCAAATCAATGTCAACGGAGGAATTAACCTTGTCCAACTGATTGCCCGCACCGGAGGTCCAAGTTACCGCTTCAAGATGGACGATGTGATGGTTATTCGCACGGAAAACGGTTACCGTCAGGCCTACAAGGTGGATATACGGAAGAAGGATATTTTCGAGTCTCCAGTTTTCTATCTTCAGCAGAACGACATAGTTTACTTAAAGAATAAGGTTCCGGTGCAGGACCCTACCATCCAGACTGTCACGGCTTCAATTTCCAGCATTTTAGCCGGTGTTTCGGTTATTACCTCCGTCCTCATTCTTACGCGACTGTCAAAATAGACTCCTATGCAAGAGAGAAATAACAGCCAGGTCAATCTAGTTGACATAGTTCTTTTCTTCCTGCGCCACTGGTGGCTTTTCCTTATCAGCGTGGGGATTTGCGTTGGCTTTACGTTCTACCGCTATTCCAAGATGCCTTTCCTGTATCGCAGTACGGCAACGGTGATGATTAAGAATCCAGCCAACAGTCGCGCTGGCCTGTCCCAGTACAGCAGCATTGTGAACACGGTGAGTATTTCTTACGAGAAGCTTCAGCTGCGCTCAAAAGAACTTATGCGCCAGGTGGTGGTGAACCTGGATGCCGATATTGACTACCGTTACGGAGTGCGCCTTCGCGGTGTGGAACTCTACGACCGTTCGCCGGTACGCCTTTGGGTAGAAAGGGATGCAAACGGATATTCTCCGTCTTTTGTCCTGGATTTGACACCTCGTGACGCTTCTTCCGTACAGCTGAATTATAACGGAAAAACCGCCGTGGTGGCTTTGGGTGATACGCTTTCCATTGCCGGTACGCGGCTTGTATTCAAGGGGACGTCTGAATATGGTAATTACATCGGCAAGGAAGTGGAAATAGTCAAAAATTCCCTGGAGGGGGCTGTGGGGGCATTCCTTTCGCGCCTGCACATCGAGCAGTCCAACACCGGTTCCCTCCTGTATATTTCCATGACGGATTACTCTTCCCGAAGGGCTTGCGACATTGTGAACGTGCTGGTAGAAGAATACAATCTGGAATCTGTGAGGGAAAAGAACCGGACGGCCTTGAATACTGCTACTTTCATTAACGAGCGCATCCTGTCCATACAGGAAGAATTGGAAGGTGTGGAGGCGTCCATCGCCCAGTTTAAGCAGGACGAGCGACTTCTTAATGCAGAAACGTCTGCCAGTGACTATCTTGCCGAGAGTAAAGCTCTTGGTCGTCAGATTGTAGAACTGGATGTCCAGTCCAGCTTGGCAAAATATCTGAAGGATTACCTTCGGGATGCATTCAATCGTTACGAGACGGTCCCGGTTAACATAGGGCTCAACGACGCCTCGGTGAATTCGGCCATTGCCGAATATAATAGTTTTATAATGCAGCGAGCCCGTCTGGTAGAGGCCAGCAGCGCCGACAGCCCGGTGGTCCGTCAACTGGAAACCAGCATCGTGCCATTGCGCCAGAACATCCTGGACCGGATTACAAATTATGAAACCTCGCTGGAATTCCGCAAGTCGGATCTTTCTTTCCGTGAAAGAGAGGCCTTGTCACGTTTTTCGTCCATGCCGGCCAAGTCAATGGAACTGCTCACTTTGGACCGCCAGCAAAAGCAGAAGGAGAACCTGTACGTGTTCCTCTTGAACAAGCGGGAGGAAAACGCTCTTGCCATGACAATGGTGGAAGACAACGCCCGTATGGTGGATCCGGCAGAAAGCAGTTTTTCCCCTGTTTCCCCCAACCGCAACAGGATGCTGGCTCTGGCCCTTCTCATCGGCCTTTTCATTCCGGCCTTGGGGCTTATCATTTTCCTGCTCACGGATAACCGTGTGCGTAACCGCAAGGATGTGGAGGAACTTACAAGCGTGCCTTTCCTGGCCGACCTTCCCACTGCACGGATGAAGAACGAAAAGAAGAAACTGAGACGAAAGGATAAAGATAACCCAGACCTTATCACAACAGCTTATTCCAATTCGCAGCACAAACTGTTCACGGAGGCCATGCGCTTCCTCTCTACCAATCTGGATTTCATGCGTCCGGAGGGCTGCGAGCATCCTGTTGTAGCCACCACTTCGTTCAATCCGTCGGCCGGTAAATCCTTCGTGACGGTGAATACGGCCGCTTGCCTGGCCGATGCCGGCAAACGCGTGATACTTATTGATATAGACCTAAGGAAACGCACCCTTTCCGGCCAGCTTGGCTTTAAGCACGGCCGTAAGGGTATCTCCAACTATATTTCGGATTCATCTTTGAGTGTAAACGACGTTCTGGTGCCTGGCATACTTACCGGAGTCGATTTCATTCCTGCCGGCCGCGTACCTCCGAACCCCGCTGAAATGCTGGGGCGCCAGCGCTTTGCCAGTCTGCTGGAGCAACTTCGCGAACAATATGACTACGTGCTCCTGGATGGCGTGCCTGTGATGGCAGTTGCCGATATGCTTGTGCTCCAGAAGGTCCTGGACATGAATATCTTCGTAATCCGTGCGGGCCGGATTGACCGCCGCGCCCTGGCCTCCCTGGAGCAACTGTACCAGGAAAAGCGCCTTAAGAATCCTTGCATCGTGCTTAACGCCACGAATTACCGCCGTATGTACGGTTATGGTTATGGCTACGGTTATGGTTACGGCTATGGCTACGGCTACGGCTACGGCTACGGCTACGGTGAAAAAGAAGCAAACGACACATTAGACTAATCCGATATGCTCATTGCAGTAGATTTCGACGGCACCATCGTAGAGCACCGATATCCTGCCATCGGCCCTGAAAAAGAAGGGGCAATTGATACGCTCAAGCAATTGGCAAAGGAAGGTAACCGCCTTATCCTTTGGACTGTGCGCGATGGACAACTGCTGGACGAAGCCGTGGACTACTGTCGCAGCCGTGGGTTGGAATTCTATGCCGTGAACAGCAATACGCCGCAGAATGCCCTTATGGGCGGGTTCAAGCCCGCCGGCGGAAAGGTTACGGCCGATGTCTATATTGACGACCGCAACCTGGGAGGTTTGCCCTCCTGGGACCAGATTTATACCCAGGTTACTGGCCACCGCCGCCAGCTTCAAAAGGCGAGTAAGAAGGGATTCTGGGCCAAATTGTTTACGAAATGAAGCTTTCAGGCCACTGCCGGCTGCACAAAAGCCGTGGAAAACACGTCCTTATCATGTACGGACGCAGTACCCATGCCCTGGAGGTGAATGAGTCTTTCGCTCACATCTGGAGGCATTTTTCCGCCCTGGAATTCACAGAGGCCGATGTTGCCTCCTTTCTGGAAAGCACTTACAACCTGGATGCGGCTAAGGCTGAAAGGGAAGCCTCGCAAATAATTGGTTTATGGCAAGAGCATCAGATGATAATTTGACCGCTCTTCTGATGGCGCTGGTTCGAAGCGGCATCAGCGATGCTCCGATGTCTCCGGAGCTGCTGCCTCGTTTTGCCGTCCTTCCCGACAGCGATTGGCAGGCTCTCTTGTCCATGGCCCGCCGCCAAACAGTAACAGGTCTTCTTGTCGTTGCGCTGGAACACTTGCCAGAAGACATTCCCGTTCCTCCAGCGGTGGAATTTGCCTTGATGGCTGAAGCCGACCGCCTGGAACTCAATTATTTCCGCATGAGCGAAGCGGTGCGTGAACTTGAGGCCGATTTCCATTCCAAGGGTATCACTCCGGTGTGGCTGAAAGGTCTGGAGTGCGCTCGTTTCTATCCCAGGCCAGAGCTCCGGGAGCTCGGAGACATAGACCTTTGGCTCCGGCCCCGGGATTTTTCCACTGCCGGTTTTGTCTCATCGGCCCCGGATGGAAGTTATCATTTCCAATTCCAGGGCTTCGACGTGGACGTTCACAGGGACTATTACGACATTTCCCATCACGAAGGTCTTCCTAAGATACCTTCGCCCGAGGCTGAACTCCTTATGCTGAACGTCCATATCCTGAAACACGCCTGCAGTACCGGAATCGGCCTCAGGCAGTTGTGTGACATGGTCCAGGCCTATTCCCGCCTGCCCTACGACGAAGAAAAATACAAGGCCGCCTGCTGCAATGCCGGCATCCTTCGATGGACCGTGCTGCTTTCCTCCTTCCTGGGCAAGTATTTCGGGGATGGTTCCGCTCCGCTCTTCGGTCAGGCGTCCGTCAATCCCGCCCCGCTGGAGCGCATCATACGCCGGGGTGGCAATTTCGGGCACCATGAAAGCGGTCGCCAGGCCGCCCTTTCCCGCAAACCCCTGCTTCGAAAGGCCGATACCTTCTGGCGGATGCTTCGCTCTTTACCTTTCGCTTTGCGCTATGCCCCTGCTGAAGCCCTTTATTATGGACTTTCTCTCATCAGAGGCAATATAAAAACGAATAAATAACTCTTTGTACGATGAAAAAAGCTATTATCCTGATACTGACCTTTTTTGCTTTCGGCTTGACTGCGTCATCACAAAGCTTCAACCATCTTTCGATTGGCGTGGACCTTGGAACCGACGGTGTTGGCCTGGAATTGTCGGCCCCAATCGGCAAAAGGCTCATCCTGCGTGCCGGTTATGGCGCGGCCTTCGGCCTAATAGGGATTAGTCCCTTCGAGGTTTCGGTTCCAGAGCATCCCGGCAATTCCTCCAGCCCCAATGTCAGCGTGCCGGTAAGGTTTGCGCTGGGAAAGAATGAGGGGCATCTGAAAGCCGCCTATTATCCCTTTAAAAACTCCATATACTTTACCCTGGGCTTCTTTTTGGGATCGTCCCGTTTTATGCAGCTTAGTCTGAACGGGATGCCCTCCGATTACGATATCGTCGGCCTTGACGTGGATGGTTATCTGGTTCGCGCGCACGACGGAAAATTGAAGGCTGCTTTGTGCGCTCCCGGAATCGGCGGCGCCTCTTTTGCCGTGAAGCCATACGCCGGATTCGGCTATGGACGCCCTGTGAATGCCGGTAAACGAGTGACCTTCACCGTAGAACTGGGTGTGCAGTATCAGGGCCGCCCCGGTGTCTGGGCAAGGGGAGAAGGTATTACCGGCCGAACCAAAAACGTTCAGATTACCGGTGAACAGCTTGAAGCCCTGTCCAAGTTCGAGCATTATGCAAGATTCATGTCTTTCTGGCCTGTCCTGCAGGCTGGCCTTCACATACGCTTATTTTAACAACGTATCACACTATGAAAAGAATCACTTTTATTTCCCTGACAGCACTTGTTTCCCTCCTGCTCTCCTGTGACAAGCAGGATCCCAACGAATTCGTCCAGCCTCGCTACATAGGCCACGCCGGGCGTCTTACGTTTGTGGAAAGTAAAGCATCTGCCTCGTCAAATGATGTCCTTAGCATTGAACTTACAGAAAGCGGCTTCTATGTTCTGGAGCAAATTCCTGCCGGAAGCACCGAAGTCAGTTACAGTGCAAATACATATCATGCCGATGGCCAGAACTATACCTTGAATGGTTTCGGCACCCTTTCCTTTGACAACAGCGCCAGCTCTTCCCAGGTGAACATCTCCCTCACTCCAGTTGGCGGAGAGCAGCGCAGCATGCTTGCAAGCTTTAAAAAGGCCAGCCAGGACAATAAGTTGTTCCGTAGCTGGACCATCGACCGGGTGCGCGTAACCGTTCGCGGCTGGACCACCGCCAGTGCCGATTTCGAAGGCTGCAACTTCTACCAGATTGCCGATTTCCTGCGCAAGAGCGGCCACAATTCTCCCGACGACATTTCTCCCGGCTTCGGCATCAAGTCCCTTTCCTTCACTGGAACCAATTCCGTGGTGGCAATCTTTACCGACTCGTCCGTGAGTCTGGGCGCCTTCTCCTTGTCCGGAGACTCATTCAAATATAGCTGGAAGAACGCTCCCAAGGAGTTCCAGATTGTTACCGACAAGGCCGAAATAAGCTATATGGATGGGAAATGCATCCTCTCCGTAAACATCTCCATTAAGAACTCTACCACATCGGGAAGCGTGACACTGGTCCTTTCCCCCATGGAATAGTTCCAAATTCCCCTGAAATACATACCTTAAAAACCCATAATTTTCATTATGTGGTTATAAGGTTTTTTACCCTCTTATATTATTTTTCTACCTTTTGATATAAAAAAATCTCTTTAAGAAAGTCTCATCGTTCAAAAATGGCTATACATTTGCACGTTTCTTTTTAAAAATATAAGGACGCGCATGCGTGAGAATTATGGTTAATGCAAAAGAAAAAATTCCTTTCGAGTCCCCGCGGGTTCTGACCCGTATTCCCCTCGAACTGGAGAGCAGTATTCTTTCCTCTTCCGTGGTAGAGTATGTCGAGTCTATAGAGACGACTGGCCACGAAGTTAAAAATTTTGATTGGAGTTCTGCTGACTTCAATCACGTTTGGGAATAAGCTATGATGACAAAAACGATAAACGTTATCGCTTCCTTGCTGCCAGGATTCCTGGCACTTTTCGTCCTTTCTTGTCAGAGGGAGCAATTGCATGAAACCCCGCATCCAGATGTTTTGACCTTTGAGGTTTCGGAAGCCATTCCAGACCTGCAGACAAAGGCTGGAGCCGCCTCTTCCCGCATCCAGGCCGGGGATTTAACTTTGGTCGTGAGCGAACGGTATATCCCCGTCCAGGGCGGTGAAACCAAGGCTTCCGCCGTGTACACTTCCGGCGACGCCATAAAGCTGAATGGCAATCCCATCGCCGTGTGGGCCTACAATATGGCTGCGGCCGATGTAAATACGCCCACCGCCTGGAAAGTGGACGGCGGCAGCACTTCCCCGGTCCAAGCCAGCTACAACGGCGGGAAATGGGTGACCAGCGTCCCCTACAACAGTTCCAGCCGCGACGACTCTTGGAAAACCCGCTGGTGCGCCATTGCGCCCTATGGCGCCATAGGCAACGGAGTCACCCTGGGCAGCATTGCCGACGGCACGGCGCCCAGCCTAAGCTATACGGTGCCCGCAACATCGGCCAGTCAGCATGATCTTATGATTCTTTCCGCCCCTACCGCAGCCCGTGGGGTGAACGATAAAGAAGATGTTAATCTAACATTCATCCACGCCCTTACCGGCATCAAACTCGTTGCCGATGATGGCGTAAACATTTCTGCCGCCACCCTTAGCGGCGTTTTCGACCAGGCCAGCCTGAATCTGATGACAGGGGAGTGGAGCGGGCAGCAGAAGAGCAAGGCAACGCCCTCCTTCAGTGTCAGCGGTTTTGGCACGGACGAGTCCGTGATGATGATGATTCCCCAGTGGCTCCCCTCCGGCGCCAAACTCACCCTCACTGTTGACGGCACGACGGTCGAAGCCGATCTTTCCGGTCATAAATGGCTTAAGGGCATGATGGTCACCTACCGCGTTGCGGGCAGGGCGAAAGAGTATCATATCGAGTTTGAAACCTATCCTGCCTCGGCACTGGTTGAGCTTGGACGGGACGTTCCAATCGCGAAAGTGCATGCCTATTATACGCAGGAGGGCAGCAATGTGGAAGTACCGTCAAATTGGATTTCCCGCGGTATTTTTTATACTAAGGCCGGTGCCATTGCGAGCGATTACTCTGATAGACGTGGCGGCTATGCATATCCTGAAAGTGGCCCCAATGGAGCGACTCCCGGAGAAGACGGGGAGGATTTAATCGCATTGTTTTATGAATATGACGGCGGAACCACCCCTACTGGACCAGACCCCTTCACTGTAACCCATGAATTACGTTCAAGGCAGACTCGTGGTACAAGCTCTGAACGCTGGAATTTGTCTAATCCTTACGGTGGCCAGGATGAAATAATTGAAACGGCCAATACTTATCTCATTAATGCGGCCGGATATTACCGCATTCCGCTGGTGATAGGTAATGCTATCAAGAACAAGGTGCCCAATACGGCTGCGTATCCTTCTCCGTTTGTGGATTATAAGGGTGCTGCAATCTCGAGCCCTTACCTGCATAAGACCAGTGCTTCGGCGGGCACACCCAATAGCGCCACCTTCGTTTGGAAAGAAGCGGGAACAGGCGTTGAAAACCTTGCTGTTCAAAAGGATTCGGAGAAAGACCTTTATTGGCTCACATTCGACATCCAGAAAGCCAACATAGGCCAAGGCTGCACCGTGGTGGCGGTCAAGGATAACGCAGGCACCATTATGTGGAGTTGGTTGCTTTGGATAACCGATTATGAACTTGGTGTTGGCGACATAGACTGTCCCAATGCTAAATTCATGCTCCGCAACCTGGGCTGGAGTGTGGAAGGCTCTGTGGATAATTATTATGGCAATGATGGCTGGGTTCGCATAGAGGCTGTCAATGAAGAAGGAGAGTATATGGGAGCATACGCCGTTGTCTTCGTCCACTTGGCGGGTGAATATAGTTATACAAACTATGCCGGTCACGGCCCCTATTTCCAGTGGGGCCGAAAGGATGCCATGCCGCCTACGGCAACGGGATGGGCATCGGCCACTTCGGGAAACAAGAAACCGGAAGACCTGATTCAGAACCCCGGGCTCCATTTCCCCAATACGCTTTATCCTTTTATTTCCACTGGCGGTAACGGAGGCGGTCTGACGGAATACAATTATTGGAGCGCCTCTGCAACGGATGCCGCCCAGGACATCGCTACGGTAAAGACGGTTTATGACCCTTGCCCTGCGGGTTATACGGTTCCCCGCCTGAAGGCCTTTGACAATTTAGGCGGCAGCAGCTGGATCAGTGGCAGCGGTTATGCCGGACGCAGTTTCATCGGCGGAGCCCTTTACCTCCCGGCCGGAGGTTATCGCAATCAGGCTCCTTCCAATGGGGATTTGTCCGGAAGCAATACAGGCCGTTACTGGGTTGCCGTGGCCCAGGGGGGAACAGGCAACGCTGCCCGTCGCCTGGAAATTAACAGCAGCGGCGTGGATTTGCCTTCAGGCGGAGGAAACAATCAAAAGCCTATGGAGTTTTCCATCCGTCCCGCGCGCGAAGAATAAGGTATATGATGACAATGAAAAAGACAGTATACATCATTTTGGCCCTTGTCCTGCTGCTGCCATCCTGCCAGCGGGAGGGCTTGAAGGAAGCCTATGTGGAGTTTTCCGTTCCTTCCGTTCCACAGGTGAAGGCCATCCCTCTGGACTTTGGCTCTGATACGCCCGGCACGGTTTACCTTCCAACAGACATGGATCTGGGATTCGTTGCCTGCAAATATACCTCATCCGGCGCCCTTGCATCGGCCTGGACGGTGTACTCATCCCCGGCGGTTCTTCAGGCCGTTTATGACGGCGGTCGCGGGAACAATTCTTCTGGTAAATGGGTGCCTTCTACCCGGCTCCTTTGGCCAGGAGCAGGCAATTATGTCCGTTACTTCGGATATGCTCCTTATGGTGCAACTGGCGTCACTGTAAATGCATCGGCCGGTGCCGCTCCCACAATCAATTTCACCGTGCCGGCCAGCTATGAAAATCAGGTGGACCTTCTGGTAACCGACTCGGGCTCTTCCCGCGAATGGGACGGCAACCCGCCTGTGACGGCCATTGACGTGCCTCTCAATTTCGTACACGCCCTTACCGGCATCCGCTTCCGCGTTGGAGCCGGATACAGCGTTACCAGCGTGTCTGTCAACGGAATCTATGACACCGGCACCCTTACCTTGGGCAGCGACCCTGCCTGGACAGGGAATACCGGTAATGCAAGCTATACTATCTCCTCCCCAAGTTTGAAGGCCGATCCTTCAGACCCGACTTTCAATCTTTTTGACGATGTGTACACTCTCCTGCTCATGCCGCAAACCCTGCCGGCAGGGGCCACCATCGTGGCAACAATCAGTGACGGTTCGGGAAGCAAGACCATAACTGCCATCGCTGCCGGGCTGGTCTGGCAGCCTGGCCGAATGATTACCTACACCATCAAAGAGAGCGATATTTCCTGGACGGAAGCTTATATGCGTGGTGATACCGACTGGTTTTAATCACCTGTAAACACGAAAAGTATGAAGAAAGTTCTTATACCCATCATATCCCTGTGCCTCTTTGGGGCGCTGTCCGCTTGCGTGGCCGAAAAGATGGAACTCCCGGAAAAGACCTCGGGCGAGTTGACCTTTGAAGCCAGTCTGGAAGATATGCCATTTACGAAAACCAGTCTTGCCCCTGGCAACGACACCCGTCCGGTGAACTGGATAGCTGGGGACCAGGCTTGTATCGGCGGCATAACCAGCGCAGCCATCCCAGTTGAAGGAGATGCTACACGTGCCATCTTTATGGCATCCGGAGCCTTGAGGGAAAACGGAGTGTACAAGGCCTGGTATCCGGCCTCGGTTTACAATGGCGGAACGCCTGCGCTTCCGGCAACCCAGAACTGGGTGGACGGCCGTATAGACAACCTGCCCATGTATGCCCAGTCATCAAACCTCAAACTTCCATTCAAGAACCTTTGCAGTGTCTTATCCCTGCAATTTACAGGTCCGGAGACGGTTACGATAGGCTCCGTCGTGTTGAAAACGGAAACTTCGGGGCAGTACTTGAGCGGCCCTTTCACTGTGAACTGGAACGACGGCAATCCCCAGATTACAATGACGGGTGGCGCCGGCAGCAGCCAGCAGGTTACTCTGAATCTTGGCAGCGGCATACAGATGACGCCAGGAACCCCCGTGGAACTGCTTATAGCCCTTCCTCCGGCCGCTTATGCCAAGAATAAGCTCGTTTTTTCCGTTTACGATACCGACGGCAATGAAATCGAGCGTTACAGTTCTCAAAAAGCGCTCACATCGTCCCGGAACAAATATTATCCCATTGAAAAGGACCAGATTGGCGATTGGGACGAACAGTCCATGCGGCTGGTCATCAAGACTTTATCCAGTGGCACCACTAACGCTACTAGATTCAAATTACCTTTTACGAGTAGTCACAGCCCCTCCTTCTCAACTCCCGTTCCTGCGAATACGGTTCTCACCATTGACTGGGGAGACGGCACCGTAAAGACGTACTGGGGCGGCGATTTGAATGCAAGTTATGACCTTACACATACCTATGCCGATAACGATACGGAATATACCATAACGATTACCTCCAAGGCCCGCACGGCGGACGCAGCGAGAATACCGGATTTCAGATTAAACTACGTCGCGAGTCTTACGAATAGTCAATTATTGCTGCGAGAGGTGTTGGATCCAATCCTTAAAGAGGTAGATTCGGATTTTAATAACGTGTTCAAAGGGGCATCAAATCTGGTGAGTGTTCCTTCAGACGTGTTCTCGAAAAATCCGGGTGCAACTTCTTTTAAGGGAGCGTTTCAGGGTTGTAGCAGTTTGACCAGCATCCCGGAAAACTTGTTTGCGACCAACACGGAGGTTACCTCTTTCGAAAGTGCGTTTGAGGACTGCAGCAAGCTGACCACCATTCCGGATGACTTGTTCGCGACTAACAGGGAGGTGACAAGTTTTTATAGAACCTTCTACGGCTGCAGCGGGCTTACCTGCAGTCTTAAAAGTAATTGGTTCAAGACTAACACCAAGGTACAGAGTTTCTATTATACCTTTGCCAATTGCACCAACTTGCAGGGCAGTATCCCTGTAGATTTTTTCAGCTATGACGGATATGCCGGGGCCGAAAGTATTACAGACATCCAGGGCGTTTTCATTAATTGTATGAACCTGACAGGAGCCATCCCGGAGGATTTGTTCAAATACCTTCCTAATCTGCAGAATTTCAAGGAGATATTTAACGGTTGTGAGAAGCTTACCCTTGCTTCCACCACCTCCTCCAAGCTCTTTTGCAGCCACGCAAACCATAAAAACATTAAAGATTTCTCAAATGTTTTCCGTAGCTGTAAGGCCCTTACCACCATTCCCTCGGATATCTTTGCAGAAAACACGGGGGCGGAGAACTTTTTAGCTGTGTTTGCCGAAACCGGTGACGGGATAGTTGTTCCCGCCAACTTGTTCGCCAACAATATTAATGCCACCTGTTTTTCATACTTGTTCTTCGGCTCGAAAATACAAGAGATTCCCGGCGGCCTTTTTGCCCGGAATAAGAAGGTTACAAATTTTTCGAATACTTTCCAGAACGCCTATGATTTGAAATTCCTTGGGGATCCTTTTATAGACGGAACTTATACCAATAAGACAAACCGTTTCGCCGAGGTTTCTTCCGTAGATTTCACCCGTTGCTTCAACTGGACCAGTAAAAATAAAGGTTTTGGCAATGCCGGTGCCGCTCCCGATTTGTGGAACTATGCAGGCAACGCAAACTTTACCAAAACCCACTGTTTTGAGACAAGAAAGGATCAAACTGGTAATACTTTCGATGAAAAGTATATAAATGTTTTTACCAACTATATCGATATAAAAGCACATCCGGATTGGCTTACCCTTGCACCGTAAAATCATAATAAGAATGAACACAAGATTCAATATACTTTTTGCAGCTGTGCTTCTGCCCCTGGCCATTTCTTGCCAGCAGGATGACCAGCCAGATGTCAGTGAAAAAGAGGTAATAAGTTTTTCCGTAGAGACGGGTCATGACTCGTCCACCAAGACGGCCTATGCCGGCGGCAATGTTACGGATGAACAGAAGGAGCGCATTGATTGGGTGATAGGTGACCAGTTCAAACTCTCCTGCGCCCAAACCACACCCGGCAGTGCCGGTTACAAGGTTACCGGCAACCCCACCAACTCGGGAGTCATATCCAAGGTGGAAAAGAATAAAATTGCCCCGGTGCAGGACAACGGCCTTCAGTGGGGGACTGGCACTCATCACTTCTACGCCGTATATCCTTCCAGCGCCAGCGTCAGCACCTCCGGTGTCATATCGGCCACAATTCCTGCGGCCCAGGACGGCAGCAATATGAATAACTGCCTTATGTGGGCGGGTGCCAGCACTTCGGCGAAGACTGATTTTTCCCTTCGCTTCACTCCCATGGTGACCACCTTCCAGTTCACTGTGGGCGGTGACGGTACCGGAGCCGGCGACATCACCATCAGCAAGATAGAGCTGGTCTCGGCCAACGTGGCCCTTGCCGGCAGTTTCAGCGCCCAGATTACCCAGGGCGGCGGTTCGGCCGAAATCCAGCAAAGAGGCGGCGGAATAGGCTATTCATCCATTCCTGCCGTGGTGACTTCCGGCAGCGGGATGAACAATACCGTCACCATAAATCTGACAACCCCCGTCACAATCAATGACGCCACGTCCTACACTTTCAAGATATTCGTCTATCCTTCCGGCCGCATGGTCAATTCGGTGGATGTGATGGATGGTCTCACCATTCGCTACTATACCAGCGCGGGCAATCGTTCCCTTGCGCTCAAATACAGCGCCACGCACAATGATTATCCCGGCCAATGGGTTCAGTTCCCCGCAGGACGCAAGATAAACATCAACAATCTTCAGCTGCCTGCGCAGCTTGCTTCCTGGACCTTCAGCGTATCGGCCGGAAATATGGGAGAAGAAATCTCCGACATAGTCGTTTCTCCTGTTTCTATAGAAGAGTTCCAGGCCGAGGACGGCGGCTTGTTGGAGGACCTCACCTACATCCTTGACGTGGATTGGAATGACATCTCCTGGAACGAAGGTGGCGGCAGCGATGCATCCTTCGCCACCGTCAGGAGCCATAAAGACAATGCGGAGGCCGACCCCGTTCCATACCAGCTTGAGTACTACGACGAAAACTCCGGCGAATGGCTCAGTGGCGTGCCTTCCTGGCTCAGCGTCCCCGCCCCGGCGTCAAACTGGGCCGGCAGCGGCAGCGGCGAATCGCTCGGCCTGACAATGTCGGCCCAGGTGAACAGCGCGACCGATTCCCATCGTAGCGCGATGCTCGCCAAGGGCAGCTATTCCGCAGCCCACGACCTTTCCACCGACAATCCCGCCACCGGCGAAACTGTCTCCGCCACCACGGCCAACTGCTATATCGCCGACCGCCCGGGCCTGTATAAATTCCCTCTGGTCTATGGCAACGGCATCAAGAACGGCGCCGTGAACACCACGGCGTTTGAGCAAGGCGTCGCCGTCGGCAGCGCTTTCCTCACAAAGTTCAAGGACCATCTGGATCAGGACATCAACTCTCCTTATATCGGCGTGCAGCACAGCGGCAAAACGCTGACGCCCGCCCTCATCTGGACGGACGCCCCCGGCTTGGTGACAGACCTTTCCGTGACGGGAAGCGGTTCGTCGGCCTACCTTAACTTCAGTGTTCCGTCGGAGAGCATTACCCAAGGAAATGCCCTTGTAGGCGTGCTTGTGGACGGCGAAATTGCCTGGAGCTGGCACATCTGGGTGACGGACCAAAGCATGAAAGTGAGCGACAGCCCCGATTCCTACATGGGCAGCAACAACTATGTCTTCGCCCCCGTGAACCTGGGTTGGTGCGGAAACCAGAGCAAGAACTATGCGGCCCGTTCGGTCCGCCTGAGGGTTGTGCAGCCCGCTTCAGGGCTGATGTCCGATGAGATTACCGTCTCGTCGGCCCAGGCGTCCTATACCACATACGGCGACAATCCTTTCTTCCAGTGGGGCCGGAAGGATCCCATACGTCCGGTAATTGGCACCTATGGCAACCCGGTGCCCAAGACCTTATACTATGGCAGCGCGGATTATACAGCCGATAATTCGGCCTCCGGCCCGGTATCCATCGGTACGGCAATCCAGACACCCTGGAATAACTATATCACCGGCGCAACGACCAGCAACTGGTGCAGCGACAACTGGTACAACCTTTGGAACGCCAATCTGGCCGGCTCCGGCAGCGGGCAGTTCGGGACAGATGTCATAAAGACCATCTACGACCCTTCGCCCGTGGGCTTTATGGTTCCGCCCCAGGAGGCCTATGACGGATTTACTACATCCAACTGTGCCGGGGTTAACCTTTCGGCCGGAAATACTTCGGCAGCAATTGTTTACAATTCCTCGCCTCTGTCATTCCCCCTCACGGGTTATCTCTATGCCATAGATGGCAGTTATAACTACGTGGGCCGTGTGGGGCACTACTGGTCGGCCGTGCCGGATGGCAGTCTTCAGGCCTATCCGCTCACCGTCCGCTATTCCAGCGGCATCGTGAGCACTACCGGCCCCCTGGGCCGCTCCTACGCCGTTTCCGTGCGTCCGGTTTTGGAGGAGGTGAGCCAAAGCGGCGTGGCCGAGGAAGGCTGCTTCGCGGTGAGTATCCTTCAGGATAAGTTCTCCACGGCCGGCGGCACGTCCTCCATCGAGATTTGCTCTTCCGCGTTCACGGTCGATAACGGATATTACAGTTCCTGCGCACCCGGTCTTGCGTGGCATGTGGCCGGATTCTCCACGAACCGTACGACCTGGAGCACAACGGCTCCCTCCTGGTTCAGCATTTCCCGAATGTCGGCACGTCCGTCCGGGGATGAAGACATCCAGTTCACTTTCTCTGTGGCTTCGGCTCCTAGTGAAACCAATCGCTTCGTAATGGTGAAAATCGTCCAAGATTGCACCGACCAGACTGTGATTCTGTACATTAGCCAGGGTGCAACGGCCGGTGCCTCCTCCTGGGAGACCAACCTTCTTTTTGGTGCCGACAATAGCGTTTGCGGCTCGGGCAACACCGTTCTGGGCTCCGGCAATTTCATTATGGGCTACGATAACCGTTCGGAAGGAACCGGCAATATTAGCATCGGTTATGAAAATACTTCCATCGGCAATAATAACAACAGTATTGGAACCGGCAATTACAATCGCGGAACCGGCAATGTTTGCTGTGGTACCTACAATACCTGCTGGGGCAGTTATAACAGATGCGGCGGTTCTTGGCAAAGTGCTTACGAGCAAATCGTCATTGGCGACTCCAACTGGATCAGTTGGTTCGGAAATTAAAAATGATAAAAAGCGCCTTATTCAGATTGCTTTTTCTGATTATTCTGCTGGCCCTTTCCTGCCAGCAGGAGGTACTGAATGAAGAAGCTGCTCCTGTGATGTTTTCGGCCACGACCCGCCTTGCGCCTGCCACCAAGACGTCCTATGCCGACGGCCTTAAGAAGGCCGATTATGTAATATCGGCCAATCAGAACACCTCCTCATGCCCCAACGGTCTGCAGTGGGGGAGCGGCGCGCATCATTTCTCTTGTGCCACCTAAGTGCCTGGCGCATAGGTAATTACACAAATCTCTCGTTCGGATTTTGAACGAGAGATTTACGTAAGTGCTTGTGGGCCAGAGGGTTAAGCGGCACGGGGGGCTCGGCGCAATGGCGACGAACTTAAATCACCCGGCTTACCTTGATGCTTTCCTGCTTCTTGCGCCACTGCTCAACGGCATTGACAAGGGCGTCACGGAGGTTATCCTCCGGACTGAGGTTCAGTTTTGCGCGTATATTGGAGCGTTGGGCCGATATATTGTTCTCGCTCTTTCCAAGGCGCATGCAGATTTCCGACAGCTTTTTGTCCTGGATAATGAGTTGCGCGATGGACAGTTGCGTTTCCGTAAAGCTGGGGAAAATCTTGTGCAGGATGTTGCGGTCGGAATTCTCCTCGCGCAGGACGGCCATCACCGATTCCATCAGATTTTGCTGAGCGCGGGGTTTCATGGTCATCAGGATTTCGCGCGTCGAGGCGGTAGAAGTTCCATAGTTACGGGACAGGGCCGAGTAGCCTTTGATATCGTCCCTCGATAGCCCCGACGCCTGGATGAAAGCCGTGAACTCGTCGGTGAGCTCGACTTTTTCCTCGTCAATATAAAAGACTGTACGCGCAACCAGCGAGTCGTACAGGATAATTGTCACCAGAATAAAAAGGTACACAGGGAAAAGGCCCTCCAGTAAAGGCGAATTTACCTTGAACAGCACGAAGGCGTATGAGAAAATGGAAAGGACAGACACAATGGTGGGGGAGAAGTGCAGGTAGGCCAGGAAGGCGGTCATAACCAGCAGCAGCGATGTCAGGATGTCCGTAATGATGAACTGCTGTATAGGCTCGGAATAGTGGTAGGAATAGGTGACCATCTCTACCACGTTCTGGGCTTGTGCAATGACCAGCAGAAGGGTGATGGCACCGCGAAGCGGAAGCATCCTCATAAAATAGAGGATCATGAGCAGGGCCGACACCACCGATATGAAAATTGCCGAAATTATTGCCGGCTTTTCCAGGGGTTGGGTAAAAATGGATAATGTATTGAGGACTATGAGAGCGACGTCCGTGAACAGGAAAACAACGAATCTTTGTTTCCCCAGCAGGGAGGTTTCCCTGTCGCCAGACAGGCCAAGTAACCAGTCTATAAAATTATTTTTTGCCATGAAATTACCATGTTTAGCAATGCAAAGATATACTTTTTTGACAAAAACAAAGAAAAATTGGCAGACAATTAAACTACTTTTCCGAGGAAAGAATGTTTGCCATCCGTTGTTTTTTATCAAATAATTTTTAATTTTGTGTTGTATTTATGAATGTAAGTATTAACTTTGCCGGTGCATTTTTGCACAATGGATTGTTGAAAACTTGTTAAACAGAGCGCTTTAATTATGTAAAAGGTAGAAAACTTTTATCATAAAGGGCAAGGCGTGCGACCTTAAATTTGCTTATAAATCCACGTTAATTGGTTGTATAGCAGATAGTTGGCGCCTTAAAAACCGCTAAAATTCAATGTCTGATAGTTTTTTTAAAATAGTCCTACATTTGCACAATTTGTGATTTGACGCATTAATGCGCACAAAATTAGTTAAATAATGAAGAACAAAAGTTTTTTGTTTATTCTGTCGGCCTTGGCGTTATGGCTCGTCGCCTCCTCACCTGCGCGTGCGCAAGTGGTCGGCATCAAGACTAACCTGTTGTACGACGCCACCGCCACCATCAACCTTGGTGCAGAGGTTGCGTTAGCGCCCCGCCTGTCGTTGGATCTTTCCGGCAACCTTAACCTTTGGACCTGGAAGGACAACATGAAGTGGAAGCACTGGATGGTTCAGCCG
>CACYCP010000029.1 GCA_902772985.1 uncultured Bacteroidia bacterium | reverse complement strand
TCGGCTATCAGTTTCAAGGCCACCTGGAAGGTGCCGGAGGAGGGGGTATCGGCCCAGCGGACCTTCTGGATGCGGTAGGGATACATCTCCAGCAGGCGAGCGGCGTTGGGGCATGTGATGCGGTGAATCTTGATGCCGTCCGTGCGCGTAACAAAGCCGAAAACATCGTCTCCGAACACGGGATTGCAACATTTGGACATCTTGTAGTCCAGGCCCTTGACACCCTTGGCGTTCAGCACCAGAATATCGTCCTTGGACTCGCTCTTTTTCACAAGTCGGCTCTGGGCCTGGACGGCCTCGGCAGCCTCTACGGAAGCGGCGTGACGCCGGGCCTCTCCAAGGATGAATTCCTTCACCACGTTCACATCCAGCGAACCTTCGCCAATGGCGGCAAAGAAACCGGTCAGGGTGGGGTAATTCAGCTTTTTACGCAGCTCGGTGAGCATATCGTCCGGAAGTTCCAGCTTCCAGTTCTTGAGCCTTCGCTCCAAAAGTTCCCTGCCGTCGGCAGCACGCGACTGCTCCTGCGCGGCAAGGGCCTGTTTCACCTTGGCACGGGCCTTGGACGACACCACCCAGCCCAGCCAGTCCTGGTTCGGACGCTGGTTCTTGGAGGTAAGGATTTCCACCACATCTCCGGTCCGGAGCTTTTCCCTGATGGAAACAGCCTTTCCATTTACTTTGGCGCCCACGCAATGTGCGCCTATATTGGTATGTATGCCGAAGGCGAAATCCAGTACGCTTGCCCCCGCCGTAAGGATTCTGAGTTCTCCGCTGGGAGTAAACACGAAAATATCCTTCGAAGGAGGCTGGGGAAGGTCTTCCGGGCCACGGGTATCGGGATGCTCCAGCGCATAGCGCACCGACGAAAGCCAGCGGGCCATGCTCTCCTCCCTCTTTATGCCCTTGTATGACCAGTGGCTGGCAAAGCCGTTTTCGGCCACGTCATCCATCCGGCGGGTGCGGATCTGCACCTCAACATATGCGTTCTCGCGGTTCTTGACCGTGATGTGCAGACTTTCATAGCCGTTGGGCTTCGGATTGGAAATCCAGTCGCGGAGCCGCTTGGTGTCGGGCTCGTACTCTTCTGTAACGAAGCCGAAAACCTTCCAGCAAAGTTCCTTTTCCAGGTTATGGTCCTCTCCGTCGCAATCTATTATGAATCGTATGGCGAAAACGTCGTACACCCCTTCGAAAGGCACTTTCTGCTTAGTCATCTTGCACCAGATGGAATAGGCGGCCTTGGTGCGTATCTTCAGCGTATAATCGATTCCGGCTGCATCCAGTTTCGACTTCAGCGGCTCGATGAATTCGGCCATCAGTGTTTCCCTGTCCTTCTCACCGGCCCTCAGTTTATTGGTAATCAGGCGGTACTGCTCCGGGTCTGAATAACTGAGGTAGATATCCTCCATCTCCCGCTTCATATTGTACAGCCCAAGCTGATGGGCAAGGGGGATGTACAGCAGCAGGGTTTCCAGGATTTTCCTTTCGCGGTCGGCCTTGGGGAAAAGCCTCAGGCTGCGCATTATCTCCAGACGGTCGGCAAGTTTGAGCACAGTAACCCGGGGATCGGTCGAATACTGGATTATGAGCTTCTTGTAATTTTCGGCCTCCAGGCGCGTGTCCTTGGGCTTTATGGTGGAAATCTTGTTCAAGCCGTCCACCATTGTGTAAACGCTCTCGTCCAGATGCAGGCTGCGGATATCGACCTCCTTCCCACGGCTGGCCTCGTGCAGGAAAACGGCGGCAACGCATTCTGCCGGAAGGCCGATTTCATTGGCCACGATGCGCGCCACGTTCAGCGGGTGCGCGAAGAATGGAGAACCGTCACTCCGGGTATCGGCAGCAAGAGAGCGCGCGGCAAAATCCATCGCCGTGCGTATGAGGGCCTGCCCTTCGGGAGAGTACTGCTTGAAATCCGTCATTTTTTAGCTTTTTGCCTTTCAGTGAGAGCTTTTTGGAAAGCCCTGGCGTTCACCAGATGCTCGGAATAAGAAGTGGCGAAACGGTGGGAGCCGTTGAAAGAAGGATCGGCACAAAAATAAAGGTAGGAGTGCGAATCCGGATTCAGGACGGCCTCCAGGCAAGCCTTTGGAGGACAGGAAATGGGTCCCGGAGGAAGCCCGTAGTTTTTGTAGGTGTTATATGGCGAGTCCACCTCTAAATGACGCTTCAGGATGCGCCGGAGCTTATAATCGAAGCAATAGGCTACAGTGGGGTCGGCCTGCAGTTTCATCCCGCTGCGAAGGCGGTTGAGATAAACCGCGGCGATGCAAGGCATTTCCGGCTGATACCGGGTTTCGCCGTCCACGATGGAAGCAAGGGTAGATGCCTCTTCCGGCGTAAGTCCCTGCTTCAAGGCGGCGGAAACGCGCTCCGGAGTCCACCAAGCCTCGCTTTCCCTGTCCAGCCGGTCGAATATCTCCCGGACCGGCGAAGTCCAAAGCATCTGATAGGTATCCGGAATTATCCTTGTGAAAAGCATCTTGGGCTGGATGCCGTAGGCGTCAAGGGAATCGGCACTGGAAATGAAGGCGGCAACGGCGGCGGAATCTGCCAGCATCTGGGCCCCTATCTTGCGGCTGAGCGCCCCTGGAGTGCGGATTGAGCCGGAAAGGGTAAGGTTCACCGGAGTTTGCCAGCCAAGGGAAAGCATCCTTCCAACGTAAATGCTGGGGGAACGGGTGTCAATAAGGTAATGTCCCACTTTGGCTTCGTTCACCTTGGACAGCACCCTTTTCAGGCTGGATGGCTTTCTGACGGCCCCGGAAGACAGGATTGAATCCTGAATCTCCGATATTTCCATACCGGGATAGACATAGAGCTCAATATTCCTGGAAAAATTCGGAACCTTCCTGTCGTAATATATCCTGTAGGCAAAAATTGCCCCTGCCGCAATGAGCAGCGCAATCAAAAGTATTCCGAATTTTATCTTTTTCATCCCTTACCTTAGTTTAATCTCATCGCCTTCGCGAAGGAAAGGCTGCTGCATATAGCCGTTCAGCTTCATTATCGAGGCCGATTTCACCGCAAACCTCTGGCAGATGGCCATGAAATCCTCCCCGTCCTTCTCCACAATATACATATCCAGGCCCTTCTGAGTCTTGTTTTTCTTGGGCTCCAGGAATACGACTGTTCCGGCTTTCAGCTTGTGATCTTTCTCCACCTCGTTATATTTCAGGAGTTCCCAGCGGAACTTGTTGTAGATTTTAGCAATGGAACGGTAGGTCTCCCCTTCCCGGGCATATACGAAGGGAACTCCGTTCAGCGAAAATTCCTTCCTGGAAAGCGAGAAAGTGAAACTGTCGTTGAATGAAGACGGTGCCTGAACCAGTTCGGGCTCTTCCAGAACGTGCGGAGGAACTGGAAGTTCGGCCTCTTCTACCTCCGAGACCTCGTCGAAACGGGTCAGGTCGTAATCCTCTATGTATTTGATAAGCTTTGCGGGATATTTGGGATCGGTGGCATAACCGGCCTGTTTCAGCCCATAAGCCCAGCCCTTGTAGTCCGTGCGCTCAAGATCGAAAAGGAATTTATAGCGGTCCCGGTAGCGCAGGAAGTCCGAATGGTCGCGGAAACTTTCCTCCGGGGAATCATAGACCCGGAAGCATTCGTTCCTTTCATCGTCGTCCTTCAGCATGCTGCGCCCCGTCCAGCCCTTGTGGCATTTTATCCCAAAGTGGTTATTACCCTTTACGGCAAGCACGGACTGGCCGGAGCCCGACTCCAGGATTCCCTGGGCAAGGGTGATGCTGGCCGGAACGCCGCTCCGCATCATCTCATCCACCGCAATGCGGGAATACTTCTCTATATAACTTTCCTGGAGCGTTTGCGCGTTCGCGGCAAAGCCCGCCAGTACAGCGAATAAAAATAAAAGCCTTCTCATACAAAAGGCTAAGTTAAGAATAATTTTCAGATTTCGAAAACATCACCGTCCGACGCGGCGTAAGTTTCGGGGAATACGCTTCGGCATTCATCCTCATACTCTTCCGGCCGGGTATTCCTTGAAGAGAAATGGCCGATAAGCAGTTTCCGCGCCCCCGCATCCCTTGCCAGCGCTGCCGCCTGGAGCGTGGTGGAATGATGCCTCTGCGCGCCCTGCTGTGCCAGTTCCTCCAGATAAGTTGCCTCGTGATAAATGACGCTTGTACCCCTTAGCCATTCGGCCTCCTCGGGGAAAGGGGCGGTGTCTGAGCAATAGGCATAACTGCGGGGAACGAAGGGCTTGTAGGCGGCATCGGCCAAAGAAATCACGCTGCCGTCTTCGCGGACGACGTCTTCCCCCCTCTTGAGTGTCCCGATCTCGGTGAGCGTGAGCCCATACCGGCCGATTGCATCTTTCGACACGTTGTAGGGCGGCTCCTTTTCCTTAAAGACAAAGCCGAAACATTCTATGCCGTGATTCAGCGGAAACGCCTGTACAAGAAGCGATTTAGTTTCCAAAATCGTCTCCGGACCCTTCATTTTCAGCGGCGTGAAGCGAATCTCGAAACCTATCCCTTCACCATAATAACTGAGGAAGAATTTCAGGATGGGGCCGAAAGAAAGCGGAGCGAAGATATTAAGCGGCGTCTGCCTCCCCTTCATTCCCAAGGTGGAAAGCAGGCCGAAAATCCCGAAAACG
>CACYCP010000028.1 GCA_902772985.1 uncultured Bacteroidia bacterium | reverse complement strand
AGGCCATGCTTTGCCTGAAAGTCCCGCAGGAACTGGAGTTCGGGTGTGATCCGTTGTTTCCTCATATTTGTTGTATTTTAAATTTATGCTGAGAGTTTGTTTTCATTCATGCCTTTGAACAGATCCTTGATAATCTGGAGGAGGCTGTCCTGGGTCTTGTCTTTCTTTTTGAGTATGCCAGTGATTCTCCCGTCGATGGTATCCGGCGCGACCAGGTGGTAGATGAGTACCGGATGGCCCTGTCCCTGCCTGTAGAGACGGGCGTTCGCCTGCTCATATAATTCCAAGTTCCACGTCGTGGTGTACCAGATGATGATGTGTCCGCCGTCCTGCATGTTGAGGCCGTAGGATACGGAAGCAGGATGGGCAACCAGAACCTTGATCTTCCCGGCATTCCATTCTTTGAGAACGTCTGGCTGGCCGTTGAAATAAACAGGGCTGTAGGCCTTCAGTTCAGTCATGATGCGGTCGCGCTCGCTTGTGTATCCGTAGTAGACAAGTACGGGACTTTCGGCAGCCTCCACCATATCCTTGAGGGTTTCCATCTTGGTGCTGCTGACAGTGTGCGCCTTCTTATCTTCGTCATAGACGGTTCCGCCGGTGAACTGGATCAGCTTATTGGCAAGAGCCGCAGCCGTTTGCGCCGTGATGGTTTCTGTGTCGCTGGACATCACGAAGTCGCTTTCGAATTGCCGGTACGCCTCCATCTCCTTCGGCTCCAGGGGGCACTGCTGGTAGATGTAGGAAACCTTCGGCATCTCAAGATAGTCCTCGCTCTTCATGGAGAGGGAGATGTCCGCAATCTTCTCGGCAATTTCTTCCTTCGCACCATCGCACGGCAGCCACTCGTACACTACGGTCCCGTTACCACGGCCAGGCTTGAAATACCGGTCACGATACTGACTGATATAGCGTCCCAGCCGGTCACCACCATCGAGGAGATAGATCTGCGCCCACAAGTCTTCCAGCCCGTTGGGAGCCGGCGTTCCGGTAAGCTCGATTACTCTGTCAATGCTTCCCCTCACGGACTTGAGCGCCTTGAATCTGCCAGACTTGTGGTTTTTGAAACTGGTGCTCTCGTCCAGCACTACCGTATCGAAAGGCCATTGCACGCCATAGGAAAAGAGCGTATCTACCAACCATTTTAGATTGTCACGGTTGATTACATAGATGTCGGCTACATTCTTCAGTGCCTGCATACGCTTCTTCTCCGTTCCCATGACGATTGACACCTTCAGGTCTTTCAGATGGTCCCATTTCTCACATTCTCCGCTCCAGGTGTTCTGGGCAACGGACTTCGGTGCCACTACGAGCACGCGCTTCACCTCGCACCATTCGATAAGGTTCTTTATGGCCGTGAGCGTGGAGACGGTCTTCCCAAGTCCCATGTCAAGGAACAGGGCTGCATTCTTGTGGCTCTCAACGAAGTTGGTCGCTCTCTTCTGGTAGTTGTGCGGGTTATACTGCATCGTTATATCGTTTTGAGGGTTTGAATGAGTTCTTGTACGGATACTTTATCGTCGACGACGTAAACCTTGAATCCAAGGGCCTCCAGCTCGGCGCAGGTAATCTGCTGCAGGGCGTTCCTCCTCTTGCCGGTCGTCTTCACCTCTGCAAAGCACGTGTAGGCGCCAGGCATAAGAATCAACCGGTCCGGCAGTCCACGGTGGTACTGGCTGGTGAGCTTGATGCATGCTCCACCCAGCGCGGTCACCTGCCGCACTAACTGCCGTTCAAGGTATTTTTCGCTATAAATCTTCATTAGAACAGTTCCTTATCATCGTCTTCATTATCAAAATCGTCGTCCGGCCTGCTGGCGGAGGTAGGGAGCGGGACCAGGCCAGGGCTCGGCACCTCTATTTCGAACTTTGAATAATCGATAGCAAACACTTTCCGCTGCCTTCCGTATCCGGGTACTGCAACACGCTCCCCGTCATTTAGAAGTGTAAGGCCCGGAAGGGTTCCCAGGATAGCATTCACACGTTGCGAAGAGAACAGAGCAGACTTGTCACCCAGCTTGGCATCGTACAGCTCGGAAACGATTTCCTGCGCACAAATTGTGGTGCGGTGTGTATAGGAGACCACGGTGTCACTGTACCGAGCATATCCTAATTGGATGTAGCGCTGCCTTTCCTGTGGTGTGTACTTGTCCCAGTCGGCCGGAATCAGACGAACGATAAACGCCTGGATCATGCCCCGCATAGGATCTTCGTTCACCTCGTTCTTCTGCTCCTGCATGCGGTCGGCCTCCTCGGCCATCTCTTTTGTAAGGGTCAGCGGCTCATGCTCCACCTCGCAGTGGTATTTCACTTCCGCCCAAACCTGGGCGATGAAATCCGGCGTCATGTCGGTAAAGACCGACATCTCTATGGCAGCCTTCTCCTCCTTGTTCT
>CACYCP010000027.1 GCA_902772985.1 uncultured Bacteroidia bacterium | reverse complement strand
CTGGGAAACAAGGTCGGCCAGTCCTTGCAGGGCTGTGTATCTCTTGAAAAGAGTATTCCGGATGGCGTAGATGGAGCTGACCAGACGACGCTGCATCACCTGTAAGGCCAGGGATACGTGGATGTTCTTGCTCTCGGTGGCCTCTGCCTTCTGCTTGGTGAGGTAATCCGTTACGGCGTCGTAAAGCTTCTTCTCCTCCGGAGTGAGCTGGTAGGCTACGGTCTTGGTGTAACGCTCCTTGTACAGTGGATTGCTGTTCCAGTCCTTCATGTCCTCCTTCAGACGGCGGATGAAGTACTTATTGATTCCGCTCTGGCCAATCTCCTGAATACGGGATGCGGCAAGATCCGGTGTGGCGAAGATATCTTCGTCCAGCAGCTGCATCAGGCACTTGAAGGTGTCTTCGCGGCCACGATGCGGCGTAGCAGTCAGAAGCAGGATGTGCTCGCACTGCTTGGATAGCGTGAGCGCTGCTTCATAGCGGCGGGACAGATATCGTTTGGAGCCATATTCGTAGGCGGAGAGTTTGTGTGCCTCATCAAAGATGATCATATCCCAGCTGGTACTGGAGAGAACCTTCATGATGTCCTCTTTGCAGATGAAATCAATGGAGGTAACGATACGGTCGTGGTCTTGGAATATGGTGGGTTCCGAATTGAACGCAGCGCGGTTGGCCAGGATGAAAGGGATGTTGAACTTGACGCCCATTTCATCTTCCTGCCACTGCTTGGTAAGACCGCCAGGGGTTACGATGAGTACGCGCTCCACACGCTTGCGCATCAGGAGTTCCTTCAGCAGCAGGCCCGTCATGATGGTTTTGCCGGCACCGGTATCGTCTGCAAGCAGGAAACGGATGGACGGCTGAGGAAGCAGGTATTTATAGACAGCCTCCACCTGGTGAGGCAGAGGATCCACAACACTACAGTTAATGGCAAACAACGGGTCAAACTGATAGGCCGAATTGATTCGCTCCGCTTCTGCAAAGAGAACGAACTTCTCCGGGTCTCCCTTGAAGTTGAACTGTCCCTCCTCCGTGACTATCTCCAGATTATCCATTTGGGCAGCCTTGATGACCTTGGAGCTAGACTTCTGAGAGTTGACGCCTGTATAGGATACGGAAATGCTATTCCCAAGCGGCTGTATCTTAGTAATAACGACAGGCTCGCCGGGTATCAGGTTGTTTACAATGCTTCCTATTTGGACCATATTTGGTGTTGAGGTGCTATTAATTAACAAATTTAAACATTTTTTATGTAATTGAGGTAATAAAAGTGCAATAAAGTATATTATCACACTTGAATTGACAAGCTGTTGTCAAAGAAATAGTCAATGCAATTAATGCCCAAAATACAAAAGGCCCCGACATGGTTTGGTGTCGAGGCGAAGAGATGGAGTGGGCTGGAATTACTGTGGTTCACTAGCGCGCTGGTTGATGAAGTCTAGGATTCCTTCCACATGCAGCGCCACAATAGCCTTCTTTCCTTCATCGGATTCCAGGTACTTAAGCGAGACCTCACTATCCATAAAACCATTTTCTGTTAGCACAGCCGCACAGTAGGTATGCTTCAGGATGTAGAATGGTTTCTCAAAGTCTGGATCACCGTCATTGTAGTCGGTGCGGAGCCGGTGGCCGGGAAGGTGTTTCTGGGCGGCTTTGTATAGGCAGGTGGCCAGCTTGTCGCTCTCTGTATGTCCTGGGAACGTGTAAGCGCACCACCCGGTGGCGTTGTGCCACATGGCGCCGCTACCGGCTGCATTGACGTGGATACTCACCACGAAGGTGTCGTTGGGCTCGTGACCGTGCCGAATGGCGATGCGATTGATGCGGCGACAGCGTTCCTGCAGGGAGATATCCTCCTCTTCCGGCACCAGCAGCTGAGCGTCATACCCCCTGCACTGCAGGTGCTCCACGATGGCGCCGGCAATGAGGCGGTTGTAAGCATACTCCCGGAAGCGTCCGTCCGGAGAGCGTTTGCCAGGAGTTTCTACTCCGTGGCCATTGTCAATTAGAATCTTCATTTTGTTGAGGTATTAGTTGGATTGAAGTGATTTGAAGGACAAGGTCTTCGATGAGGGCAGCGACTTCGGGATTCTGTAGTATCGCTTGTATCGGCTGTATCGGATGTATCGGTATGTTTATCGGCTTGCCGGATAGACGATACGCGATGAGGCGGTCTGCGATATCGGCTCCTGAGGCGCGTTCTTCATCGGTTGCGGTGATCTGAAGATAGTCGGACACCATGATGGAAAGCCAGGGCCTCTCTTTGAGTTTGGTGGTCCAGGTGTCGAAGGCGTCGATATCGGGGTAAGCGATGACACGACGGCCGTAGAGAGCATCGAGCCGGTCTCCCAGCTGGCCTTTGCCGCCGGTGGCCAGCCAGAGGAATTCCGGAAGGAAGCCGGCACAGATGACAGCGGTCTTTTCGGCCTCAACCAGGCAGACGGTAGCATCCGGTCGCGTGCGCAGG
>CACYCP010000026.1 GCA_902772985.1 uncultured Bacteroidia bacterium | reverse complement strand
GCGTTGGAAGGGTTAATCCAGTAGCCCAGGAAGTCGTCTATGAATTTCTGGGTGAGGCGGCGCACCTCCATATAGGCGTCCATGTTCAGGTCCTTCACCTGGAAGCCGTCGCAGCGAAGCATTTCGCGTATGGTAATCACGTCCGGATGCACCTTGCCCCAGGACAGGGGCTCCACCGCCACGTCCAGGTAATCGGCGCCCGCACGGGCGACTTCCAGCATGGATGCCGTAGCGAAGCCCGGGCCGCTGTGTCCGTGATACTGCACCACGATGTGGGGATAATTCTTCTTGATCGAGGCGACCAGTTCTCCCAGGACATTCGGCCGGCCGATGCCCGCCATATCTTTGAGGCATATTTCATCGGCCCCATATTCCACTACCTTGTCCACGATATCCATGTAATAGGCTACGGTGTGAACGGGGGAGTGGGTGATGGAAAGCGCAACCTGGGAAATCATCCCGCCCTT
Source organism: uncultured Bacteroidia bacterium (assembly GCA_902772985.1). Classification (GTDB taxonomy): domain Bacteria; phylum Bacteroidota; class Bacteroidia; order Bacteroidales; family UBA932; genus Cryptobacteroides. The sequence goes on along the minus strand of CACYCP010000026.1, from coordinate 15,401 downwards.
TTTCGCGCCGATTACGGAGCCTTTCAGGTTCCGGTGGTCGTTCAGGCCGCAGAAACTGCGGGCGATGTCTGTGCCCTGCTTCTTTTTCACCTTGAACATAAGCTCCCTTACATCCAGCGGAACAGGGTTCATTCGCAGTGCGTTCAGCCCCCTTTCCAGCATGTGCGTCTGGATTCCGGCCTTGTGGAATGGGGCGGTCCAAGCGCGTACGGCCTTGTTCGGATTTTCGCCGAACAGCAGGTTCACCTGCTCGAACGCTCCGCCGTTTGTTTCCACGCGGTCGAAACAGCCCATGTCAATGATTGCCGGAGCTACTTCCACAAGCTGGTCAACCCTTGGAACGTACTTTCCGGAACTTTGCCACATGTCCCGGTAAACCAGAGAAAACTTTATTTCGCGTTTTGCCATATCGTGTAAATTTGCTATCCACAAATATAGCGATTTTCACTCTTTGGCGCAAATGAAAAATTCCCGTTCGAATGACGAACAGGAATTTTTCATAACTAGCTGTGAGGCTAGTAGTTTAAGCTGTGTAAATTATTTTGCGGCAGCTGCCTGGGCGGCTTCGGCCTGGGCCTGAAGTTCGGCCTGGAGGGATTCCAGGGTGCGGCTGGCAGGGATGCCAAGAGCCTTGCGGGCGTCGGGAGTGAGGTCCACAACCTTGCTCTCATCAAAATAGAGTACCTGGCTCACGTCGAACAGGACGGTGATGCCCTTTGCCTTTGCCAGATCCTGGACAGCCTTGGTGGCCTTCTCATTGATGGGGGCCATAAGCTGGTTCTGCTGCTGCTGGAGTTCCTGGCTCACATTCTGCTGGAATTCCTGGATGCGGTTCTGGATTTCCATCAGTTCACGCTCTTTGCTTTCGCGGATGGTAGCTGTCCAGGTGGACTGCTTCTGCTGATACTGGCTTGCCTTGCCCTGATACTCTTCCACCATGGCCGAGTAGGTTTCCTCGGCTTCCTTCTGGGAAGCGTTGACAGCTGCACGGGCCTCATCCATTTCAGGCATGAGCATAATGAGTTCGTTGAAGTTCACGCGGCCGAGAGTCTGGGCCGAGGCGGTAACGCATGCAAGAACCGCCAGGGAGATAACAATAAGCTTTTTCATATTTGCAAAAATGTTTTAATTATCGGTTTAGAATTGTTGTCCAAGTACAAAGTGGAATTGGCTTTTACCGTTAACGGGATCGTCAAAGCCCCAACCCCAGTCAACACCAAGAAGGCCAATCATGGGGAGGAAGATACGCACGCCAACGCCGGCGCTGCGCTTGATCTGGAAGGGATTGAACTCGCGTATGTCGCTCCAGCAGTTACCGCCCTCCAGGAATGCCAGGGCATAAATGGTGGACTGAGGCTGGAGAATAATGGGATAACGGAGTTCTACGGTGAATTTATCATAGACGTTGCCAGCATAACTCTCGTAATTCTGGCTGTAGGGAGTCATCTTTTTAGGTGTGAGGGAATAGTCCTCATAACCGCGCAAGGAAATGATTTCGGCACCGTAGGTCATGTATCCGGACATGCCGTCACCACCCACCTGGAAGTTCTCGAACGGGGAGTATCCCCAGTTGCGGTTATAGTAGCCAAGGTAGCCGAACTGTGCCCTGGTCATGAGCACAAGGTCGCCCACAAGCTTGGAATAGATGGTGGCGTTGAATTTCCACTTGTGGTATTCAATCCACTTATATCTTTCGGCCGATGTCCAGTCGTCGTAATTAACGTCCTTCCAGCTGTTTACCGGAACCTTTACGCGGTTGCCTTTCTCGTCGTTGCCCCAGGTGTATTTGCGGAATAGCGAATAAGGAGGCGTGAGCTGCAGGGAAACGCTGAAGTCCGAACCGCTGCGGGGATAAATCTGCTGGTCGGTTGAGTTCCTGGACAGGGAGATGGTATAGCTGAGGTTATGTGAAATACCGTCGTTGAATGCGAAATAGCTGTTGGTCCAGTTGGTAAGTTTGTATGTTTGCCAGCTAAGGTGATTGTACAGTACAAACCAGTTGTCGGGCCATTTCAACCTGGTACCAAGACCGGCGCTGAAACCGAATACCTCGAACATTTTGTCGGTGGAAAGCAGGCCGATGGCAAGGTAGGAGTCCGTCATCCTGGAATAATATCCGGAGAAGCTGAGGGACGTGGGCCTTTTGCCGAAGAGCCAGGGTTCCGAGAAGCTGGCGCTTATGTTGGTGTAGTAACGGCCGTTGGTCTGGAAGCGGAACGACAGGTTCTGGGCGTCACCAAGGGGAACGGGCCTCCAAGCCTTCTTCTCGAACATGCGCTTGGTAGAGAAGTTGTTGAAGCTGACACCGGCCGATATGACGAAGGTGTTGCCGCCCCAACCGCCGGAAAGTTCCAGCTGTGAAGAGGGCTTCTCCGTTACATTATAGATAATGTCAACGGTGTTGTTCAACTGGTTGGGGACTATGGTGTAGCCGCGGTTGGGATCCATGATGGCTTCCGGGTCGAACTGGCCCATGGATGCGATTTCACGGATGGAACGCTCGAAGTCCGACTGGCTGAACAGATTGCCCGGACGGGTTTCCAGCTGGCGGCGCACTACACGCTCGTTGGTGAGGTCGTTGCCGTTGATGAGAATCTCGTTCAGGGTGGCCGGCTTGCCTTCGGAAATGCGCAGTTCCAGGTCTACCGAATCGTTCTGAATGTTAACCTCTACGGGAGTTACGTTAAAGAAGAGGTAACCGTTGTCGCGGTACAGTTTGGATACGTCCAGGTCGGTTTCCTTTCCGCCGCCGTGGAGGCGCTTTTCAAGAGTCACGATGTCGTAAACGTCGCCGTGCTTAACCTGGAGTATATTGTTAAGGACCTCTGTGGGATATACCGAGTTGCCGGTCCAGGAAATGTTCCTGAAATAGTATTTACGCCCCTGTTCGAAGTCCATGTCGATGTTCAGGTGCTTATCGTCCACAAAATAGACCGAATCCTTTACAAGGCGGGCGTCACGGTAACCGGCTTCGCCGAAAGCGTTAAGGACGGTCTTTCGGTCGGTCTGGTATTCCTTCTCTTTGAACTTCTTGGATTTGAACAGGTTGTACCACTTGTTGGAGTGGGTATTCTTCATGTTCTTGGCAAGCTTGAATTCCTTCACGTCAGCTCCGTTACCGCTGAAATTGATGTGCTTGACGCGAATCTTGCTGCCCTTTTTGACATCGAAGTTCACACGGATGGCGCTGCGGACGATGGAATCCCGCACCGCGGTCACGTCCACATCAACCTTCTGATATCCTTTCTCCTTGAAGTAGCGCTTGATGATATCGACCGAGGTTTTCTTCACATATTCGGAATATTCACGGCCCGGACGAAGGTTCAGGCGCTCCTGCAGATCCTTTCGCTCATTGCTCTTGACGCCGGAATAGGTCCAGCGGGAAACCCTGGGACGTTCCTTCACGCAAACTTTCAGCCAGGCCGTATCTGCACTGGCGCTAAGTGAATCCAGGACCACGGAAACATCTTCGAAATAGCGCTGGGCCACAAGGCGTTTCACGATACCCGTGACATCTTCTCCGGGAACGGTTATTCCGCTCCCCGGCTGAACGCCCGTCAGCTGGATAATCTGGTTGGAATTTACATACTGGTTTCCTTCTACGCCGATGCCACCCACAACGTATTTGCGAGGGCGGCTATAATCGACCTCTATATCATTTACGGACTGTGCTCTCAGGAGGGAACTTCCCAAGAGCATCAAGGCCGCGATTATTATACTCTTCTTATTTGCCATTATCCTGCAAATATAAGCATTTTATTTCACTTTACCATAGCGGCGATCCCTCTTGGAATATTCCGCAAGGGCTTCCCGGAATTGCTCTTCCCGGAAGTCCGGCCACAGTATGTCGGTGAAATACAGTTCAGTGTAAGCTGTTTGCCAAAGCATGTAATTGGATATGCGGACCTCTCCGGAGGTGCGTATCAACAAATCCGGATCCGGGATGCCGGCAGTGACCAGATATTTACCGAAATCCTCCTGGGTGAGAGAGAGGAAGTCCTTTTCCGAAAGCTGTGCGGCGGCTTTTTTCATTGCCTGAAGGATGTCCCACTGGCCGCTGTAGCTTACCATGAGAATCATGCAGCACTTGGTGCCGGCGGCCGTTGCATCGGTAATCTCTTTTACGGTGCGGTTGAAAAGTTCGCTAAGGCGGGACATGTTCCCAAGTGCGATGAAGCGGGCGCTGTTTTCCAGGAAGGTGGGGATTTCGGCCTTCATGGCCATTATCATAAGGTCCATAAGGCCTTGGACTTCCTCTTCCGGACGATTCCAGTTCTCTTCGGAGAATGCGTATATCGAAAGGTATTCAATACCGTCTTCTACGGCTGCACGCATGCAGGCGCGGACGCTTTCCACACCCTCTTTATGGCCGTACAGCCTGTCCAGACCGCGGTTTTTTGCCCATCTTCCGTTGCCGTCCATTATTATGGACACGTGCCGGGGAATACGACTCTCCATAGTTATCCGTTATTTCGCATGTCTTCTCCCCAGAACAGGCGTGAAGTGAGTGCCTTCACGAAGCCCGACTGGGCGAGCCGGATTCTCTTAAGCGAAAATTGTGCCATCTCTACGTGTATCTCCAGACCGGGGGTGATTTCCACGGTGCGGTTGTCCATAGACATAATGGCTTTCCCGTCCCTGGATTCGAAGGAAATGTCCACTTTAGTGGTTTCAGGCATCACTATGGGGCGCACGTTCAGGTTATGCGGGGCGATAGGCGCAAGGATGAGGGCCTTGGCCTGGGGCATGCAGATGGGGCCGCCCACGCTAAGGGAATATGCCGTAGAGCCGGAGGAGGTAGCCACTATAAGGCCGTCGGCCCAATAGGTGGGAAGGGGTTCTCCGTCAATGCAAACGTGGATTCCCAGCACCGACGAGCCGCTGCGGTGCAGGGCCACTTCGTTCACCGAGTAGGGGAGCATTCCTATGCTGCGGCGTGCCTCAGGGCCACGCAGGGTGGCATTCAGGACGGTGCGGTACTCAATATTGAATTCGCCTTCCATAAGGGCCTTGCGCACCGCCTCGGGACGGTTTTCGCACAAAAAGCCGATTCGGCCGAAGTTCACGCCCAGGATGGGCAGGCCGATGTCGGCAACAACGTGGGCCGTGGAAAGGAAAGTTCCGTCCCCGCCCATCGACAGCACCAGGTCTGTCTCCGGCCTGACGTCGTTTTTGGAATTTATTTCGTAAAGCTCGAAGCCGGCTTCTTCCAAATCCTTCACAAGCGAAGTCATACGCGGATCCATCCGCACATGGTCCTTCAGGATGAAATACCCAATTTTCATACTATCCGAAAAATCAACCGCCAAAATTAATATAAATCTCACAATTTTCCTTACTTTTGTGCCGTTAATGAATAAAAAATGACCAGACTCTCCGTCAATATCAACAAGGTGGCCACTTTGCGCAATGCGCGGGGCGGAAACGTCCCCGACGTGGCCCTGGCGGCCCTTCGCTGCGAAAGCTTCGGTGCGGAAGGCATCACCGTACATCCCCGTCCCGATGAAAGGCACATCCGCTATGCCGACGTGAGGGAACTTCGTCCTTTGGTTAAAACGGAGTTCAACATTGAAGGTAACCCCCTCACCGGCAGTTTCATAGACCTTGTGCTGGAAGTCCGTCCGCACCAGGTTACCCTGGTTCCTGACGGGCACGATGCCATAACTTCATCGGCCGGATGGAACACAGTGGAGCACCGGGAATACCTTAGCGGACTTTGCCGCCTTTTCAGGGAAAACGGCATACGGACCTCCATCTTCATCGACCCCGTTCCTGAAATGGCTGTGGGCGCAGCCCTTTGCGGGGCCGACAGGGTAGAACTCTATACCGCCGCTTATGCCGAAGGTTATGCTGCAGGCCGGGAAAAGGCCATCGCCCCTTATCTGGAAGCGGCCGTAGCCGCCCGCGCAGCTGGCCTCGGGCTCAACGCCGGGCACGACCTTTCCCTTGAGAACCTGGGCTGGTATGTTAGGACAATCCCCTGGACCGACGAGGTTTCAATCGGCCATGCAATAATTTCCGATGCCATTTATATGGGCTTGGAAGAAACAATTAAGGCATATCTTGGGGAAATCCGCAAAAAATGACTACATTTGCAAGATTATTGAATTTAATTTAACGAAAAGAATAATGAAAAAGTACTTTTTCCTCCTGGGTGCCGCAGCCGTCATGGCGTTCGCCGCATCCTGCAATCAGAACAACGGCACTACCACCGAGGCTGCAGCCGCTAATGACAGCACCATTGTCGCCGGCAGCATAGTCTATTTCAATATGGACAAGGTGATGGAAGGCTACGACATGGCAAACGACCTTAACTCTGTTTTCGAAACCAAGACTTCCGGTATCCAGGCCGAGATTGACCGCCGCGGAAAGAAACTGGAAAAGGATGCAAACGATTTCCAGAACAAGGTTGACAAAGGCCTCCTTACCACTTCGGTTGCACAGGCTCAGTACCAGAAACTCCAGGAGCAGCAGCAGTCCTATCAGCAGTATGCAATGCGTAAGCAGCAGGAAATGGCTGAAGAGCAGCAGGTTATGATGAACCAGATTGCCAACGCCATTGCCGAATATGTTCAGCAGTTCAACGAGGAGCGCCAGTATGCGATGATTATCGCCACCGGCGGAAGCATCCTCTCTACCCCCGTGGTCACCGCCGACGCCCGTCTGGACATCACCGACGAGCTTCTGGAAGGTCTGAATGCCGAATATATCAAGACCAAAGACGCCGCGAAGAAATAAGGAAGGATGAGAATCGCCATCCTGTCCAGCTTTTATCCCCTCAGGGGCGGAATTTCCCAGTTCAACGCCAGCATGCTGTCCGGACTGGGAAAATTCGCTGATACCAAGGCCTACAGTTTCTCCCGCCAGTACCCGGACCTCCTCTTTCCCGGAAAAACCCAGTACGTTACTGCGGACGACGAAGCCATGCCCGTTCGGGCCGAAGCCTTGCTGGACACGGTGAATCCTTTCAGCTGGATAAAGACTGCCGGGAAGATAAGGGAGTGGAAGCCGGACCTTCTGGTGATGAAGTACTGGATGAGCTGGTTTGCCCCTTCCCTCGGCTGGGTGGCGCGCCACGCTGCCTGCAAAAGCGTGGTGGTCCTGGACAATGTGATTCCTCACGAGGCACATTGGTTTGACAAACCCCTTACAAAGTGGTTCCTGAATGGCTGCGATGGCTTTGTGTGCATGTCGGACAGTGTCCGGGAGGACCTGCTTTCCCTTCGGCCGGATGCCCCTCATATCACACTCCCGCACCCCCTGTACGCCCATTTCGGGGAGAGGATTCCCAGGGAGGATGCGGCCCGGGCGCTGGGGCTGGACCCGGAAAAGAAAACCCTGCTTTTCTTCGGCCTCATCAGGGAATACAAGGGCCTGGACATACTCCTGGAAGCCTTCCAAAGCCTTCCCGAAGATTACCAGCTGGTGGTCGCGGGGGAGCCTTACGGTTCTTTCCGGAAATATCAGGAAATAATTGACCGCAGCCCCGGCAAGTCCCGGATTCACCTTTTCACGGACTATATCCGGGATTCGCAGGTTAAGGTCTTTTTCAGCTCGGCCGACCTTGTGGTCCTGCCTTACCGCAGTGCCACACAGAGCGGCATCAGTTCAATTGCCTGCAATTTCCAGGTGCCTATGGTTGTTACCGATGTTGGCGGTCTTTCCTCTACCATCGGCGCTTCTGGCACGGGAATTGTCGCATCTAAAGCCACTGCAGAAGCAGTGCGCGGTGAGATTCTGCGCTACTTTGGTTCCGAAGAGCTCCGGGAGGGCTGCCAGAAGGCAATCGCCCTCGAGAAGGAGCGGCTCGACTGGGACCGCTTCTGCCGTGAAATGACGGATTTTGCACTTACATTATAGGTATGAAACGACTTTTAACGCTACTGACAACTATCGCGGGGCTGCTAATTTTTGCTTCCGCCTTTGCTCAGGACTACGTTGCAACCCCTGTTACGGTATCTACCGAAAAGGTTAAGCTGAACGGGAAAATTTACCTCTCCCACGTTGTGCTGGAGCGTCAGACGCTGTTCAGCATCGCAAAAGCCTACGGCGTGAGTGAAGACGAAATCTACGAGGCCAATCCAAGGCTCCGGGAAACCGGTCTTCAGAAGAACTCCATCCTCATGATTCCCTACAATGAGGCTCCTTCGGGACAGGCCGCAGGACAGGCCCCGGCGGCCCAGCAGCCTGCATACACGGAGCATGTCGTGAAGTGGTACGAGGATAACATCGAAGACATTGCCCGCCGATACAATGTAAGCGCCAAGGAACTGATGGAATTCAACGGCCTTACAAGCCGGAAGGTCAGTACGCGCCAGGTAATCAAGATCCCTTCAAAAGTGGTTCAGCCGGAGCCGGTTCCCGCAGTGCCGCTTATCCCGGAAGACACCCCTGCCGAAAATGCTGCCGTAGTCGTGGAAAGCGTCCAGAATGACAGCCTTTCCACAGGCGCAATCTTCCGGCCCAGTGAGGATGTTGCTCCTGTTCCGGACAGCCTGATGATTGGCTCCCGTCGTCTGGATGAGGTGGACTTTTCACTGGTTCTCCCGCTCCGCGGCGGTGCAAGCGATGCCAACATGGACTTCTACAGCGGGGTTCTTATGGCTATGAAAGACCTTGAGGCCGAGGGAATTAAGGTAAAACTCAACGTATATGACCTTTCGGAGGGCATGCCGCCAATCGACAAGCTTTGCAATGGCGACTTCGTGCTTGGCCCGGTGGCTTCCAGGGATCTCGAGGCCATCATTCAGAGGGTTGACGGCCGTGTCCCCGTCATTTCTCCACTGGATCACAAGGCTGCCGCCCTCGGCACCAGGTATTCCTCCTTCGTGCACGTACCATCGGCCACGGAAAACCAGTATGAGGATTTGGGCGAATGGGTGAGGGAAGATTTTATGGAAGGCGACAAGATTACCCTTATCTCTGAAAAAGTCGCCAGCAATGTGACGGCTTCTGTCGGTATCCGCAGCGCCCTTGCCCGCCGGGAACTTAACTACGACATCGTGAATTATTCCATGGGCGAAGGCCGCAGGATTCCCGCCCTTCTGGCCGAGTCCTTCACCAAGGAAGGCGTGAACCGCGTTGTCCTGGCCTCGGAGAGCGAGGCTTTCGTGAGCGACGTGATGCTTAACCTTGGAATCCTGTTAGGAAAGGGCTTCAACATCGTTTTGTACGGTCCTTCGAAACTTCGCACCTTCGATTCCATCGACGGAAGCACCTACCACCAGAATGAACTTCACCTTTCCACCGCTTATTTCGCCGATTACGGCGATCCCGCTGTGGACCGCTTCGTGAAGGCCTACAGGGCCGTGTTCAACACAGAGCCTTCCCAGTTTGCCTTCCAAGGTTACGATACTTCACGCTATTTCGTACTTCGCTGCGTCCATTATGGCCGAGACTGGTTCTCAAGGCTTGGCGCAGGCCGCAGCAGCGGTTTGCAGACCGATTTCCTCTTCGATACCGACGACAGCGGAAATCATCACAACACGGCAGTACGCCGCATTATTTACAAGAAAGACTACAGCACCGCGCTGCAAAGATAAATGGAGAAAGTCAAATGCTTGATACTGGGCGGCGGCCCTGCAGGTTTTACGGCGGCAATCTATGCTTCCAGGGCTAACCTTGGCCCCGTCCTTTACGAGGGTGTCCAGCCGGGCGGCCAGCTTACCACCACTACAATCGTGGAGAACTTCCCCGGTTTCCCCGGAGGAGTGGACGCCGGCAACCTTATGGATGGAATGAGGGAGCAGGCCCGCAGTTTCGGGGCCGATATCCGCAGCGGTACCGCTACAGCCGTGGACCTTTCCTCCCGCCCTTTCCGCATCACTATCGACGATAAGGAAGAAATTGAGGCTCAGGCGCTTATTATCGCCACAGGGGCATCGGCCCGATATCTGGGCCTTCCTTCGGAGCAGAAGTACAAGGGCGCCGGAGTGAGCGCCTGCGCTACCTGTGATGGCTTTTTCTACCGCAAGAGGACCGTTGCCGTGGTGGGCGGCGGAGATACCGCCTGCGAGGAGGCCCTGTATTTAGCCTCCATAGCCAAGAAGGTATATATGATTGTGCGGAGGGACGTTTTCCGTGCATCGGAAATAATGCAGCAGAAGGTTTTCGCCAAGGATAATATAGAGGTTCTGTGGAACTGCAATACGCAGGAGGTGCTTGGGGACGGATTCGGCGTAACCGGGGCAAGGCTGCTCCGGAAGGACGGCAGCGTTTTTGACATTGCCATCGACGGATTCTTCCTTGCCATAGGTCACAGCCCTTCTTCCCAGCTTTTCACCCCCTGGATCGCAACCGACCAGGACGGATATATCCTTACCGACGGAAAGAGCAGCAGGACCAATATCCCCGGAGTATTTGCCGCCGGGGATGTTCAGGACAAGATTTACAGGCAAGCCGTTACCGCAGCGGCATCGGGCTGCATGGCCGCCCGGGATGCGGAAAAATTCCTCTTGGAACAAAACTGATTATGAGTATGAAAAAACTATATCCGGCAGCGGTTCTTGTCTGCGCGATAATGATGGCCTTCTCTTGCAAGACCAAGTACGAGCTTTTGCTTGCTTCCAACGATCTGGACGCGAAATACAGCAAGGCGATGGAGCTTTTCGATAAGAAAAAATACCAGAAAGCCGCCCAACTTTTCGAGTCTATGGCCATATTTACAAGCGGAAGCGAAAGGGACGACACGGTTCAGTTCTACTGGGGGCTTTCTAATTACCGCAACAAGGAATATTTCACGGCCGAGTCCAATTTTGCGCGCTTCATCCAGAATTATCCCCGGAGCAGCTTCGCCCCGGATGCCGAATTCTATCGTCTGGACTGCCTGTACCGTGCAACTTACCGTTGGGAACTGGACCAGGTGCCCACCCGTACTTGCATGTCGGCGATTGCGGAATACATGAGGGAGCACCCCGGCGACCCGCACCTTACGGCTTGCGATGCCATGATGAGAGACCTGCAGGAGCGTTTGGACCGCAAGGATTTCGAGGCCGGTAAGCTATACTACGATATGGAATATTATCCATCGGCAAGGGTCAAGCTGCGCAATGTCCTTAAGACGAATGCCGATAACGTTTATCGCGAGGATGTCCTTTATTATACGGCAATGGCTTCCTATAAATACGCAAAGATGAGCGTTTGGCAGAAGCAGAGGGAACGTTACCTGGGCTTCGTGGATGATTACCTGAACTTTGTCGGTGAATATCCAGAGTCCAAATACCGGAGCGAACTGGACGGACATTATCGCAGGGCACAGAAAGTCCTGGGCCGAGGCGGCGAGGAGGAAAGTGAAGACTCCAGTGTGGAAAATAATTGAAACTCCTTTTTTACAGGCTCAGTATAAATATTAGAAACGTAGAATTATGGATAAGAAAAAAGTACCTGTAAACACGGTGACGCGTGATATCCGCAACCTTGCGGCACCCACCGGAAACATTTATGAGTCGGTCGTAATCCTGTACAAAAGGGCAAACCAGATTGCCGTGGCCGAGAAGAAAGAGTTGATGAAGAAGCTGGACGAGTTCCGTGGCGACCGCGATCCCATGGAGGAAGTGTTCGAGAACAAGGAGCAGATTGAAATCTCCAAGTACTATGAGCGCCAGCCCAAGCCGGACCTGGTGGCAATTGCCGAATTCGAAAACGGAGACCTCTACTACCGCAAGGCCCAGAACGACTAGGCCCTACAGGCAATGCTCACAAGCCTAAGCATCTCCAATTACATTCTGATAGACTCTCTGGAAACCAGTTTTCCGGAGGGTTTGATTATTATCAGCGGAGAGACCGGCGCGGGAAAATCCATCCTGCTTGGAGCATTGTCGCTTGCCCTTGGCGCCAAGGCCGATGCCTCTATGGTTGGTCCGAAGGGCGACAAATGCATAGTTGAAGCCGTTTTCGACAACAACGGCGAGGAGCTTATCCTTCGCAGGAGCGTAGCCTCCAGCGGCCGCTCGCGCAGTTTCGTGAACGATGAGCCGGTGCCGCTTGACGAGCTCCAGGAAATGGCATCCTCCCTTGTAGATATCCATTCCCAGCACCAGAGCCTGAAACTTCAGGACCAGCGTTTCCGTCTGGAAGCCCTGGATCTTATGGCGGGCAGTCTCCCTTTGAAGGAGGAATGCGCCGGGCTTTGGGCCTCTCTCCAGCAGAAAAGGAAAGAGGTCGGGGACTTGCAGGCCGCTCTTGCGTCGGCCCTCAGGGAGCAGGACTTCAATGAAATCCGATATCGCCGCCTTGCCGATGCCGCTTTGGCGCCGGGCGAATTGGAGGCCCTGGAAGCCGAGCAGAAGCAGCTTTCCCACGCCGAAGAGATTAAGCTAATCCTTTGTGAGGGGGAGGCCCTCCTTAGCGGAGATGACGTTTCCCTCACCCAAAAACTTCGGGAGGGCGCAAGACTTCTGGAAAAGGCCGGGAAGTACATCCCTTCGCTTCTGGAACTTTCCGGGCGCCTTAATTCCACCCGCCTTGAATTGGAGGATATAGCCGCCGAAATATCGGCCGAAAACAGCAGGGCCGATGCCTCGCCCGAAAGGTTGATGGAGGTGGAGGATCGCCTCTCCCTGCTTTATTCGCTTATGCAAAAGCACGGCGTCTCTTCCGTTGAGGCGCTGATTCAGGAGAGAGATTCCCTTGCCGGCCTGGTGGGTGAAGCCTCGTCGCTTTCGCAGTCGCTGGAAAGTGCCCAAAAGGAGCTTCAGAGCCTCGAGAAACGGCATTCGGATATTTGCGTGCAGCTTCACGGGAAGCGTATTGCCGCCGCCGGACCATTTGCCGCCGCAGTAATGTCGAAGCTCCGTGGCTTGGATTTGGAGAACAGCCTCTTTCAGGTGAAAGTGGGCGAAGGAGCCCCCGGACCATCAGGAGCAGATGTCGTTGACTTCCTTTTTTCGGCATCAGGAAATACCCTTCAGGATGTGTCCAAGGCCGCTTCCGGAGGAGAACTGTCCAGGATTATGCTAAGTCTGAAAGCCGTGATGGCCCAGTTCAGGAAAATGCCTTCGCTGGTTTTCGACGAGATAGACAGCGGAGTTTCGGGCTCTACCGCCGACAAAATGGGCTCTCTGGTGTGCGAGATGGGAAAAACGATGCAGGTTTTTGCCATCACACATCTGCCCCAGGTTGCTGCGAAGGGCAATGCCCATTTCCTGGTCTCCAAGAGCGGAAACGTAAGTTCCATACGCCTTTTGGATACGCAAGGGCGCATACTGGAAATTGCCAGGATGCTTTCAGGGGCCGAAATCACTCCCGCTGCAATTGAAAACGCCAAATCCCTTTTATCCCTGTAGTCCATGGCAAGGAAACAGACCAGTCACATTCCTTCAATGGACGAATTCCGGACCATGCTGCGCCGCCATGGACTCCGTGCTACTCGCCAAAGGCTTCTGGTGCACGAGGCCATGATGCAATTGGAGCATGCATCGGCCGATATGGTATATTCTTTGTTGTCAAATAAGGAGGCGGGCGTTACAACTGCCGCCGTACACAATATCCTGTCACAACTTTCCGACAACCGCATTTACAGTCGCAGGATGTCGGCGGGCAGCAAGATGTTTTACGATGTGGATAATTCCAGGCATGTGCACATGTACGACCGCGAAAACAATACGTGGCGTAATTTGGAGGACGATGGCCTTGGCGAAATGGTACAGGCCAGGCTCAAGCGTCGCCGATTCAAGGGATACACCATGGAAGGAATTGACATTCAAATAGTAACAGTGCCAAGCAAGAATAGTAAAAAAAAGAAGATATGAAAAGAATCGCATTATTGGGGCTTCTGCTGCCTTTCATTTTCGCATGCACCGAATACCGCTACACCGCTTCCAACCAGAAGGATGTGGTTACAGTTAAAGGTAACGGGTTTGTAAACGACTATGGTCACACCTACACCGTCGTGAGTTCCGAAGTCAAGGATGGCAATTGGAAAGTCCAGGACAGCCGTTGCTACATCATTTTCGATGTCCTTAACATCAATTACGACATCAACTTGAAGGAAGTGCTTCCCAGTGTGATAAAATATGCCGCCATCCTTCCTGACGGGGAGTTTGACTACGGTGATCCCATTTCCGTCTGGTGGGGAACCATGAGCGGCGGTTATTTCGACATCGGCCTGGATTACTATCAGCTGAAAAGCGGCGCCGGCCATCACGAGATAAGTTTTTTCTATAAGGACGATCCCGGCAGCGATACCATTCATTTCTATATTTCGCACGATGGAAACGGCGAAACGCCCGAGAAGTACGGCGAAAAAGAACTGGAAGAGGTTACCGAGTTCATCAGCGTTCCCGTGAAAGGCCTCGCTTCCGGCTACAGGAATGTATATCTGCACATTCTGGAGTACAGCGTGGGCAACACCGGAGCAATGGTTCCCACCGAGAAGGAAGTGCCCCTCTCCTATATGGTTCTTTTCTAGTGTAAGTTTTTTTGCGCGTTGCAAAAAAAATACTTACATTTGCAGTCCCAAATACGGTGGATGTAGTTCAGTCGGTAGAGCATCGGATTGTGGTTCCGAGTGTCGTGGGTTCGAGCCCCATCATCCACCCTCCTTTTTTAAAGCCCTGCAGGAGTACTGCGGGGCTTGATTTATCCTTCGGCCGGAATTACAAAAAGAGACCCCCAAGCCTTTAGGAGTCTCTTTTCTGAATAAGTTTGCCAGGCTGGGCTAGATGGTGCCTTGCTCTAGCATTGCTGTGGCGACTTTCATGAAGCCGGCGATGTTGGCGCCTTTCACGTAGTCTATGCTGCCGTCCGGCTGGGTGCCATACTTGACGCACTGCTCGTGGATGGACTTCATGATAAAGTGGAGTTTCTCATCCACCTCGGCCCCGCTCCAGCTGATGTGTTCGGCATTCTGGGTCATTTCCAGTCCGGAAGTGGCCACGCCGCCGGCGTTCACTGCCTTGCCGGGAGCGAAGAGGATGCCATTGTGCTGGAAGAAATGGATTGCTTCGGGTTGGCAGCCCATATTCGAGACCTCGCAGCAGCAGATGCAGCCGTTGGCCTTGAGCTCCTTGGCGTCGTCTTCGGAAAGTTCATTCTGGAAGGCGCAGGGGAGGGCAATGTCCACGGGAATGCTCCAGCTCTTCTTGCCGGGGGTGAAGAATGCCTTCTGGGGGTACTTGGTGGCCATATCTTCCACTTTGTCGCGGTTGGAAGCACGCATAACCAGCATGTAGTCAATCATTTCGGGAGTGATGCCGTCCGGGATGTGGCAAACGCCGTCCGGGCCGGAAATGGCAACCACCTTGGCGCCGAGTTCACTTGCCTTGATGGCTGCGCCCCAGGCTACGTTGCCGAATCCGAACAGGGCAACGGTCTTGCCCTTGATGTCTATGCCGGCCTTCTCCAGAAGGTGATGTGTGAAATAAAGGGCGCCGAAACCGGTAGCTTCGGGACGGAGGATGCTG
>CACYCP010000025.1 GCA_902772985.1 uncultured Bacteroidia bacterium | reverse complement strand
CGGCCCAGACGCTGGCCGAGGGATGTTACGGCGCAATGTTTGCAGGCTGCACGTCCCTTGTCACTGCACCGGAGCTGAACGCCACCATTCTCGCCGAGTGCTGCTACATGAATATGTTTGACGGCTGCACCTCGCTGGTTAATGCCCCTGTGCTTAAAGCCGTCACCCTGGTTACCGGATGCTATTCCTACATGTTCCGCGACTGTAAGTCCCTAAGTGCAGTCACTTGCCTGGCCACCAATCCGACGCTGACCAACGATGAAGTGAATCCGCAAGTGGAGGGTAACGTGGACGAATGGCTCCTGCGCACCGCCGCCGGCGGCACCCTCACCAAGAAGGCCGGCGTCGCCTGGCCCTCTGCCGCCATCCCCTCCGGCTGGTCCGTGTCCTCACAGTAGTGCCGCCTACCCCCCTGTGAATCAAGCGTTTGCTGAAAGTTCTCGTTCAAAATCTGAACGAGAACTTTTCATAAGTGGTTGAAGGATATGAGTTTAGGTGGCATAGGAATTACGGAGAATTTTTTTATCTTTGCAATAATTAAAGTGCAGATTATGAAAAAGTTTATCCTTTCGGCCTGCGCCGTTCTCCTGGCCATTTCGGCCTTCGGCAGCAAGCATTTCATTTCCGACGGAACATTCCGCAAGACGGTACAGAAGGACTACCAGGCCCGCCTTAAATCCAACAATGGCAGCCTGAAGCAGTTCATGACGCTTCCGGGCAACATTTCCGCCCAGGAAAAAGAGGCCCTGGAGTTCCTCTACGCCTATATGCCCCTTGCCGATGTCACTGACTATCCGGCCGAATTCTATCTGGCCAACGTGCGTAAGTCTCTACAGGCCAGGGAGGAAATGCCTTGGAAGGTGCCCGAAAGGGAATTCCGCCATTTCGTGCTGCCGCTTCGCACAAATAACGAGGACCTTGACAGCGCCCGCCTGTTCTTCTACGACGAAATTAAGCCCCGCGTGGAAAAGCTGTCCATGAAGGACGCCATTCTGGAAGTGAACCACTGGTGTCACGAGAAGATGACCTACCAGCCTTCCGACGGCCGCACCCACGCTCCAATGGCCTCCTTGAAGAACGCCCTGGGCCGATGCGGAGAGGAATCCACCTTCTGCGTTGCCGCCCTCCGCGCCGTGGGCATCCCCGCCCGCCAGGTCTATACGCCCCGCTGGGCCCACACCGAGAGCAATCATGCCTGGGTCGAGGCCTGGGCCGACGGAGAATGGGTATTCATCGGCGCCTGTGAGCCGGAGCCCGTTGTGAACCTTGGCTGGTTCAATTCCCCGGCCTCCCGCGCCATGCTCACCCACACCAAGGTTTTCGGCAAATATGATGGTCCCGAGGAAGTAGTCCTTCGCACCCCCGGCTATACCGAAATCAACCTCATCGAAAACTACGCTAAAGCCGGCAGGATAGACTTCAAGGTGCTTTCCAAAGAGGGCCGCCCCGTTGAAGGAGCAAGGGTGAATTTCACCATCTACAACTCCTCACAATTCTTCCCTGCGGTAACGAAATACACCGACGCCAAGGGCGAAACCTTCCTCACCGCCGGTCTTGGCGATATGTTGGTCTGGGCATCGAAAGATAGGGCCTACGGCTACGCGAAAGTGCATTTCGGCACAGACACCCAGGCTACCGTCATTCTGGATTCTCCCGTGGGTGCCCCGGTCCGTTCGGAGCTCTTTGCCATCGTTCCTCCGCCGGAGGATGTGGTTCTGCCTAAGGTTTCCCCGGAGCTCCGGGCCGAAAACGACCGCCGCATGCACTACGAGGATTCCGTACGCAAGGCCTATATGTCGGGCTTCCCCACCAAGGAGAGTGCCGAGGCTTTCGTCAAGGAAAACGCTCTTCCGGAGGCCGCCGCCCGCCTGGTGGAACAATCGGCCGGAAACGGAAATACAATCATGGGCTTCCTGAAGGCGGCCGATGATAAGGAAAGGGCTGTCGCCTTGCTCCAGAGCCTGAGCCGCAAAGACCTGTCCGACGTGCCTTCTTCCATCCTCTGGGACAGCTACAATGCCAAGGAGAGCATTCTTGCGCCCCGTATGGAAAGCGAGTTTCTTAGCCCCTACAAGGGCTGGTTCCTAGAAAATGTTCCGGCCGCATTGCAGGAGAAGTTCCGTAGCGGCGCCCCTGCCATCCTGGAATGGGTCGAGGCCAACATTACCGTTGACAACGATCCTATGTTCTGGGATATTCCAATGTCGCCCGTTGGCGTGTGGAAGGCCCGCCTGGCGAATCCGCGCTCCCGCGACCTGCTGACCATGGCCCTGGGACGCACCTTCGGCGTTGAAATGCGCCGGGACCGTATGACCGGTTCGCTCCGTTTCGAAGGCGACAAGGTGCAGCCGCCCACCGGCAAGGCCGAACTGAAATATACCCCCGTGGAAGGCATTGAAAGGCCGCAATACGGCAGCCATTATTCCGTGAGCCGCATTGAAGACGGCGAACTTCGAATGGTATTCCTTGGCCTGCCGGCACCCGCAATGCCCGTCGGACAGCGTGCAGGTGGCGGCCCTGGCGGCGGACGCGGTCCCCGTGGCGGCTTCGGTGGTTTTGGCGGGAATGACCTTCCTGAAGGCGATTACCTCCTTGCCAGCGGAAACCGCCTTTCCGACGGTTCCACGCCCGTTACCATCACTCTCTTCCACGTAACTGCGGGTGAAAGCGTCGAGGTTCCGCTGAAGATAGAGACCATGCCGGAGGAAATCTCGGTAGTGGGCAAATTCACAAATCCCGGCATCCTTTCCAAGGCGGGTGAAGGCTATTATGTGGCCGCCGTCCTGGATGTCGGCCTGGAGCCCACCAACCACGTCCTGAACGACATTTCGCAGGCCAAGACTGCCCTGGAAGCCTGGGGCCGTCCCATCTATCTGGTTGCAACAAGCGATGTCCAGATGGAGCGCCTGCAAAGCGAAATCAAGGAAGGCCGTTTCGGCACCCTGCCTTCCACAGTCGTGTTCCTCACGAACAAGGAGGGCGACATTCTGAAGGATATCACCGAAGGCGCTTCCGTGCGTGAAGACCAGCTGCCCATAGTCTTTATGGGTAACGACAAGGGTGAAGTCATCTTCGTATCACAAGGTTATACCATCGGCATGGGCAATAAGATTGTGTCGCTTGCCGGAAAACTTTAAATAGATGAAAAAATTTATTCTGGGCCTTGCCGCCCTTCTGGCCCTGGCCGGCTGTGAAAAGCATTTCATTACCGACGCGGACTTCCGCAATATGGTAAGCGAGGATTTCAAAACGCGTAAAAGCGGGACTCTGGAGCAGTTCATGCAGCTTCCGGAAGGCATTACACTTCAGGAAAAAGAAGCCCTGACCTTCCTCTATGCCTATATGCCCATCGCCGACCTTACTGATCGAAATGCCGATTTTTATCTGGAAAACGTGCGTGCTGCTTTCCAGACAAGGGAGCTTTGGCCGGAGGTGCCCGAAAGGGAGTTCCGCCATTTCGTTCTGCCGATTCGTGTAAATAACGAAGACCTGGACCGCGCCCGCATGGAATTCCCGAAGGAACTTCTTCCCCGCATCGAGGGTATGTCCATGCAGGACGCCATCCTGGAGGTGAACCACTGGTGCCACGAGAAAGTGACCTACCAGCCCTCCGACGCCAGGACGGCATCGCCTATGAATCTGGTAATTAACGCTTTGGGCCGATGCGGCGAGGAATCCACCTTCCTGGTGGCCGCCCTTCGTTCGGTCGGTATCCCTGCCCGCCAGGTCTATACACCCCGCTGGGCCCACACCGACGACAATCACGCCTGGGTCGAGGCCTGGGCCGACGGGCAGTGGTATTTCCTTGGCGCCTGCGAACCGGAGCCGGTGCTGAACCTGGGATGGTTCAATGCCCCCGCCTCCCGCGCCATGCTTATGCACACCCGCGTTTTCGGCAAATACGACGGTCCTGAAGAGGTTGTGCTGGAAGGCCCCAGCTATACGGAAGTGAACCTGATAGACAACTACGCATCTACTTCCATGGCCTATTTCTTTGTCCTGGACGAAGACGGAAAGCCGGTTCCCGATGCCCGCATCGACTTCTGCATTTATAATTATGCCGAGTTCTATCCCGCCGTCACGAAATATACCGACGCCGTTGGAAAGACCTTCTTGAGCGCAGGAAACGGCGATATGCTGGTCTGGGCTTCCAAGGACGGAAAGTTCGGCTACGGCCGGTGCAGCTTCGGCAAGGACAAGGAAGTGAACATTGTCCTCCAGTACGAAAACGAGGGCAGCAGCGAGTCCTTCACCCTTGTTCCTCCGCCGGAGAATGTTAAGACTCCGCCCGTCAGCCGCGAACAGAGGAAGGCCAACCAGATACGCTTCGCCCGCGAGGATTCCCTGCGTCACGCCTACGAGGCCACTTTCCCTGCCGGGGACAAGGCCCGCGGCAACTGGCGCACCATCCAGGCCTTCCGCCAGAAGGAGGACAAGGAGCGCGTAGAGGCAGTTCTGGCATCCCTCAGCACCAAGGATTTCCACGACATTACCAAGGAAAATCTGGAGGACTATTATTCGGCCGATGATTTCCTTGGCTCCCGTGTGGAAAACGAGTTCCTGACGCCTTTCTACGGCTATTTCGAAGAGAATCTGGACGAGGATTTCGAATCGGCACAGGAGATTGTGGAATGGGTGAAGGAGAATGTCCAGGTTCTGAATGATCCCAAGTCCTGGAACATTCCAATGTCGCCGGAAGGCGTGCACAAGGCAGGAAAGGCATCGGCCCGATCCAGGGACATTTTCTTTGTTTCGCTGGCACGTGCGAAGGGTTTCGAGGCTCAGAAAGACCCTGTTACCGGAAAGGTTCAATATAAGCAGGGTGACGAGTGGGTAGATGTTTTCTTCGACGGTGAAGGCCCCGCAAAGGCTTCTCCGAAGGGAATCCTGAAGCTTGGCTTTACGCCCACCAAGACCATTGACAACCCCGGTTATTACAGCCATTTCTCCATTTCCAAGATAATCGACGGTCGTCCCAGGCTTATGGCCTTCGACGAAGGAGAGGTTGATATGGGCGGCGGTGTGGACTGGGCCAATGTGTTCAAGAACGGCTTCCCCATGGACGAAGGCAGTTATATGCTTTGCTCCGGAAACCGCCTCTCGGACGGCTCAGTGCCCGTTTCCATCGAATTCTTCACTCTGAAGGAGGGCGAAACCCTCACTGTTCCGCTGCGCATAGAAGAGGCCAGCGGCGCCGTGCCTGTGATTGGCCAGATTGACGTTGACAAACTTCTTCCGCTTGTGGGCCGTGGCTTCTTCGCCCTTGCCATCCTTGAAACAGGAAAGGAACCTACGAATCACGCCCTCAGGGACATTGCGGCCGCCAAGGACAAGCTGGAGGCCTGGGGACGTCCCATCCTTCTGCTGTGCGAAAGCCAGGAGGCCCTGGACCGCCTAAAGAAGGAGAAAGACGAGGGCCGATACGGCGTCCTTCCTTCCACGGTTATCCTGGACGTTGACAGCTTCGGAATGAAGGATGTGCTTGTGAAGGCGCAGAAGATAGAGGGAAGGCTCCCGCTGGTGGTTCTTGCCGACAGCTTCGGCCGCCTGTTCTTCTGCTCGCAGGGTTATACAATAGGCCTTGGAGAGCAACTTGCCGGCACGGCTGCAAGGTTGTAAATACCTTCTGGATATGGCACGCCTGACAACCTTTGAGTCGGCCGACAAAAAGGATGTCTGGATAGATGTTGCCAGGGATGATTTCTAATAGAGTTTGAGGAAGACCTCGATGGCCTGGTATTCAGCCATGCCAAGACAGTCGTACAGGCGCGCGGTGTTGGAGGTGCGCTCTTCGGCCCTTTGCCAGAATTCGCGCGGATCCTCACCCGGGAAGGGGACGATGTCCTTTTGTGAAAGGTGACGGAAAATGGCGTGACGCTTTTTCACCACCTCGTCGGGACTCAGGGGTACAGCCATGTCCACACGGCCAAGTTCCCATTCCATCCAGGCGCCACGGTACAGCCACACGTGCGTTTCCTTAATCCAGTCAAGTCCCTCGGCCTTAAGTTCTTTCATGGCTTCAAGGGCGGCTTCGGTGCAAACGCGATGAGTTCCGTGCGGGTCGGCCAGGTCCCCGGCCATGAATACCATATGTGGTTTCAGGCGGGTGATAAGTTCTTTGATAATGTCCACATCGACCTGGGTGCGTGGCATTTTCTTGATGCCGCCGCTCTCATAGAAAGGCAGGTTCAGGAAGTGGGCGTTGGTCTCGTCGTTCAGGCCGAAGGAACGCACGGCTCCTCGGGCTTCGCTTCTGCGGATGGCACCTTTCAAGTCCAGCAGGGCGCGAGGCTCCGGTTCACCGGGTACTTTGCTGTCAATAAGGGCTTTAACCTCGTCGAACCTATTTTCAAAGCCAAGCTGTGCGGCTGCGTCCAAATGCTGGAGTACCACGTCGTCGTGTACGGCGACATTGCCCGAGGTCTGGTAGGCAACGTGTACGTTGTGACCTTGAGTGGCAAGGCGGATGAAGGTGCCGCCCATCGAAATGACGTCGTCGTCCGGGTGGGGCGAGAAGATAAGCACCGTCTTGGGGTAGGGCTTTGCACTCACCGGGCGGGTGGAGTCATCGGCATTCGGCTTTCCTCCGGGCCAGCCGGTAATTGTATGCTGCAGGTCGTTGAAAACGTCGATATTAATCCTGTCGAAGGTCTTGCCGGTCTTTTCCAGAAGGTCGGAAAGGCCGTTGTCCAGATAATCCCTTTCCGTGAGTTTCAGTATGGGTTTTCCGGTGGTTTCACACAGCCATACCACGGCCTTGCGGATGAATTTCGTGGTCCAGTCGCAGGGGCCCACAAGCCAGGGTGCCACGCTGCGGGTAAGAAGGCTGGCGGCTCCTTCGTCCAGGTAGAAGGTAATGTGGTCGTGCATCTGGAGCAGGGAAGCCGGGCAAACAGGGTCCACAGGGCCCTCGGAAATGGCTTTTACAGCCTGGGCCTTGTCTTCACCCCAGGCCATCAGGATTATCCTCTTTGCCGACAGCATTGTGCCGACACCGACCGTGATGGCCTTGTCCGGCGTAACTGAAATGTCGTGATTGAAGTTGGCCGCCTGGCGTTTTCTGGAATTGTATGACAGGCGCACTGTGCGGGTGCGCGTCTTGGCGTTGGCACCGGCCTCGTTGAAGCCCAGCTGGCCCTCCTCGCCCACGCCGATGACCAGAAGGTCCAGCTCCCTGGCGATGATATCGAACTTGGCGCAGTAATCGCTTACCTTCGACTGCGGTACGCTTCCGTCCGGAATATGGATGTTCTCCGGAAGGATATCCACTTTGTCCAGGAAGGAAGTATGCAGGACGTTGTTACGGCTCTGGGGTTCATCGGCCGAGCAAGGATAATACTCGTCTATGGAAACTACTACCACGTTCTTGAAAGAGAGTTTTCCGTCTTTATAACGCCGGAAGAGCTCATTGTACAGGGAGGTGGGAGTGGCGCCTGTGGTAAGGCCAAGCCGGAAAAGCCCGTCTTTATGGTTGTTGATGGCCTCTTCTATAAAATCGGCAATGGCGTATGATGCCGGGCGGGATTCGGGGAAAACCTTCGTCCAAATCTTCTCGTAGGAGTGAAGAATTCCAGCAGGGAGGTCCTTTTCAATAAGGCCACCCTCATAGGGCAGGGTGAAGTGAGTTTTCATAAATTATCTGAGTATTTTTTCTATTCTTTCAAGTTTTCCATCCACCGGGGCCGGTTCTATGCCCAGCAATTCGCACAGCAGCGGATACAGGTCCACGTTTTTGAAGGCCGATTTTTCCCCGCTGACAAAGGGCGCTTCATACCCCTCCTTGAAGTCCGGGCCGATGGCGCGGAAAGCTATCATCATGTCGGTTTCGCGAGGGTCGTAGCCATGGGTGCCCTGATTGCCGGAAGGAGCGAAATTGAACTGCCATCCAAGGTCCGGGCAAACGATAAGGTCTCCAAGGCGGTCCGAGGTGCCGTAATTCAAGTATTCGGGCACTTCTCCGTGCTTCCACACGCGTATGTGTTCTACTTTTGAAAGCCTCTTGTACAACTTTTCCTTATATGCGTCCTTTACCCAGATGCTTGTGGGATTGCTGCCGATGATGCGGTCTATCCACTCCCGCGGAACTACCGAATACCAGTTTATGAAGCGGTCTTTTGAGATGTCCGTCATTCCGTGGTCCCCCACCAGTATAAAGTTAACCTTATCGCCGATGGGCAGTTCCTTGATTCGAAGGTATAGCGAATTCATCAGCGAATCCATCTGCTGGGCCATAAGCTTGTTTTCCACCGACATAGGGCCGAAAACGTGGCCCTGATGGTCCGGTTCGTCGAAATAGGCCATGATAAGGCGTGGACGCTGTGCCTCCGGAAGGCTCAGGAGGCGAACAACCTCGTCTGTGCGTTTGCTGAAATTCCAATGGGGTTTTTTGTCCCATTTCCGGTAATAAGTGGGATAGGTCCCGCAGATGGGAATGTCGGAGCCTACCCAGTAAATGATTCCGGTCTTTACGCCCTGGCGCTGTGCTGTAACCCACACAGGCTCTCCCAGGTAGTAGCGCGGATCGTAGCGGGATTCGTTGTCGCTTATGCTATATTCGTGCCCGGTGTCCGGATTCCAGAAAGTGTTGTTCACAAGTCCGTTATGGTCCGGTACCAGGCCGGTTGCCATGGCATAGTGGTTCGGGAAGGTGGACGAGGGAAAACTGGGCTCCATACGTGCCTTCACGCCTTCTTCCTCCAGGTAGTCGAAAAAGGGCATGTCGAAATAATCGGCATAGTCCCATCGGCTGCCGTCCAACGATATGATAACGGTGTAGTTATCCCTTGTTGCCAGGCTCTCCTTCTTGGACTCGCAGGAAGGCATGGCAATCGTCAGGCAAAGG
This sequence comes from uncultured Bacteroidia bacterium, assembly GCA_902772985.1. Taxonomy (GTDB): domain Bacteria; phylum Bacteroidota; class Bacteroidia; order Bacteroidales; family UBA932; genus Cryptobacteroides. Next base: position 4,504 of record CACYCP010000025.1, on the reverse strand, counting down.
AAAAAGAGTGACAGGTACTTGTTCATAAGTTCGTATTAAGTCCCAAATTTACTCTTTTTTCCTGAAATTATAAAGCTAAATCGGTAAGAACAATTGCGGCTACGGCTTCAACTATTACCGGGGTGCGAAGGGCGAAACAGCTGTCGTGCCTTCCGGGAATACCGGCCTTTGCAATACTGGATGTGGGTTTGAAGGCAACCCGGAAAAGCAGGGGATTTCCATTGGTGATTCCACCGTTCACTCCGCCGGCGTGGTTCGTCAGGGGCGGCTGGATGTGCTTGTGCCGTCCGCAGCAATGATGCCCTTCCTCGCCGTGGTGGCACTCGTGCCCTTCGTCGTGGTGGCAGCCTTCATGTGAATGGCAGCACTCGTGCTCCGGAAAAGCGTCGTTATGCTCCGAGCCTTTCATTGCCGCAGCCTTGAAACCGTCGCCGAATTCTATGCCCCGCACTCCCGGAATGGCGAAAATGGCGTGCGAAATGCAAGATTCCACGCTGTCCCAGAAAGGCTCTCCAAGGCCGATGGGAAGCCCCTCCACGCAACATTCCACGACTCCGCCAAGGGAGTCGCCCTCGGCCTTGGCCTCCTCCAGAAGTTTATTCCACTGAGAGGCGTCGCTGCTGCCTCCCAAAGCCACGATGGAGGCATTCACGCGGGCAAAGCCCAGCATCTTCTTTGCTACAACGCCGGCGGCAACGATGCCCAGGGTGACGCGTCCGCTGAAGTGTCCGCCGCCGCGAATGTCGTTGAAGCCGCCGAATTTGAGGTTTGCGGTAAAGTCGGCGTGTCCGGGACGGGGATGCTTGCGGAACTGCTCATAATCCTCCGGGCGGGTGTTTTCGTTACGGAAGATGATGGTAAGGGGTGCTCCGGTGGTATGCCCGTCGAATACTCCGGAAAGGATTTCCGGGGCATCGGCCTCCTTCCGGGGGGTGGTACCGGGTGCGCCGCTCTTACGCCGCGAAAGATCTTGGATGAAATCCTGTTCCGAAAGGGGAATTCCGGGCAGCACGCCATCAATGGTAACGCCTATCACGGGCCCGTGCGACTCGCCGAAAATGCTGATTCTGAATTTATTACCGAAGGTATTCATAGACGCGTTCAGTTACTGTTGGTCAATTTGTCAAAATTCGGCACGAAGCCCGGAAATGATTTGGCGACGCAGGCTTCGTCGTCGATGATGATTGGCTCGGAAGCGCCAAGGGAGGCAACTTTCAGGGCCATCACCATACGATGGTCGCCAAAGGACGAGAAGGCGCCGCCGCGAAGGAGTTTTCCGCAAAGGATGCGCTGGGTAAGGCCCATGCCCTGGATGGTCATTTCGTCTTCCACGATACTCACCGGGACACCCATCTTCTGGAGCATCCCTTCAATTGCGGCCGCCCTGTCGGTCTCCTTGTGCCGAAGCCTTTCCACGCCCAGAATCTTGCTTTCGCCTGGGCAGAAGGCCGCAAGCACCGCTACCATTGGAAACAGGTCCGGACAGTTGTTAAGGTCGGTATGGAAAGCGTTCAGCGGGGCGCGTTGAACGTGGATGGGGCCGGTCCCATCTCCTTCCTGCGAGATGCTTGCCCCTGCGTCCAGAAGGATGTCCATCATGGAAATATCGGCCTGGAGGCTGCCTGTGTCAAGGCCCAGCACTTCGGTTTCCCCGAAAATGGCGCCGGCGGTAAGGAAGGGAGCGGCGCCGGACCAATCGGCCTCGATATCGAAGGAGGCGGGTTTGTATCGCTGCCCGCCGGGAATGCGGAAATTCACCGAACTGCACTTGCTCCAGTCCTGGTTTTCCATAAAATCCTGGTCTCCCTCCATTTCGGAGCCTATTTTTATGCCGAAGCGCTTTAATACATCCACGGTGATGAAAAGATAGGGGAGGCTCTTGGGCTCGTGCACGTACAGAGTTGATTTTTCACGGGCCAGGGGCAGTGCGGCAAGAAGGCCGGAGATAAGCTGGGAGCCGCCTTTTCCGGAGATGTCGGCCCGGCCGGGGATAATGGGTCCGGTCACGGTGAGGGGCAAGCGGCAGTCGTTTTTGCGGGCGCCGCTGCTTTCCGGGTACAGTCTTACACCGAAGGCCGCCATAATGTCGTGGGCATCGGCAAGGGGCCTGTTAAGCAAGGTTTTTTCTCCCACCACCCTTGTGGGGTTTTCGGAAATGCAGGATAGGAGAGGAATCATCATCCTGGCAAGAAGTCCCGATTCTCCGCAGCTTAGCTCATTAAGGGGAAGGCTTTCGGGCGATGCGCCTATACCTTTGATTCTAAGGTTGTTGCCTGTATTTTCCACCTTTGCTCCAAGGGCTTTGGCCGCCCCTATTGCGCTTTCGTTGTCTCCGCAGGGGGAGTAGCCCCCAAGGATGGAAACGCCGTCGGCAAGAGCAGCAGCAAGTATTGCCCTTTGGGCGAAACTCTTGGACGATGGCATTTGCAGGGCCGGGCTTTTGATAAAACGGAAGTTGCCGTAAACAGCCTCTTTCATTTGTGCTGAGGTCCATTGGCCGGGGGCGGTGGCCTCCTCTTCGCTCAGGCAGGCATAGCTGAAAGGGGCGCCTTTTCGAAGGGCTTCCAGGCGGGATGGATGGCCTTCTTCGCCCATGCAGAAAGCGATCAGGCTGCCGGGAGCGACGCCGTCGTAAAGTTTGGCAATGGTGGCGTTATCGGCTTCAGAATGTGCCGTGGTGACTATTTTTACTATTTCTCCGCCAAATTGCCGGGCCCTTTCAAGCGTGCTTTGAAGGATGGGCAGCGAGGGTGTTCCGTCGAAATTATGGTAGGAGCGTATGAGTATGCTGCCCCATTGACGGCAGGCGTTTTTTATTCTTCGGCCCACAGCGGCGGGGGCTTCCATTTCCAGGTCCACGTATTTCGCGCCGCCGCGAATTGCCGCTTCCAGAAGTTCCGGAGCCTGAGACTCTTCGTCCAGACGGCAGGTCGCAATAAGGGGCACGTCGGTGCAGGAAAACAGCTCCTCTATCTCTTTTTCGTCCAAGGGACAGCGGTCCAGGCGGATTTCGGCCATTTCCACCGTTTTCAGAATCTCCAGAATCTGGACGAATTCCTTGTTTTGTATGCTGGTACAAATCATTTTCCTTGCAGTTTTTCCAAGGCTTGGGCAACTGTTATTTCCTTAATAAAGGGTTCTCCAATGGCTTTCAGAAAGATGAAATTTATTTTTCCACCTTCCCCTTTCTTGTCCTTTTCCAAGGCATCGGCAAGGCCTTCCAGGGGGTATGGAGACTCCGTTTGAAGGCCCAGGGCCGTGAAGTCTTCCTTTAACTGTGCCGCCAGGCCTTTTTTTGCCAGGCCGATGCCCTCGCTAAGGCGAGCCGCCAGGATTATGCCGATTGCTACGGCTTCTCCATGGCTTATGTCATCCCCCTTTTCCCGCGCATTATGCTCGATTGCGTGCGCAAAACTGTGTCCCAGGTTAAGCAGGGCGCGTTTACCTTTTTCGAAGGGGTCTTCCTGCACGATTCCGGCCTTGATTTGCGCTGCCCGCAGTATCCACGGTGTCAGCTTTTCTTCAGCCTGGTTCGGCGAGGAAAACAAGCGCACGGCGGCGGAGTAGGCATCGGCATCGGCCAAAAGGAAGGCTTTCATCATTTCGGCAAGTCCGGCGCGGAATTCCCTGGACGGGAGCGTCCGGAGGCATTCGGCACAGATGAACGTGAACTGCGGCTGGACAATGGCGCCGAGCATATTTTTGTAGTCGTCCAGGTTCACGCCGGTTTTTCCGCCGATGGCTGCATCTACCTGCGACAGGAGCGTGGTGGGGACGTTTGCGTAGCGGATTCCGCGTTTGTATATGGCGGCGGCAAAGCCTGCCAGATCCGTAGTGATGCCTCCGCCAATGGCAAGAAGCAACGCTTTCCGCGACGCTCCCGCATCCATCAGCGAGCGGCAAATAGCCATCACCGTATCAATGCTTTTCTGCTCTTCATCCGCCTCAATGGCAATAAACCCCTTGACGGTCTTGCCCAGCTTTTCCACAACCCACGCCACATTATTGTCGTACACCACAAACACCTCCGTCTCCCCGGCAAGCAATTTGCCGATGCCGTCGAGCTTTTCCGCTCCCTCTATACGGCAGCATTCCTGCCGCTTCACGATGATGACGTTTTCTTTGGCCATAGATTACAAAGATAACGGAAAAATTTGGCAGTTAGCCGAATTTGGCATAAATTTGCAGTCCAATCCGGCCCCCAAAGGCCATCCCACTGCCCGGATGGCGGAATTGGTAGACGCGCTGGACTCAAAATCCAGTGTCCCTTAAAGACGTGCGGGTTCGATTCCCGCTCTGGGCACTTCAAGGTTTTGTATTATACTGAAAATCAGTATCTTACGAAACCTTGTTTTTTAGAAGCTGTTTCAAACTTCGGCAACCATTTCAAAACAGCTTCTAATACACGATGGGAAGTTTGTTGTCTTTGATGTACTGCATCATCTCCTGCGGGATGTCGGTGCAGAGGTAGTCGGATCCCATCAGGAAAGCGAGGTGGGAATCG
>CACYCP010000024.1 GCA_902772985.1 uncultured Bacteroidia bacterium | reverse complement strand
GTGCCGCTCATTGCCGACAGCACCACAAAACTCTTTCCCGAGCCCTTTACCAGGGCTGCGACATTCTTTATCCTTTCTGCGGAACCAAGCGATGTTCCGCCAAACTTCATTACTTTCATTCGCGATAATCAATAACCAAAGATTTCCTCAGTAGTGAGCATCTTAACCGGGCCCAGCGTCTTCAAGAAATTGCTATCCAAGTCGTAGGGATCGCCCAGAATAGCATAATAGTAGGTGCGGTCCGCAATCCAGCGCTGGTGGGTGGACAGAAGGTCGTCCATGGTGAGACTGCCCACGGTCTCGAACAGTTTCTTGTCGCGAGGCTCGGTAAGTCCCAGCTCACGGTCGTTCAGATAGCTGTACAGAACACTTTCGCCGATGGTGCGCTGCGTACGCAATTTCGACAGAATGGCGGTCTTGGCAATCTCCAAGTTTCCTTCGGCCTGGGGCATTACGGTAATAATCTCGTCAAAGCCCTTTACGGCCTTTTCCAGTTTGTCATTCTGGGAAGCGATGACGGCACGGAAAGCGTAATTATCCTTCAGGAAGGCGGGAGTTGTGAGCCTTGCGCCTGCACTGTAGGCCAGGGCCCTGGATTCCCTCATTTCCTGGAAGACGATGGCGTTCATTCCACCGCCGAAATACTCGTTGAACAATTCGATATAAGGGTCCTGGGCAAGATCCAGCGTCTCTCCCCTGTTGGAGTACTGCATGTAATTGAACTGGCGGGCAGGGAAAGGAGCCACGAATACCTGCTTCTCCCCGGTGAGACGTTTTACAGGATATGACCTTTGCAGCGGCTCCGGCGAAGAAGGTACAGGATGCGTATAGGTAAGCATCTGAATGAGTTCCTGCTCCGTTGCAGGACCATAATAGAGAATTTTGTGCTGCTTGGCACCAAGGGAACGAAGTTTTCCAATGAGCTCGCCAGAGCTGAGGGAAGTGAGTTTTTCGTTACTTATGGTAGTACTCTTCACGAATTCCGGACCATAAATGACGTAATTCTGAAGGGCGCTGTTGCAGGCCCTCTGGTTCATCTTGGCATCGGCGCGGGCACGCAGCATATCGGACATAAGTTCCTGAAGAACGGCATCGTCGCCCTGGGCTTCCATAACAAGTTTCTGAACAAGGGCAAGTGCCTTGTCTATGTTCTCGCCAAGGCCGGTCACGTTCAGCTGTGTTACGTTGTTGCCCACCCTGATGCTGTAATCGCAGGCCAGGGAATACATCTTGGTAGCGATATCCGATGCGCTCATCGAGGCAGTTCCAAGATAGGAAATGTAGTCACCTGCAAGGCTAAGGGCCGGATCGTCGTTTGAGCCACGGTCATAACGCAGGCTTAGACTGGCGATATCATTCTTGTCGTTGTGCTTGTACAGGACTTCCAGGCCCTTGAAGGAAAGCACCGACATATCCTTTTCGTAATCGACGAAAACGGGCTCGATGGGAGCGGGCTCACTGGCGGCAATCTCCTGAAGGAAGGCACTTTGCTTGTCGCGGTTGGTCACGATGGGAGTAATCTTCGGTGCCTCTATCTTCTTCTCGAAAGGATTCGTTCCATTGTGCTTGTAAACCACGGCGTAGTTTTCGGGACCCAGATATTTCTGTGCCCAGGCAACGATGTCTTCCTTGGTAAGGGCGGCAATCCTTTCGGGACGGGAAACTTCGCTCTCCCAGCTTGTTCCGTTAATGAAAGAATCGACGAACTTGTCGGCGCGGCTGCGGTTCGATACCAGGCTGCGCATCTGATAAAGCTTCCAATTGGCCTTGGCGGCTTCCACCAGTTCCTCGGAGAATTCACCGGCGCGAAGTTTCTCAACCTCCTCAAGGACAAGGAACTTCAGGTCTTCCAGGCTTTGGCCTTCCTTAGGCATTGCCTCTATCATCATTGCGCCATAATCGGCCCGGTTGTAAGGGAAGACCTCCACTCCAAGGGCTTTCTGCTGCTGGATGATGTCCAGGTCTATGAGGCCAGCCATACCGTTGTAAAGTATGGAACCTGCAATTTCGGAAACCTCGCTCTCCTGGGAAGATGCGCCGGGAGTGCGCCAGCCCATAAGGATGAAGTCGGCCTCGGGCCCCCATACTTCGGCCACGGCGGGCTGGGAAAGTTCTTTTGCAGGGGCTACGGTCCAGCCGGGAAGTTCAGGATTCGCATTCCACTCGCCGAAATACTTCTTCACAATGGAAAGCACCTCTTCCGGGTCAAAGTCACCGGAAAGGCAGATTGCCACGTTATTGGGAACATAGTATGTGTCCTTCTGCCGGCGGATAGCCATAAGGGAAGGATTCTTCAGGTGATCCTGAGTGCCGATAACCGTCTGGGTTCCATACGGATGCCCCTGGAAAAGCATTGAATCAAGGGCCTCCATGGCATTTTCGCCGCCCGAAGCCATACCCATGTTCTTTTCCTCATATACAGCCTCAAGTTCAGTGTGGAAACCACGGAAGACGCAGTTCATGAAGCGATCGGCCTCAATCCTGGCCCAATTTTCCAACTGGTTGGAAGGAATCTCCTCGACATAGCAGGTTACGTCGTTGCTGGTATAGGCGTTGGAGCCTTCCGATCCCAGAATGGACATAAGCTTGTCGTATTCGTTTGGTATGGCAATGGTCGATGCCTGATAGCTTATCTCGTCGATTTCCTTGTACAGAGCGGCCCTCTCCTCTGGATCCGTAAGGGTGCGGTAAACCTCGAAAAGGGAATCTATGGCTGCCAGCATGGGCTTTTCGGCCTCATAATCCTGGGTGCCGAACTGCTCGGTGCCCTTGAACATCATGTGTTCCAGATAATGGGCCAGGCCGGTGTTGTCGGCCGGATCGTTCTTTCCGCCTGAACGCACGGCAATATATGTCTGGATCCGGGGCTCGTCCTTATTCACGGTCAAATAAAGCTTCAGACCGTTGTCCAGGGTGTAAATCCTGGCCTGGAGTGGATCGCCCTTTACGCTTTCATACTTAGGGCCGCAGGAAGCGAGGCAGAGCAACGCAGCGGCAATAATCGCTATTTTTTTCATACTGATATTATTTTCTGCACAAAATTACTTAATTTTTCCTAACTTCGCCATTATGAAGGTATTATTTGCACACGGACTCGCATCCTCCGGCGCTTACAAGATGGCTACTATGCTGGGCCAGCTCCTTCGTCCCGCCGAAGTCATCGCTCCCGACCTCCCTCTCAATCCCAATGAGGCCATCGGCCTCCTGCAGGGCATTGTGGACAGCTCTCATCCGGACATCGTCGTAGGGCATTCCCTCGGAGGTTTTCTGGTCCTGCATCTGAAAGGGGTAAAAAGGGTCGCGGTAAATCCAGACCTTCATCCCTCCATCCTCCTCCGCTTCAAAAAAGGGAAAATGAATTACCTCTCCCCCAGGGCCGATGGTGCCACGGAATTTACGATTAGCGAAGGGGTCTGCCGCCTATACGAAAAAGCAGAGGCCCTTACCGCCGAAGGCGAATTCCTTGGCCTTTTTGCCGATGAGGACGAACTTGTGCGCTGCGGTCCGGAATTCGAGCGCCTGTACCCCGGAAAGGCGAAAAAATATCCGGGAGGGCATCTCCCGACCTTCCCGGATATGAAAAATCATATTGTTCCCGCCATCAAGGATTTACTCCTTGTTCCTTGAGAGGAAGCAGCGGATGGTATTTTTCATTAGCATCGCAATGGTCATAGGGCCTACGCCTCCGGGGACGGGGGTAATGTAGGATGCCACTTCCGCAGCCGAAGGGAAATCCACGTCGCCGCAAAGTTTGCCTTCCTGGTTCCGGTTCATTCCAACGTCTATCACCACTGCTCCGGGTTTAATCATGTCTCCCGTCACAAGCCCGGCTTTGCCGACAGCCACTACAAGCACGTCAGCGGTGCGACAGACGGCGCCAAGGTCGGCGGTGCGTGAATGGGCTATGGTAACGGTGGCGTGACGGTCCAGAAGTAACTTCGCCACGGGTTTTCCAACTATGTTGCTCCGGCCCACCACCACTGCATTCTTGCCCTTGAGCTGGATTCCGGTGCTGTCAATAAGACGCATGATGCCGTCGGGCGTGCAAGGCACTATGCAGTCCTTTCCAAGCCATAGTCCGGCTACGTTTCCGGGATGGAAGCCGTCCACGTCCTTTTCCCTGGCAATGGTATCAATGACTTTTTCCTCGTCAATGTGAGAGGGCAAAGGAAGCTGGACCAGGATTCCGTCCACGCTGTCATCATCGTTAAGGTCACGGATTATCCCAAGAAGTGCTTCTTCGGAAATGCTTTCAGCAAGTTCTATGAGGCGGGATTCCATTCCGGTATATTCCGCCGCTTTCACCTTATTGCGAACATAAACCTGACTTGCAGGGTTCTCCCCTACTATTATCACCACCAGGCAGGGCTTCCTGCCGTATTTTTCCTCCAAAGCCGGTACCTCGGCCTTGACTTCGTCCTTAACCTGCAGGCTAAGTGCTTTTCCATCAATAATTTGTCCCATATTTATGATTAATATAACCTTCGCATGCGCGAAATACTATATTTCGGAGGCTTCGCATGCGCGAAAGTAGAGTTATTCGAATGCAATATGTGCTATGTCTTTTCTGTAATACAAGTTCTCGCAGGAAAGTTTTTCAATCTCGCGGTAAACCTTTTCGCGGGCATCGGCCAAATCCTTGCCGCCGGAAACTATCATGAGCACGCGGCCGCCGCTGGTGAAGAAACGTCCGTCGCGTATACCTGTTCCCATATGGTAAACCTTCGCATCCAGCGCCTCCAGGCCCAGAATGTCGAAACCCTTCTCATAAGCCCCGGGATAGCCCTTCGAGGCCAGTACGACGCCAAGAGTGACGCCGTCGTCCCAAAGGGGTTCTTTCACGGGATTACCCATTGCGACGCCCTCGAAAATATCGTAAATGTCGCTCTTCAGGAGCGGAAGCACCACCTCGGTCTCGGGATCGCCGAAACGGGCGTTGAACTCTATCACCTTTATCCCCTGCGGAGTTTTCATAAGTCCGCCGTACAAAACGCCGGAAAGCGGCAGTCCCTCGGACACCATGGCCTTTGCAGTCTTGCAAAGAATCTCCTCATAGGCAAAGCGCCTGTCTTCCTCGGTAATGAAAGGAAGGCCGGTATAGGCTCCCATTCCTCCGGTATTCGGCCCCTTGTCACCGTCAAATGCACGTTTGTGGTCCTGGGAAAGCGGCATGGGATATACCCTCTCGCCGTCCACGAAGCAAAGGAAAGAGAATTCCGGACCGGTGAGGAAATCTTCTACAACCACGCGTCCGTCGCCGAAGCTTTTGTCAAGGAGCATATCGGCGAGGGCCCTTCGGGCTTCGTCCAGGTCCTGGGCTATCACAACGCCCTTTCCGGCAGCCAGGCCATCGTACTTCAGCACCGCCGGGAAGGGGCGGGCCGACACATAGGCTACAGCCTCCTCGAAATCGGAAAAACTGCAATAGGCGGCCGTCGGGATATCGTATTTGGCCATCAGCTCTTTTGCGAACTCCTTGGAACTTTCAATTGCCGTCGCGGCCTTGGTGTGGCCGAAAATGGCAAGCCCTTCTTGACGGAAAGCATCCACTATTCCAGCCGCAAGCGAGGCCTCCGGGCCCACGACCGTAAGGTCCACCTTGTTTTCCAGGGCGAAGGCCTTGAGCCCTTCGACATCCGTATCCTTCAGGGCCAGGTTGAAAGCCTTTTCCCCGATGCCGGCATTGCCCGGGGCGCAGTATATCTTGGAGACCTGCGGGCTGCGGCTGAGCGCATCCACAATGGCGTGTTCACGGCCACCGCTGCCAACCACGAGTACGGTCTTCCCCAAGCAATTCTCCAAACGGATTTCCTTGGCGGCTACCGAGGTTTTCAATGAAGGAAAAGGATAAACAAGGCCCATATTATCAATGTTTAAAATGTCTTACACCGGTGAAGAGCATCGAGATGCCAAGTTCGTCGGCCTTGGCAATGGCATCGGCGTCGCGTATGCTGCCGCCGGGCTGGACAATGACACTCACACCGTAACGGGCGGCAAGGGCCACCGTATCGTCGAAGGGCAGGAAACCGTCCGAGGCCAGCACAAGTCCTTCGGTAAAGCCGGCATTCCTGGCCTCGTTCAAAGCAATTTCGGCCGAGCCCACGCGGTTCGTCTGCCCGGCGCCAATACCAATGGTATGATTGTCCCTGACCACTGCTATAGCGTTGGATTTCACGTGTTTGACTATCTTCCAGCCAAAGGCGGCATCGGCAAGTTGGGCCTCGGTGGGCTTAAGCTTGGTAACGCACATTGCGGGAGTGACCTCTTCTATCTGGGTATCCAGCTGCTGGGCAAGCAGGCCTCCGTTCACGCTTATGTACTGCGGCACCGGAGCGCTGCTTCGGGTCATATCCACCTGCATCACGCGAAGGTTTTTCTTGGCCGAGAGAATTTCCAGAGCCTCGGGAGTGAAATCGGGGGCTATCACTATCTCAAGGAAGATGGGCTTCATGCCCAGGGCGACATCTGCTGTAAGGGTGCGGTTCACACCCACTATTCCACCGTAGATACTTACCTTGTCGGCCTCATAGGCAGCCTGCCAGGCCTCCTCGATGGTCTTTCCCACTGCGGCTCCGCAAGGATTCATGTGCTTGAGGGCCACGCAGAAAGGCTCTTCGAAGTCCCTAAGCACGTTCAGGGCCGCATTTGCGTCCTGTATATTATTGTAGGACAGTTCTTTGCCCTGAATCTGCTTTGCAAAGGCAAGGGAGAAGGGGGCGGGCTCCAGGGCTGCGTAGAAATTGGCGCTCTGATGGGGATTTTCGCCATAGCGAAGGCCCTGCTTCAGGTCGTATTCCAGGAAAAGTTTCTCGTTCAGGCCGGCCTGTGCACGCATATATGTGGCGATGCACGCATCATACTGGGCAGTATGGGTATAGGCTTTGGCCGAAAGCTTGAGGCGGGTTTCGTCGCTGGTCTTGCCATTGGAGCGGAGTTCCTCCAGAACGCAGCCGTAATCGGCAGGGTCACAGACGATTGTGACATCCTTCCAATTCTTGGCAGCGCTGCGCACCATGGAAGGTCCGCCGATGTCGATGTTCTCGATGGCCTCTTCCAAGCTGACGCCCTCCTTCGCAATGGTCTGGCGGAAAGGATAGAGGTTTACGCAAACCAGTTCGATGGTCTGGATTCCGTTCTCCTTCAGGGTTTCCATATGTGCGGGAGTGTCGCGCCTGGCAAGGATTCCGCCATGCACTTTCGGATGAAGGGTTTTCACCCTGCCGTCACAAATCTCGGGAAAGCCGGTCACCTCGCTTATGCCGATAGTTTTAACCCCTTTGCTTTCAAGCAGTTTCTGGGTGCCACCGGTAGCAATGATTTCCCAACCCAAATCTACAAGACCCTGGACAAATTCTACTAGTCCAGTCTTATCACTTACACTGACTAAAGCTCGCATAATAATTTTTTTATGGTTTCTACATATAATTCATGCTCAATTTTCTGGCCGATACGGTGTACTTCCCCGGCATCGGAGCCCTCGTAGGGAAAAGCCCTTTGGGCTATGATACGGCCGCCGTCCAAATCGGCATTGACCCAGTGGATGGTAATGCCATAGACCTTGACGCCGTAGGCAAGGGCATCCTCCACGGCGTGGGCACCTTTGAAGGAGGGTAAAAGCGAAGGGTGGATATTGATGATCCTGCCCTCGTAGGCCTGCAGCAGGGTTTCCCCCACTATACGCATATATCCGGCAAGGCACACAAGGTCTATCTTCTTCGCCTCCAGCAGTTTAACGATTTCCTGCTCATAGGCAGCCTTGGAGGCATAATCTTTCGGGGAAAAGACGAAAGTATCGATTCCCAGCTCCTTTGCCCGTTCAATTACTGCAGCGCCAGGCTTGTCGCAAACCATCACGGCCAGCCTAGCCGGAATAACTCCGCTCTGGCAGGCCTTAGCTATAGCCACGAAATTACTTCCCGTTCCGCTGGCAAAAACTGCTATATTTTTCATAATCATATATCTTCAATAATAACACCTTCTTTATCTGTTACCTTACCAATTATGGAGGCCTTTTCGCCATGGGATTCCAGGATGGAAATGGCTTTCGGGGCCTCTGCAGCGTCCATTACGGCCACCATGCCGATACCCATATTGAAGATGTTGAACATCTCGCGGTGAGGAACTCCGCCCCATTTCTCCAGCATACGGAAAACGGGAAGTATCTCCCAGCTGCCCTCAAGGATCTCCAGGCCCTGTCCGGGCTTCAGCACGCGGGGAATATTCTCGTCAAAACCGCCTCCGGTGATATGGCAAATACCGTGAACCTCGCAGTTTCGGACAACATCCAGCATCTGCTTGACATAGATCTTCGTAGGGGTAAGAAGCACCTCGCCCAGCATCCTGCCGCCGAATTCCGCAATGGCGTCCTTATAGGAAAGCCCGGCATCGGCAACAATCTTGCGCACCAGGGAGAAACCGTTGGAATGGACGCCGGACGAAGCCACGCCCACAAGGACATCCCCCACCTTGACCTTCGAGCCGTCGATGAGAGAGGATTTTTCCACAACGCCGGTGGTATAACCGGCAATGTCATATTCACCATCGGAATACATTCCGGGCATTTCGGCGGTTTCCCCGCCCACGAGGGCGCATCCGGCCTGACGGCAGCCTTCGGCGACGCCGGCTACGATGGCCTCCACTTTTTGCGGAACATTGTGCCCCAGGGCAACATAGTCAAGGAAAAAGAGAGGTTCAGCCCCCTGGGCAAGCACATCGTTCACGCACATTGCAACAGCATCGATGCCAATGGTATCGTGCTTGTCCATCTCGAAGGCTATTTTCAGTTTGGTGCCGACGCCGTCGGTACCGCTCACCAGCACCGGTTCCTTGATATTCAGGGCTGAAAGGTCAAACATTCCGCCAAAAGAGCCGATGTTGCCCATCGATCCCTTGCGCGAAGTCGATGCTACGTGCTGCTTGATGCGGCGCACCACTTCGTAGCCTGCTTCCAGGTTAACGCCTGCCGATTCGTAAGTCTTTGCCATATCTAGTTCTTTTCTACCTCTTGTTCGTATAATAAAGTGGGATATTCTCCTGTGAAACACGCCTGGCAGGGATCGGCACATCCGAAAGCTGAATCCCTGGTGGATTCAGGGCTCAGGTAGCCCAAAGTGTCGGCGCCGATGGCCTCCCTTGCCTCTTCCAGGCTGCGGCGGGAACAAAGGAGTTCTTCCGGAGTTGAAGTGTCCACGCCGTAGCGGCAGGTAAAACGCATCATTGGACTGGCGATTCGCACGTGAACCTCGGTTGCACCCGCCTCGCGTAACATTCTCACTATTTTAAGGGAGGTAGTGCCACGCACGATGGAATCGTCCACAAGCACTATCCTTTTCCCGCTTACGATGCTGTTTACCGGGGAAAGTTTCATCTTTACGCCGAGCTCGCGCAGGGACTGCACAGGCTGGATGAAAGTACGTCCCACGTATTTGTGCTTCACCAAACCCATCTCATAAGGAATGCCGCTCTCCTTGCTGAAACCCATGGCTGCGCTCAGGCTGGATTCCGGCACGCCCACAACCAGATCGGCCTCGACCGGACATTCCCTGAAAAGGCGTCGGCCGGCCTCCTCGCGGTAGGCGTGAACGTTGCAGCCGTCGATATCGCTGTCGGGGCGGGCGAAATAGATGTATTCCATCGCACACATCCTGTGACGCGAAAACCTGGAATATCGGTTGCTCCTTATGCCGTGGTGGTCCAGGGATACAATTTCTCCCGGCTCGACGTCACGCAGCAAAGTGGCGCCCATAATGCCCAGGGAGCAGGATTCGCTGCTTACTACGAAGCCGTTTCCGAGTTTTCCGATGCAAAGGGGCTTGATTCCATATTTGTCCCGGCAGGCATAGATACGGTTCTTAGTAAGGATAACGAAGGTAAAACCTCCTTCCAGCATATTCAGAGCCTTGATTATCCTCTCTATGCGGTCCTCGTTTCCGTGCTTTTTAATGAGGTGGGCAAGCAGGTCGCTGTCAGTGTCGGTCTGGAACAGGCTTCCTCGTTTTTCAAGGAAATCGGCCACCTGCCTTGAGTTGACGATGTTCCCTTCGCCGGCAATGGCGAAATCGCCGCTGCAATGACGGAAAAACAGGGGCTCAACATTGTCCAGCCCGCTCTTGGAAGCATTGGCATATTTCACGCTGCCAACCCCCAGGGAGCCGCGCAGATGATCCAACTCCCCGTTTGTAAAGACCTCGCTAAGAAGGCCCTGGCCACGATGACGGTGAGGTACTCCCTTATCGTCGAAAGTGAGAATACCGGCACCCTCCTGTCCCCTGTGCTGGAGGTTATGAAGCCCATAATAAATGAAAGTCGAGGCCTGGGGAACCCCATAAACAGCAAGTAAACCCATCTTATTTTATTTTTTCAAGTCGTTCCAATACGCTGCGGTAGCTTGCGACAACGTCGCTCAAATCCATGCGGAAACGGTCCTTGTCCAGCCTGTCGCCGGTTTTCTCATCCCAAAGGCGGCAATTGTCAGGACTAATCTCGTCGGAAATGATTATTTCTCCGGTATCCGAGGCCCTGCCGAATTCCAGCTTCATGTCTATGAGTTCGATTCCGGCACGGTGGAACAAATCCTGGAGCAGCTCGTTTGCACGGCGGGCTGTGCTGTACATCAGGTCCAGTTCGGGATACGAAGCCAGGCCAAGCGCCACCGCGTGGTCACGGTTGATGAGGGGGTCGTCCAGGATATCACTGTTGTAACGCAGGTCCACGATGGTGTTATGGCAGCGGAAACCGTCCTCCACGCCCAGGCGCACGGCAAGGGTTCCGGCCATACGGTTGTGCACAACCACCTGGAGCGGGATAATCTCAATCTTTCGGCACAGCTGTTCATTACTGTCCAGCAGTTCGATGAAATGCGTGCTGACGCCGTTTTTATTCAAATAGTCAAGTACTATGGCCGATATCTTGTTTGCCAGGGCGCCCTTCCCTATGAAGCGGGCCCTCTTGACGTTATTAAATGCCACGGCTACATCCTTGTAATGGAAAATAACCTGGTCCGGATTGTCGGTAGCGAAGATGCGCTTCTCGTTGCCTTCAAAAATAATTTCACCCTTTGTCATCTTATCTGTTATTTTTATTGAAATAATTTACTGCATTTTGGAAAAGCGGCTGATAGAGAGTGCCGCCGATATTTTTGAACAGTCCCGGCTCAAACCTTTCGCTGTGTCCCATCTTCCCAAGTATGAGTCCGTCGGGGCTGAGAATACCCTCGATATCGTAGTACGAGCCGTTGGGATTATCCACATAACGGAAAGCCACCTGTCCATTTTCGAAGAGTTCTTTTGCGAGGGTCTCCTCCACCACAAACTTGCCCTCGCCGTGGCTGAAAGCGATATTGAAGCGCTCTCCCCTGTCAAGGCCTTGCAGCCAAGGGGAACGGGTAGAGACAAGCTCCGTGGTGGCGATAAGCGAAATATGGCGGTTGATATCGTTACGGAAGAGGGTTGGCGAAGATGCATTTACCGCTCCCACCTTGCCATAAGGCAGAAGTCCGCTCTTCACCAGAGCCTGGAAACCGTTGCAGATACCTAGAATCAGCCCCTTACGCTGTTGCAGGGCTCCTATTGCCGATGCCACCTTGCCGCTGCAGATGACGTTGGCAATGAATTTTCCGCTGCCGTCTGGCTCGTCACCGGAGGAGAAGCCTCCGCAGAATGCAAGTATGTGGCAACTGTCTATTTCGCGGGCCAGTCCTTCTATGGATTCCAGAACGTCCTCTCCGCTAAGATTACGGAAAACGAAGGGGCGAACCTCGGCACCAGCCTTGCGGAAAGCCTTTGCCGTATCGTAATCGCAGTTCGTTCCAGGGAATACCGGCATGCAAACGATGGGATGCTCTACAGCTTCGCCGGGCCACTGCAAATCCGAAGGCTTGAACGCCTTTTCAATGACTTCAGGCGCGGGCGTGTCGAATTCTGGCTTTACCCTGGGCGGATAGAGCTTGAAGTATCGGCCTTCATAAGCCTTTTCAAGGGCCTGGAGGGACATTTCAACGCCGTTTATGCATATTCCGGACTCGCTCACTTCGCCAAGAAGCAGGAGGGCGGGATTCTCCAGTTCAACGCTGGATTCAAGCACTGCCGAGCCGTAGCCAAGAGCGAAAAGATCCTCCTCCGGAATGTTCACTCTCACGCCAAGGCCGTTACCCATTGCCATCTTCACCAGGGCTTCGGCAACTCCGCCATAACTTAGCGACCAGGCCGAAATCACCCTTCCATCTTCGATTTGCCGGCGCAGCCATCCCCAATTTGCCTTGAGGGCATCGGTATCAGGCATAAAATTGTCCAAATGCTTGTGCCTTAGCAGGTATATCCTGTTCCCCGCCTTCTTGAATTCCGGGGAAATGACCTTCCGGGCATCCACGGTTGTTATGCCGAACGCCACAAGCGTAGGAGGCACATTCAGCTGCTCGAAACTGCCGCTCATTGAATCTTTTCCGCCGATGGAAGGCAGGCCCAGGGCGGTTTGCATCTTCAGCGTACCGAGCAGGGCGGCAAGCGGCTTGCCCCAGCTGTGAGGATCTTCGGTCATCCTCTCGAAATACTCCTGGTAGGAAAAACGCATTCCGGACCAGTCGGCCCCGCAGCAAGCGACCTTTGAACAAGCCTCCACGACGGAATAGGCGGCGCTGTGATAAGGGCTCCAGAGAGCAATGTCCGGATTGAAGCCGAAAGCCATTACGCTGGCGGTATTGGTAAAACCGTCGGCGGGCAGTTTCTGCACCGAAACCTGGCTTTCCGTGGCCTGACGGCTTCCGCCGTAAGGCATCAGTACGGTGGAACGGCCGATGGTAGAATCGAACATTTCCACAAGGCCCTTCTGGGAAGCCACGTTGGGGGAAGACATCACGGAGAGCATTTTCTCTTCCAGGCTGCCTCCTTCCGGCTCACGCTTGAAGGGATCCAGTTTATCCACCGCGGAGATGGCGGCCTTGGCATAGTGCTTCGCTCCGGCACTGTCGATGAATTCACGGCTGAGGTCGCAAACCAGCTTGCCGTGGAAGAACATTCTCATCCGGGATGTTGCGGTAACGTCGGCGACATGGGTAATCTCTATATTGTCTTTGGCACAAAGCTGCTTGAAGCGCTCCATATCGGAGGCTTCCACAACCACTGCCATTCTCTCCTGGCTTTCGCTGATTGCCAGCTCCGTGGCGTTCAGACCGGAATATTTCACCGGGACGCGGTCCAGATAGAGGTCCAGACCGTCGGCCAGCTCGCCAATTGCAACGCTGACTCCGCCGGCGCCGAAATCGTTGGATTTCTTGATAAGGGAGGTAACTTCCGGGCGGCGGAAAAGGCGCTGGAGCTGACGCTCTTCAGGGGCGTTTCCTTTCTGCACCTCGCTGCCGCAAGTCTCCAGGGAGGCTTCCGTGTGCTGCTTGGAAGAACCGGTAGCACCGCCGATGCCATCCCTTCCGGTGCGGCCGCCAAGAAGCAGTATCACATCGCCCGGAGCCGGGGTTTCACGCCTTACGGCCGATGCCTTCACAGCTCCCGCCACAGCTCCGATTTCCATACGCTTGGCTGTATATCCAGCAGAGTAGATTTCCCTCACGTGGGTAGTTGCAAGGCCAATCTGGTTACCATAGCTGGAATAACCAGCAGCGGCCTTTTTGGAAATCATTCTCTGGGGCAGCTTGCCCGGAATGGTATCGGCCACACTGGCGGTAATGTCCCCTGCGCCGGTGACGCGCATTGCCTGGTAAACATAGGCACGTCCGGAAAGAGGGTCGCGGATTGCTCCGCCAAGACAGGTTGCAGCCCCGCCGAAAGGTTCAATTTCAGTTGGATGGTTATGGGTTTCGTTTTTGAACTGGAGCAGCCATTTTTCATTCTGTCCGTCCACGTCCACATTTACGAATATGCTGCAGGCGTTGTTCTCTTCGCTTTGCTCCTGGTCGTCCAGCTTTCCTATGGATTTAAGATAACGCGCGCCGATGGTGGCAAGTTCCATAAGGCACAGCGGCTTGTGCTCCCGGCCGAGTTCCTTGCGTATGCTTCCAAAAAGAGAAAGCGACTCCTGGATTTCGCCCTTCATGAAGGAGTCGTCCACTGTTATCTCCTCTATTTCCGAGGTGAAGGTGGTATGGCGGCAATGGTCGCTCCAATAGGTATCCAGGATGCGGAGTTCGGTCTCGGAAGGATCCCTGCCCTCATTTTTGAAATAGCCCACAACCTCCCGGAGATCGTCGGTATTCATCGCAAGGGAGTGGCCTTTACAGAAGGCTGGATAATCCTTTTCGTCCATCCGTATGAAGCCGGTGAGGTCCTCCAGAGGCTTCACATCGGCCTTTTCGGCGAGGGAAAGCACGCTTAAGTCCTTGGGGCGGCTTTCCACGGGGTTGATGTAGTAACGGGCAATGCGCCGGAGGCTTTCCTCCGGAAGCCCGTCCTGGAAGATGAGAAGGCGGGAGCTCTTGATCTCCACCTTTGCCTCCGGTTCAATCAGGTGCACGCAGTCCACTGCCGATGATGCCCTTTGGTCGAACTGCCCCGGAATATATTCCACGGCCAGGTATTTCTTCCCCTCCAGTTCCAGCGAATCCGAAACCGTATCGGTCACAACCTCACCGAAGACGCTATATCGGCATTTTTCAACCAACGAGTCGGAAAAGCCGAAAAGGTCATAGACATTGATGAGGCGAAGGCTTTCCAGATTCAGGGATAGATTCTCGTTGAATTCCGCCATAAGGCTGGCCGCTTCCACACGGAAACGGTCTTTCTTCTCCACGAACAGACGCTTTGCCATATTGTTTCTATATTTAAAAAACTTGCCCACCGGCGCAGTTGCGGGGTGGGCAGGATATCATAGGACCGTTCGAAGGACCTTGTCGCTCTGCTGCTGGCGGAACTGCTTCAACTTTGAAGCCAAGTCCTCATCCTGCAAGGCCAGTATTGAAATTGCGTAGAGTGCGGCATTCCTTGCCCCGTCAATTGCCATTGTGGCCACCGGAATACCGGATGGCATCTGGACTATGGAAAGCAGGGAATCCAGGCCGTTCAGCGCCTTCGACTTTACAGGGATGCCGATTACCGGAATGGTGGTAAGAGCGGCAATCACCCCGGGAAGATGGGCGGCGCCGCCTGCCCCGGCAATGATTACCCGGCAACCTTTTCCGGGTGCAGCAGCCACATACTCGGCCAGGGGGCCGGGATTGCGGTGTGCGCTGAGCACCTTCTTTTCGTATGGGATACCGAATTCTTCCAAGGTGGAACAACACTGGGACATTACATCCCAGTCACTTGCACTACCCATGATTACTGCCACTTTCATGCTAAAACAGGATTGAAAACTCTACTAACAACTTTAGGCAAAGTTAAGATGATTCTACGAACCTTGCAAACACTTATTCAATTTTTTATAAAATAGTTTTCAACATTGGGTTGTTGATGAATTCCTTATAAAATATTTGCAGAATCTCCGATTTTTGACTTATCTTTGCAAACAAAGCTAAAAGTGATGAACAGTAACGTCAAATCCCAGTGGCCATGCGTCGGAGGAGCCGATGGTATCTTTGTTTCGTCACCATTTGTATTATTGTTTTAGACAGCCTTTCAGGGTTGTCTTTTTTTTGGTTAGTTAATTATGGTAACGCTCCCCGCTTTTACCGACCTTCACGTACATTTCCGTGAACCGGGCCAGACTTGGAAGGAAACCATCCGCAGTGGCAGCATGGCTGCTGCCCGGGGAGGCTATACCATGGTTTGCACCATGCCCAACCTGGAGCCGGTTCCGGACTGCCCGGAAAATCTGGCCATAGAGCAGGCTGCGATTGACAGAGACGCCGTTGTGGGCGTTCTCCCCTACTGTTCCATAACCAAGGGACGGAAAGGGCGTGAACTTGTGGATTTCCATTCCCTGAAAGGTCTGTGCGTGGCTTTTTCCGACGACGGCAGCGGCGTGCAGGACCAGGCTATGATGCGTGCTGCCATGGAAGCCGCCGCCCGTGAGGGGGTAATCCTTGCCGCCCACTGCGAGGACAACAGCCTGCTGAAAGGAGGATATATTCACGACGGACGTTACTGCGCCGAACACGGACATAAGGGCATTTGCTCGGAAAGTGAGTGGGGCCAGATTGAAAGGGACCTGAAACTTTGCGAAGAAACAGGCTGCCGCTACCACGTGTGCCACATTTCCACCAAGGAAAGCGTAGAACTCATCCGCCAGGCCAAGGCAAGAGGCGTAAAAGTGAGCTGCGAAACCGCACCCCACTATCTTGTCCTCTGCGACGACGACCTCCGGGAAGACGGACGCTTCAAGATGAATCCTCCGCTCCGAAGCGAACGGGACCGCCAGGCCCTCATACAAGGCCTTGCCGACGGCACCATCGACGTTATCGCAACTGACCATGCCCCCCATTCGGCCGAAGAAAAATCACGCGGCCTCAAGGGCAGCGCGATGGGCATCGTGGGCCTGGAAACAGCTTTTCCAGTACTTTACACCCGCCTTGTAAGAAGCGGACTGATAAGCTTTGAACGCCTGGTCCAGGCAATGTCCGAAGCGCCCCGGCGCATCTTCCGGCTGCCTGAAGCGCCCCGGGACATTATCCAGGTGGACCTGGACAGTCCCTTCACCATACGCAGCAGCGACTTCGCATCCATGGGGAAGGCCACACCTTTCGAGGGATGGGAAGTGTATGGGAAAGTGTGCAAAACCGTTTATAAAGGAAATACAATATACGAAATATGAAAAGACCGGAAAGAAAACTTGTTCTGCAAAGCGGTGAGGAGTTCACCGGGACGCTCTTCGGTTCGAAAGAAAGAAGAGTGTGCGAACTGGTGTTCAACACCTCGGTGGTCGGGTATCAGGAAATTATCTCCGACCCCTCCTATGTAGGCCAGATTGTGGTGATGACCTATCCCCTGATAGGCAATTACGGCATCACGGACGAGGATTACGAAGCAAAGACCAGCTTCCTTGGAGGATTAATAGTGAGAGAGTGCTGCGACACTCCCAGCAACTTCCGCTACACAAAAACCCTGGAAGAAGAACTGGAGGAGCGCAATATCCCCTGCATCAGCGGCATCGACACACGCATGCTCACCAAGATAATCCGGCGAAGCGGAAGGCCGATGGCCGCGATAGTAGAGGCCGATATGCCAAAGGAAGAAGCCTTGGCGCTTATCGCCGCTACACCCCGTCCAGACGACTTGCTGAAAAGGGTGAGCTGCCGTAAACGCTGGGTAACCCGCACCTCCAACCACCTGTACCACGTGGTGGCCATAGACTGCGGCATCAAAAACAGCATCCTGCGCTACCTGAAGGACCGCGGATGCAACGTGACCATAGTGCCCTACAACAGTTCTCCGGAAGATATAATGGCCTTCAACCCGGACGGAGTCCTTTTCTCCAACGGTCCGGTTTCGGCCTTGGAAGCGCCCGGCCTGTGCACCTTGTTCCAACAGTTGAAAGGCAGGATTCCGATTTTCGGAATCGGCCTTGGAATGGAGGTGATAGGTATCAGTTACGGTGCCAAGATGCGCTCCATGGGCTGCGGTATGCACGGCGACCACCCTGTAAGGGAGGCATCGACGGGAAGGATAAACATTGCCATCCTGAACCAGAGCTGGTGCTTCGACAGCGTGGAAGGCACAGACCTCACACCCACCCATTTCCTGGTTCCGGAAGGCTGCGTTGAAGGTTTTGAAAACACCAGGGACATGGTTGCAGGCGTACAATTCCACCTTGAAGGCGCCCCCGGCCCGCAGGATAACGTTAAAATTTTCGACAGGTTCATTCAAATGATGGAGGAACGCAGCAATGCCTAAAAGAACAGATATCAAAAAAGTGCTTGTCATAGGCTCCGGCCCCATTGTCATCGGCCAGGCAGCCGAATTCGATTACGCTGGCACCCAGGCTTGCATAGCCCTCAAGGAAGAAGGCTACGAGGTTATCCTGGTGAATTCCAATCCCGCCACCATAATGACGGACACACAGATGGCCGACAAGGTCTATATGGAGCCTCTCCGCCTGGACTACATTGCAAGGATAATCCGCTACGAACGCCCCGACGCTCTCGTCCCCGGCCTTGGAGGCCAGACCGGACTGAACCTGGCGGTGCAGCTTGCAAAGAAAGGCATCCTTGAAGAATGCGGCGTGGAAATCCTTGGAACCTCTTTCCAAGGCATCGAGAAGGCCGAAGACAGGGAACTGTTCAAAGAGCTTTGCCTGAGCATCGGCGAGCCCGTCATCCCCTCTGAAATATGTTACAGTGCCGATGAAGCGGTTGCGGCAGCCGAAAAGATAGGTTATCCTGTAATCCTTCGACCGGCATTCACCCTGGGCGGTACCGGCGGCGGCTTCGCCTCCAACGAAGAGGAGCTCCGCGACGGTATGAGGAATGCCCTTGCACTGTCCCCCGTGGGAGAAGTCTTGGTGGAAAAGAGCATCAAGGGCTACAAGGAAATTGAGTTCGAGGTAATGAGGGATCACAACGACACCGCCATCGCTATCTGCTCCATGGAAAATATCGACCCCGTGGGCATCCACACCGGCGATTCCATGGTGGTAGCCCCGGCCCTCACCCTCACCGACAAGGAATACCAGATGCTGCGCGACAGCGCCCTCAAACTTATCCGCGCCCTGGACATCGAAGGCGGCTGCAACGTTCAGTTCGCCCTGGATCCCCTGTCCTTCAAGTATTATATAATTGAGGTCAACCCCAGGGTTTCCCGT
>CACYCP010000023.1 GCA_902772985.1 uncultured Bacteroidia bacterium | reverse complement strand
GGGAGGTGGTGGACTCGAACCACCGAACCCTGAGGGAGCGGATTTACAGTCCGCCGCAATTGCCACTATGCGAACCTCCCAAAAATGGCCTTACAATGTTGTCAAAGCCCTTTCGAGCCGATAGAGGGATTCGAACCCACGACCCCGAGATTACAAATCACGTGCTCTGGCCAACTGAGCTATATCGGCGGCTTGGTGAATCCTCCACCACTGAAAGGACTGCAAAGGTAGGGACTTTTTTTTAATCCACCAAAAAAATTCAAAGATTTTTCATCAGCTCAATCAAAAGGTCGAAGATGGACTCTTCATCCAAACCACAGGTGGCAAGCTGGCCGCTGCGGCTGTCTTGGGTAATGAAACGGTCAGGGATTCCAACACCTTTGACAAGCGGGGCGTCCACCTGGCCTGCGAAGAACTCGCAAATGGCGCCGTAAAGCCCGCCTTTGAGGGAACCATCCTCCACGGTGACAATGATTTTGTACTTGCGAAGATCGGCAAGAATATCCGCATCCAAGGGCTTCAGGAAACGGAGGTCGTAAACCGAAGGGGCCACTCCGTAATCGGCCTTATGACGGGCGGCGGCACGCCAGGCGCAGTTCAGCACCGGACCCAGGCCAACGATGGCGACCCTTTTTCCGTCAAGGAGTTTTTCTCCCTTGCCCACGGGAAGCGGCTCCAAGGCCTCGCCCTTCCACTGGACGCCTTCTCCACAGCCGCGGGGATAGCGGATTATGAAAGGTCCTTTTTCGGCGGCAAGGCCGCTGCACATCAGACGGCGGAGCTCCAGTTCGTTTCGCGGAGCGCAGATCACGGTTTCCGGGATGCTGCGGTAGGCCGACAAGTCGTAGCAGCCGTTATGGGTGGCTCCGTCCTCCCCTACCAGGCCGGCCCTGTCAAAACAAAGCACGACCGGAAGTCCCTGCAGGGCCACATCGTGGATAATGTTGTCATAAGCCCTCTGGGAGAAGGATGAATAAATGTTGCAGAATGGCCTCATCCCTGCGGCGGCAAGTCCCGCGGCGAAAGTGACCGCGTGTCCTTCCTCAATCCCAACATCGAAAAAGCGCTCCGGGAAAGCTGCCTCAAAAGCAGTCATGCCGCAGCCGGACGACATTGCGGGGGTGATTCCTACTATCCTGGAATCCTTGGCGGCAAGTTCAAGAAGGGTCTGCCCGAAAACATCCTGATAGCGGCTGGCGGGATAGACTGTCTTCACACGCTCCCCTGTTGCCGGATCGAAGCGGCCGGGAGCGTGCCAAAGGGTTGGATTTTCCATGGCCGGGGCATAACCATAACCTTTACGCGTGTGCACGTGCAATATGCGCGGGCCATGAAGGTCCTTCAGGCGAAGGAGGGTGTTCACCATGTCGTCCAGGTTATTCCCGTCCACAGGGCCGAAGTAGCGGAAACCCAGGGATTCGAATAAGGCGCCTCCGGAGCGGCGGACAAGATTGGACTTGGTGTCAATAACCCTTTTCTGCACCCAGTTCCTGGTCTTTCCTTCCCCAAGGGAGTTCCAGACGTGGTTCTTGACCTTGTTATAAATTGGATTGGTGGTTATTTGAAGCAGGTATTCGTGTACGCCGCCTTTATTCTGGTCGATGGAGATATTGTTGTCGTTGACAATCACAAGGATATCGGCCTTGGAACTGCCGGCGTTGTTCATCCCTTCCCAGGCAAGGCCGCCGGTGAGGGCCCCGTCCCCTATCACCGCCACCACCTTCTGGCCTATGCCGGAAATGCGCGCAGCTTCGGCAAAACCAAGCGCGGCCGATATGGAGGTGGAAGAATGCCCTGCGCCGAAGCAGTCGTAAGGGCTTTCCCCGCGTTTGGGGAAACCGCTGATTCCTCCGGCCTTGCGGTTCATCTTGAACTCTTCCTTACGGCCGGTGAGAATCTTGTGGGCATAGGCCTGATGGCCCACGTCAAAGATTATCTTGTCCTCCGGAGCGTCATATACATAATGCAGGGCGGTTATGAGCTCTACCGCTCCAAGGCTGGAGCCCAGGTGACCGGGATTCTCGGCACAGCAGTGGACAATGTAGTCCCGTATCTCGGAGCAAAGCTGCCCGAGAGCCTTCCTGCCAAGTTTCTTTATGTCTTTGGGGTAATTAACCTGGTCTAAGACTTCGTACATGTGAATCCGTTAAAAAGTTCGGCCGACAAGTCGGCGTGCAAAGTGCTCCAGGACGTCCAGCTGCTCGGGGGAGCTCACGGCGCCGGAAGCGCAGCTCACCGCAAGGGCGCTGAGGTCGGCTATCGTCTTCCGGGCATCGGCAGCAACATCCACACTGTCGTAGATGCGTTTGACGCGGGCAATCTTGGCCTGCTGCTCCACGGGAGTGGATGCGGGTGCCGACATAGCTTCGGTGAGCCCTTCCGCCCCTTTTTCGAAAGCACGAACGGTGAGCCAGGATTTCTTCTCGTTCAAGATGTCTCCGCCGATGGGCTTGCCGAACACTTTTTCATCGCCGTAGGCATCCAGGTAATCGTCGGCCACCTGGAAAGCCAGGCCAAGGTTGAAACCATATTCATATAGGCAGGCCTGGGCGCTGGGGGATGCCCCGCCGATAAGGGCGCCCATCTGTGCGGCACAGGCAATGAGCACGCCGGTCTTCAGGCCTATCATTTCCATGTAGGAGGGCATGGGCACGGATATTTCCTTTTCGAAATTCATGTCCAGCTGCTGGCCGTCGCAAACCTGGGCAGCGGTGCGTGAGAACAGGTCCAGAACCTGCGGAAGCACGGCCGAAGGAGCCTTGGCCACTCTTTTATATGAGTCGATGCACATCACGTCCCCGCTCAGGATGGCCGTATCCGGCGACCATTTCATCCAAACGGTGGACTGCCCCCGGCGAAGCGGGGAACGGTCCATTATGTCGTCGTGCAGGAGCGTGAAGGTATGGAAAACCTCCAATCCGGCAGCCACCTCCCGGATTTCCGGGGTAAGGCTGTCCTGGAACAAGCCGTAGGTGGTAAGGCAAAGCTTCGGCCTTATCCTTTTACCGCCTATTTCAATCATGTAGCGCAAGGGGTCGTAAAGTCCCGATGGCTCCTTCTGGAATTCGATTCCGGAAAAAATGTCTTTAACGGCTTTGTCTATAAGGATCTCTGGGATCATCTGCTCAATTTTTTACAAAGTTATAAAAAAACGGCAAAAAAATTGCAGAAAATTTTGCCACATCAAAAAAGTGTTATATCTTTGCAGTGTAATAGCACACTAATACAGTATAATTATGCTCATAGAGCTTAAAGGAATAAACAAAACCTACAACAACGGGCAGCCCCTGCACGTGCTCAAAGGCATTGACCTGAGCATAGACCGCGGAGAGTTCGTGGGAGTCATGGGGGCTTCCGGTTCGGGGAAATCCACGCTCCTGAACATCCTGGGCATCCTGGACAATTACGACAGCGGGACCTACCACCTGAACGGCACCCTCATAAAGGACCTGAGCGAAAAACAAAGTGCCGATTACCGGAACCGCATGATTGGCTTCATCTTCCAAAGTTTCAACCTGATTGGCTTCAAAACCGCCGTAGAGAACGTGGAACTGCCCCTTTATTACCAGGGCGTGCCGCGGAAAGAGCGCCATCGGCTGGCAATGGAATACCTGGACAAACTGGGCCTGGCTGCCTGGGCGCACCACTTCCCCAACGAGATGTCCGGCGGACAGAAACAAAGGGTTGCCATTGCCCGCGCCCTCATCACCAAGCCCCAGATTATCCTTGCCGATGAACCCACCGGTGCCCTGGACTCCAAGACTTCGGTGGAAGTCATGCAGCTTCTGAAGCAACTGAACAAAGATGAAGGGATGACTATCGTGGTGGTAACCCACGAAAGCGGCGTTGCAAACGAGACAAACAAGATTATACATATCAAGGATGGCATCATCGGCGAAATCGAAGAGAACTATGCCCACGATGCCTGGGGCGCAAGTATTATAAAATAATGAAGGAACTCTTCCACGAAATCAGCAGCACAATGCGGAACAACAAACTCCGCACTACCCTCACCGGCTTTGCCGTAAGCTGGGGGCTGTTCCTGCTGATTGCCCTGCTGGGTGCCGGAAACGGACTTATGAACTCGTTCACAGGCAACGTGGAAGAATATATTTCCCAGAACGTCTCAATAGAGGGCTGGTACACCTCTGAACCTTATAACGGCTATCAGAGCGGACGCCGCATTTCCCTTGACGAAAAGGATGTAGCCTACACCGCCGGATCGGAATGGGAAAACGTGATTGAAAACGTAACCCGCACCAGCGAAAGCCGCTCGGACACCCTTGGTCTTGGCGGACGGACGGTGAACGGATACGTCATGGGTGTAATGCCGGAATACCAGGAGGAGAACAAGCTGAAAATGGCTTACGGACGCTTCCTGAACAAGAATGACATTTCTGAAAGGAAGAAGGTGGCGGTGATTGCCCTTACACAGGCGAAAGAACTCTCCCCCAAGGATCCCGGAGACCTCATCGGCCAATGGGTGAGCTGCGGAAAAATAGCGCTGTTGGTGGTTGGCATATACCACACCGATGAAAGGGACTGGCGCCGCACCGTCGCAATCCCATACAGCACCTTCAAAGGGGTTTATGACAATTCCGACAAGGTGGAATCCATCACCTTCAACCTGAAAGGTCTCAGGACCCTCAAGGATTACGAAAACTTCGAAAAGGAATACGGGGCCGCAATCAAACGGCGTCACGACATCTCCCCTACCGACAACCGAGGCATCTGGATACAGAACGGATATACCGACAACCTGCAGATGTCCAAGGCCCAAAGCGTTATGAGCACAGCCATGTGGATACTGGGCCTGCTCACCCTCATAAGCGGAATAGTGGGCGTGTCAAATATCATGCTTATCACAGTCAAGGAGCGCACGCACGAGTTCGGGATACGCAAAGCCCTTGGAGCCAAGCCCCGCGAAATCATGAAACTCATCATTGCCGAAAGCATCTCGATTACAGCCGTATTCGGCTATCTGGGAATGTTCCTTGGGATGCTTGCCTGCGAACTGATGGACAAGACCATCGGACAGAGAGGTGTAAACATCGGCTTTGACGAAATTAAGATGCTGGTAAACCCTTCCGTGGGCCTTGACGTAGCCGTGGAAGCCACCATCCTCCTGATACTTGCCGGCACCCTGGCCGGGGCCATCCCTGCCTGGAAAGCAGCTAAAGTCAAACCAATAGAAGCCTTGAGAGCGGAATGAGACTGCGTTTTGATACCGATACTTTCAGGGAAATCCTGGACAGCCTGCTACGCAACCGGAGCCGCAGCCTTCTTACCGGTTTCGGAGTGTTCTGGGGCGTATTCATGCTTATGCTCCTTATTGGTGGCAGCAGCGGCCTGAAGGAAGTAATGGCCCGGAATTTTGAGGGATTCGCCCAGAACACCTGCATCCTTTTTGCCGACCGCACCACAAAACCGTACAAAGGCTTCAAGAAAGGACGCAGCTGGAACCTGGAATATAAAGACGTGGACCGGCTACGCAACCTTGTCCCCGAACTTGAGACCATTACTCCCAGCGTGGGCCTGTGGGGCAAAAGCGTCACCCGCGGCGAATACACTTACGGCAATGCCGTAGTGAAGGGAACAAGGGCCGATTTCGTGAATATCGAAGCGCCAACCATGAGGTTCGGCCGCTTCCTCAACGAGTCGGACAACGCACAGGAACGCAAGGTGTGCGTTCTTGGAAAGAAAGTATTCACCAACCTTTTCCCCGACGGAGAGGATCCTTGCGGCAAACAGATATGCATTGGCGGAAGCTATTTCACCGTCATCGGTGTAAACTGGGCAGACAATAACGGAATCAACATCAACGGCAGCGCTGCCGATGCAGTGACCATACCCATAAACCTTGCGCGCAGGGCCTACAACCTTGGAAACAACGTCCAGATGCTATGCCTGACCGCAAAGGAAGGGATAGCGGTGAGCGACATTACCCCAAAGATCAGGGAAGTCATTTACCGCGCCCACTACATCGACCCTACCGACGAACAGGCCATGTTCCTTTTTAACACCCAGCTCCTCTTCGGAATAGTGGACAACCTTTTCCGTGGTATCAACTTCCTGGTATGGCTCATCGGCCTTGGAACCTTGCTGGCCGGCGTTATCGGAGTATCGAACATCATGATGGTGTCGGTACGGGAAAGGACTACGGAAATAGGTA
Source organism: uncultured Bacteroidia bacterium (assembly GCA_902772985.1). Classification (GTDB taxonomy): domain Bacteria; phylum Bacteroidota; class Bacteroidia; order Bacteroidales; family UBA932; genus Cryptobacteroides. The sequence continues at coordinate 37,895 of CACYCP010000023.1, read as the reverse complement.
TCCGGAGGGCGATTGGAGCAACGCCCAGGCAAATCCTGGGGCAGATAATTTCGGAAAGCATAGTGCTTACCCTTGTGGCCGGCATGATGGGAATAGTCATCAGCGTCGCCATCCTGGCCGGAGCAGAGTTCATCGTAAGCCAGACGGAGAATCCGGCCTCCTTCCAGGTAAGTTTCCTCACTGCCGTCCTTGCCGCCCTGCTGCTGAGCGTCCTGGGTGTGGTCGCCGGCCTCATGCCGGCCTCCAGGGCGATGCAAATCAAACCTGTAGATGCAATGTCTGATGAATAAAAACAAATGATATATGAAAAAATTCGGTAAAATTCTTTTGATTGTACTGGTTGCGGTCATATTCCTGGGTACATTCGGCTACCTGTTCAAGCGTTCAAGGCCCAAGGAGGTGACCTATCAGGAGCTGCAAACTGAAATGGGCAGCATCTACAAATCCACCGTGGTCACCGGCAAAATCCAGCCCAGGGACGAGGTTAACGTAAAGCCCCAGATCAGCGGCATCGTGGCCGAGCTGTACAAGCAGGCCGGCGAAACCGTGAAAGAGAACGAAATCATCGCCAAGCTGAAAGTGATTCCGGACATGAACCAGTTGTCATCGGCCCAAAGCCGCGTGCGCCTGGCCGAAGTGAACCTGAACCAGGCTCAGACCAATTACAACAGGGAAAAGGCCCTTTACGACAAGCAGCTTGTGAGCGCCGACGAGTTCGAAAAAGTACGCCAGAGCCTGCAGCAGGCCAAGGAAGAGATGACAGTTGCGAAGGAGAGCCTGGAGATTGTGAGGGATGGCGTGGCATCGTCCAACAAATCGGGAAGTACCACCCTTATCCGCTCCACCATTTCCGGCCTTATTCTGGACGTCCCGGTGAAGGTGGGAAACTCGGTCATCAATTCCAACACCTTCAACGACGGAACCACAATTGCCACCGTGGCGAATATGGACGATCTCATTTTCGACGGCAAGATTGACGAGACCGAGGTGGGTCGCCTGAAGATAGGCCTTCCGGTAAAAATAACAGTGGGAGCCCTTCAGGACCAGAGTTTCGATGCCGTGCTGGAATACATCTCCCCCAAGGCGACCGAATCTAACGGCGCCAACCTCTTCGAAATCAAGGCCGACCTGGACGTTCCCGACAGCGTCCTCATCCGCTCCGGTTACAGCGCCAATGCCGAAATCGTGCTCCAGGAAGTCCACGATGTGATTACCATACCGGAAAGCGCCATCCAGTATGAAGGAAATGAAAGTTTCGTCCTCCTGCAGAAAGAAGATGGCAGCTATGAAAAAACGGCTGTCACCACCGGCCTTTCCGACGGCGTGAAAATAGAAATCCAGAACGGCTTAAAGATGGGTGACAAAGTACGCGGTCCCCAGATAATCAGCAAAAAGTAAAATGATGAAAACCCTGATCATAGCACTAGCCCTTCTGGGGCAGGAGAGCGGCCCCCTTCCGGACCTTTCGCATCCCTGGACGCTGAGGGAATGTACAGACTGGGCCATGGAAAACAACCTTACCGTTGCCCAGCAGCGAAATACCCTGGAATCCAGGGAAGTGGACAAAAATACGGCCACCTGGGCCTGGCTTCCAAGCGTGAACGCATCGGCCGGCGAGAACCTCAACTTCGGCCGAGGCCTTGGCGGCAACAACACCTACGAACGCGGAAACAGCTCGACTACCAGTTTCGGCCTTAATGCCGGAATGACACTCTTCGACGGCCTGGCCACTCCGAACCGTGCCGCCCTGGCCCGCCTTAACCTGGAGGCCGCCACCGAAGACTTGAACAAGGCCCAGGATGACGTCCGCGTTAATGTAGCAAAGGCCTATGTACAAATCCTTTACAATTATGAGATTCTGGACGTGGCCCGGGAGCAGTTTGACATAGATTCACTGCAGGTGGTGCGTCTGGAAGGCCTTTTCGATAACGGCAAGGCTTCGGCCGCCGACGTTTCACAGCAAAAGGCCTCAATGGCCCAGAGCCGCCTGTCAATAGTGCAGGCACAGAACAACCTTCGCGCTTCCCTGCTGGACCTTGCCCAACTGCTGGAATTCCCCTATTGGGAAGGCTTCTCCATTGTTCGTCCACACCTGGAAATGGAAGATGTCGCCATCGGCAATCCCGACGATATCTATGCCGATGCCCTTGGTATCAGGCCCTCCATCCGGGCCGAAGAACTCCGGCTGAAAGGCAGCGAGCGCTCCATACGCATCGCCCAGGCGCAATATTACCCCAGCCTGTCCCTTTCCGGCGGAGTGAATACCAATTATTACAGCAGTTTCGCCGACCAGAACTTCTGGCAGCAGATGAGCAATAACTTCGGCAATTTCGTGGGGCTGTCCCTGAGCATACCCATTTTCAACCGTTTTTCTACACGGAATCAAGTAAGGACGGCGCACCTGAACAAGCAGGCACAGGAAATCAAGCTGCGCCTTGTAAAACAAACCCTGTATAAGGAGATTCAGCAGGCCTGGAACGGTGCCGTAGCCGCCAGGGCCAAATGGGAGTCATCCCAGCAGGCCGAAAGTGCCGCCCGCGATGCCTTCGAATTGCAACTTGCCAAATACGAAAACGGTAAGGCTACCCTTACCGAATTCAATGAGTCCCGCAACCGTCTGGTGAAAGCCCAGTCCGATGCCGTGCAGGCTACTTACGAGTATCTGTTCCAGACCAGCCTGGTAGAATTCTACCGCGGCGGTGCGCTGGATTTTTAGCGGTTGGGAGCGTCCAGCATCAACTCCGGCTGCCTGCGGGAGGTGCGGGCGAACAGGAATGCTGTGACAAATGCCGCAATGCAAAGCACTACGAACATTATTTCCACGGAAACCGGGCCGCTCTCACTTTCTCCCAGAATAATCCCTGCCAGCCATTTGAAGCACAGCAGGCCAAAATTCTGCACCCAGTAAATTAGAGCATAGGTGGTACCCAGAACCTTGTCGGGCACAATCTTTGGCACCGAGGGCCATAGGGCCGCCGGTACGAGCGAATAGCCGAAGCCCAGGAAAACCATCGCCAGATAACCCCAGAAAGGCACACCCTGAGGGGCGAAAGCCAGGAGCAGGTGAGCCAGCAAAGCCAGCACAGACCCCAGCACCATCCAGCGGGTTCCCTTTCCTGCCTTATCTACAAGTATGCCGAAAAGCGGGGCAAATATAACTGTGGAGAAAGGCAGCATGGATACCATCCATCCGGCGGTGGATGCCGGAATGTCGAAGCGAGGGATAAGAATGGCCCCGGCGAATTTCTTGAAAGCGATGATGCTGCTGTAGAATAGCACGCACAAAAGGCCCAGGAGCCAGAAATTCTTGTTCCCAAGAACATTCAGCACATCCGAAAAACGGAAGGTTTCGTCATTCTGGGATTTCCCGTCCTCGCCAGAAATGGCAGAAGTGGCTCTCGAAATGCGGTCTTCCCGGGCATCCAGGGCAACGAAAATGGCCCAGAGGATAAGCCCCACGGCCATAAGCCCCATACCCACCAAGGCGGGGCGGGCGGTTTCAGAGAGGGTATAGACATGGCCGGCCTGTTCCTTAACCAGGATTGGGGAAAGCACCAGGGCGAATGCCGTGCCAAGACGGGCTATCGCAAGGTGCAAGCCCATGGCAAGGGCCATCAGCCCGCCTTTGAACCATTTGGCAATGCTACGCGTGACGGCCGTCCCGGCAATTTCACTTCCCAGTCCGAAGAGCATGCAGCCGATGTATGCAGCATTAAGCGACCAGGAAACGCCGCTGAGAAGGGCCCAGAGCACGATGGCGGCACCTCCCGCCATCATCCCGACGAAAATGGATCCGGTAATCCTGACGCCCCATTTATCCAGCAGCATGCCGCATATCACCAGGCCGCCGAATACGCAAAGGACGCTGTATCCGCTGGCGTATCGGCCATATCCGGCAGCGTCCCAGCCAAGTTGTGTCAGGCCAGGATTATCGAAGAGATACGATATGCTGGAGAACATATCGTCGAAGTAGTACGATGCGAACATCGGCACTACCAAACAGGCCAGCACTATCCAAGCCGCTGACCTGTAAAAAGACTTCCGGGAACCCGAGGCCATTACTCTGCCGCAGCGGTGACTTCGGCTTCCAGCACCTGAGGACCGGTCTCCTTGATGTTAGGCTCTTCCAGGCCGTAACCCTTCCTCCTGTCTACGGCCCTCAGATAGACCGAAATGAGGAGAGCGGCGATTCCCAGGGCGGCAAGCATGACCAGCGCCCAGGTATAGTTGAGCTCATGGGCGGCCGTACCGGGGGCGTTGGTCTTTGTGAGCACAATGCCGATGAGAGCCGGGAACAAACCCAGGCCGATGTTCTGAATCCAGAAGATGGCGGCATAGGCGCTGCCTATGATCTTTTCGTCAACCAGCTTGGGCACCGAAGGCCACAGGGCGGCCGGCACCAGCGAGAAGGATGCACCCAGCACCAGGATGGTGGCATAAGCTACGACGGTGCCGCCCACGGCATTGCCCTTGAAGGCGGGCAGGATAAAGGCAAAGGTGAGGTGGCAGATGACCAAGAGGATAGAACCCAGCATGAGCATTGAGGCAGCTTTGCCCTTGTGGTCCACATAATTGCCCAGGATGGGGGTAATGGCAACTGCAAGCAGCGGGAACACGGCGAAGATGGTTTCGGCCGTACCCCTCATGTAGCCCATGTAGCAGTAAACAATGAGAGCCATCACCGCGGCGGCCATTAGACCGTACTTCGCAGTTTTGTTCTTGGAGAAGTTGCTGGCGAAGGAGCACACGGCCACAACAAGCATTATGATGTACTGCACGATGGTAACAGACTCCCCGCCCCAATAGCTGCCTGCCTGTGCCGGATTCAAGGTAAGGTTGCACTGCAGCATGTTCACCGCATATTTCTGGAAGGGGAAGATGGCGCTGTAATAAAGCACACACAGCAGGGCCACCAGCCAGAAGCCCTGGCTGGAGAAAATCTTGCCCAGGTCGCTGAGCTTGAACGGGTCGTCCTTCTCTTCGGCCTCGCCGGTCTGGCTGTCCAGCTTCTTGTCCATAAAGAAGTAAACCACAAACATGATGAGTGCGATGCAAAGCAGCACCACACCGAATTTTACGGCATTTTCCACATGCACCTCACCGCCAAGTTTGGCGAAGAAGGGACTGAAAATCATACAGGTAGCGACACCCAGGCGGGCCAAGGCCATCTCGGAACCCATGGCCAAGGCCGTCTCCCGGCCCTTGAACCATTTGACAATGCCGCGGCTCACGGTGATGCCGGCCATCTCGCAGCCACTGCCGAAAATCATGAAGCCCAGAGCAGCCAGTTTGGCCGATGCGGGCATGCCCGCGACAAACGGCAGGATAGCGCCTATGACGGGCAATTCCCCGTTCCAGTTCAGGTGGCTGTTGAACCAGGCCTCCAGCCCCGAACCCATGAAGGCATCGCTGCAGGCATAGAACTTAATGATGCCGCCCACAAGCATCACGGCGCCGGAAAGGACGGCCGTGAAGCGCACACCCATCTTGTCCAGAATGATACCGGCGAAGATGAGGAAGAACACATAGACGTTCAGGAACACCTCGGCGCCCTGCATGCGGCCGAATGAGGCGCTGTCCCAGCCTCGGGTTTCCTGCATCAGGTCCTTGATGGGGGACAGTATGTCCATGAAGATATAGGCACAGAACATGGCGAAGGCCAGCAACAGCAGCGCCGTCCAGCGCATAGCGGCCGAGTCGCGGAGGGTTTTCAAGGTAGAATCAGACATGGTATTGTTTGTTTTTGTATCCGTTTGAAGCGCTAAATTAGTAAAAAATCAGAATCCGTCAAAAAGCGATGTCCGCCACCAGCGGCAGGCACAGCAGGAGCAGCCCCAGGACCAGCAGCACCACCACCGCCTTCCATATCCAGGCCACCCATCGGCTGTATGGAATCCTGGCCATGGCGAGAGCGGCCACCAGCACTCCGGATGTAGGAGTGAGCATATTGGTGAAGCCGTCGCCGAACTGGAACGCCAGCACCATGGCTTGCCGCGAAACGCCCACCATATCGGCAAAGGGGGCCATGATGGGAATGGTGATGGCGGCTTTTGCTGTGGCGCTGGGAATGAGAAAATTGATGAGCGCCTGGATGCCGTACATGGCCGATAAGGATGCCAGCGGACTGCTGCCGTCCAGCCCTTCCTGCATGCTGTGCAGGATGCTGTCGACCACGTGTCCGTCCTGCAGGATGACGATGATGCCGGTGGCGAAGCCCACCACCAGCGCAGCAGACAGGATGTCACGGGCACCGGCGAGCAGTTCATCGGCAATGCGCCCGGGGCGAAAGCCGGCGATAACCCCGCACACGATGCCCATCCCCAGGAACAGGCCGGTGATTTCCGGCAGCGACCATTCCCAGACCGTTACGCCCACAACCAGCACTACCACCGTTGCAGAGAGCACCGCCAGAATCCACTTCTGCCGGGCCGACAGCGGCGCCTCCGAGGGCAGCCGGGCCTCATCGGCCACTACCCTCCGGCTGCGCCTGGCATAGATCCAGATGGCCGCCAACAGCAGCAGTGTCAAAAACGTCCAGCAGATAATACGGTAGCCCATCCCGGAAAACGGCGGCAGTCCGGCCATCTCCTGAGCAATGCCAACAGTGAAGGGGTTCAGGAATGCACTGGAAAAGCCGATGTTGGAAGCCACGTACACCACCAGCATCCCCATAAAGGCGTCGTAGCCCAGGGAAACCACCAGCGGCACCACGATGCCCACGAAAGGAATGGTTTCCTCGCTCATCCCGAAGACGGCCCCCGCCAGGGAAAACAGCATGGCCAGGGACAACAGGACCAGCTTGTCCCGCTTCCCCACCGCTCCGATAAAGCGGCTGATGCCCGCCGAAACGGCTCCGGTGGCATTGAGGAGCCAGAACGCACCACCCACCACCAGGATGAAGACTATGATACCCGCCTGCCTGACAAATCCGTGATAGAGGGCCGAAAAGACCTGCAACGTCTGCGGGGACGCCTCCGTGCTCCGGTACACCACTGACCCGTCTTCCAGCGTTACATACTGCCCGCCGGGTACTAGCCAGGTGAGCACCGCACTCAAGGCGATGAGAATGGCGATGATTACATAAGTGTGCGGTACTCCGGGTTTTCGCATGGGGAAAAGAAATGTGCTTGAAGTCAAGCCTTTGCAGTCCAGGAACGCTTCCAGAGGTAGAAGAGCACGACGGAGATGGCGGCGCTTCCAAGGGCTATGGGAAGGGTCCAGGCCTGAGGCAAGTTAAAGCCGATTGTGGCAGTGCTGATGTAGGTGGTACAGACCGAAGTCATGAACACAGCGGGAACGAGGGCTATTATGTATTGCCATGGCCCGCTCTCCTTCACCAGATACACCGTCGCGGTCCAAAGGGCGAAGACGGCAAGGGTTTGGTTGGCCCAGCCGAAATAACGCCAGATGATATTGAATCCGTCCTCCTTGGCAACGTTGAACCAAAGCAGAATCGATGCCACTATAAAGATGGGTATTGCGATGGAAAGGCGCTTTGCTATGGGCTTCTGGTCCAGTTTCAGGAAATCGGCAATGACAAGGCGGGAACTGCGGAATGCCGTATCGCCGCTGGTGATGGGGGCAGCAACAACGCCCATGATAGCCAGGATTCCGCCCAGGGTACCAAGCCAACTTCCGGATACCTTGGTAACCACGGTGGGGGCGGCGGCCGAAATGGAGGAACCCACCTCGGCAGCTCCATCGGCAAAGAAGAAATAAGAGGAAACTGCGGCCCAGATCAGCGCAACCACGCCTTCGGTTATCATGGATCCGTAAAAGATGGGACGGCCCTGCTTTTCATTGCTGAGGCAACGCGCCATAAGCGGGCTCTGGGTTGCGTGGAAGCCGCTGATTGCGCCACAGGCTATGGTTATGAAAAGGCATGGGAATATACTTTGTCCGTCAAGTCCCACCTTCGATCCCCAGTTGCCAAGTCCGTCCCAGAATTCCGGGATGGCAGGCCATTTCACAAAGAGGCAGACCATGAGGGCCACCGCCATGAAAAGAAGGGCGACGGCAAAGAAGGGATAAATCTTGCCGATGACCTTATCTACCGGAAGTAACGTGGCGATGATATAATAGACGAAGATAACTGCTACCCAAAGCATTATCGAGCCCTGGCCGCCGTCTCCGGCAATGTCCCCGAGAATCAGGGCCGGGGAATATACGAATACGGTTCCGACCAGCAGAAGGAGCACCACCGAAAACACCAGCACCACGCTTTTCGTCCTCCGGCCAAGGTATTTCCCAACCAGTTCCGGAAGGACTGCCCCGCCGTTTCGTACCGAGAGCATGCCGCTCAGGTAATCGTGGACTGCACCGGCAAAAATGCAGCCAAAAACAATCCATAGGAAGGACGAAGGACCGAACTTCGCGCCCATTATGGCGCCGAAGATGGGACCGGTTCCGGCTATGTTGAGGAACTGAATTAGAAACACTTCCCAGGATGGCATGGCAATGAAGTCAACACCGTCGGCACGGCTTGTCGCCGGAGTTGTGCGGGAAGAGTCCGGGACGAAAATTTTTTCCACGAACTTGCCATACAAGACATATCCCAAAAACAGGGCCGCCATGCTGATAATAAACGAATACATAACGCTTGTTCTTTATCGAATACAAAGTTATTACATATTTTCTTTTTTTGTACCTTTGCGCGTCATGCATCGCAAAGATTTGGAAATAATGGCGCCCGCAGGGGGCTTCGACTGCCTTATGGCCGCCATCGAGGGTGGGGCCGATTCCGTCTATTTCGGCATAGGCCACCTGAACATGCGTTCCCATTCGGCCGGAAACTTCATCAAGGAGGACCTGCCGGAGGTCATGCGCATCTGCCGGACCTACGGCGTCAAAGCCTATATGACACTGAATATCACCCTCTATGAAGAGGATTTGCAGGCGGCTTACGACACGCTGGATGCAGCGAAGGAGGCCGGCGTAGATGCCATAATAGCTTCGGACATGGCGGCCATCCTGTACTGCCGGAAAATCGGTCTGGAGGTGCATATCTCCACCCAGCTGAGCATTTCCAACATCGAGGCCCTGCGCTTCTATGCCCAATGGGCCGATGTCGTTGTCCTGGCCCGGGAACTTCGCCTGGAGCAGGTGAAGGCCATCCACGATGCCATTGTGTCAGAGGGCATCAAAGGGCCTTCAGGGCAACTCGTAAGGATTGAAATGTTCGCCCACGGAGCATTCTGCATGGCCATTTCCGGTAAGTGCTACCTGTCCCTCCACGCCTGGGGCGAGAGCGCAAACCGGGGCAACTGCCTGCAGGTTTGCCGGAGGGGCTACCTTGTAACCGACTATGAAACCGGCAATGCCATCCACATAGACAACAAATACCTTATGTCTCCCAAGGACCTGTGTACCATAGACTTCATGGACAAGTTCGTTCAGGCCGGGGTGAAGGTATTCAAGATCGAGGGCCGGGCCCGCAGCGCCGACTATGTAAAAATGGCAACGCGCTGCTACAGGAAGGCGGCCGATGCCGTTGCAGACGACAGCTACACCCCGGAAATGGGAGCAGCAATGAAAGAAGACCTTGCAAAAGTGTTCAACCGCGGCTTCTGGGACGGCTATTACCTTGGCGCCAAAATGGGCGAATGGAGCTCGGTCTATGGCAGCTCGGCCACCCGCAGGAAAGTCTATATCGGCAAGGTGACCAATTGGTTTGCAAAGATTGGTGTGGCTGAAATCCAGGTGGATGCCACTCCCCTGCGCCTGGGGGACGAGCTCCTGTTCATAGGCAATACCACCGGCATCCTGGAAATGACGGTGGATGATTTGCGGGTGGATTATGAACCCGCAAGGGAATGTCCCCAGGGCCAGCGCTGCTCGGTTGCAGTGCCTCCGGACACGGAAACGCTGCCCGGCGAGAACCTGCATCCCCGCCGTGGCGACAAAGTCTATCGATGGGAAATCAGTAAGTGATGGCCGGCTGAAGCAGAGCCTGCTGGAGCTGGGTGTCGTAGCGCAGCCTGACCTTGATTCCGGCTTCCTGGAAATAATAACGGACCACTATCTCCTCCTCGATGAAGGGGATGATTTCCTCTTCCTTCAGCCTCAGGAATTTCTCCTTGTCCATGTCCAGGGACTTCTCCAGGGCAGAAAGTTCGTCGGAAAGAGCCTCGGTCAAGCCATCCTGCTCCAGGGCTTTTCTCATCTCGTCGAACATTGCCCGTGCCGATGAACGGTAGTCGAACTCCTTGTCCTTGGCGAAGGCGATAAAGCCCTCGTAATCGTCAAAATGGAAGTCGTCAAGCGGAGGAATCGAAGGATGGGCCTTTACATATTGCAGCGCATACTCCTCAACAATGCCGTTCATTACAAGGGAGTAGGTAAGGCGGGAATAGCGTTTGGCCTTGACCTCGAAATCCGGAGTGATGCCGCCGCCGTCACGCACCGTGCGCCCGTGAGCCGTGGTGAAACTGTGAGTCAGGGAGTCCGGGATATGCCCTACGCTGCCGTCCTCGTTGCGGTGCGAATAGTCGATGGCCTGCACGCATCGGCCCGAAGGAGTATAATACTTCGAGGTGGTAACTTTAAGCTGGCCGTCGTAAGGGAGGGGGCGGATGCTCTGGACCAGTCCCTTGCCATAGGTGCGGGTGCCCACGATGGTAGCCCTGTCGTAATCCTGAAGCGCGCCGGAAACGATTTCCGAGGCCGATGCGCTGCCGCTGTCCACCAGCACCAGGATGGGAATTTCGGTATCCACGGGATCCGAAGTGGTCTTATACTGGACTTCCGAATCCTGGGCCCTGCCCTTGGAACTTACAACCAGGGAACCCTTGGGCACGAAGAGGGAAACGATGTTCACCGCCTCGCCCATGATGCCGCCGCCATTGCCCCTGAGATCCAGCACCAGGCGTTTCATACCCTGCGCCTTAAGGCTGTTGTAGGCATCCCTAATGCCCTGGCCCACACCGTCGGTGAATTTTGAAAGCATTATGTAGCCGTCATCTCCGTTCAGCATGCCCGCATATTCTATCGAAGGCAGCACAATCCTTTCCCTCATGACGGGAACCTGGATGACATCGCCGGCCTTCCAGCCGTCGCCTGCGCGAAGTTTCTTGACGCTGAAGACCACCTTCGTACCGGGCTTTCCGCGCATCTTTTCCGAGGACTCGGCACTGGTGAGCCCGTGGGTGGAGACTCCGTCAATGGCCTCTATCTCATCGCCGCACTGAAGGGACGCCTTTGCCGCCGGACAGTTTGCGTATGGCTCGTTGATGATTACGTTTCCGTTTACATCCGGCTTGAAAATGATGGCGCCGATCCCGCCGTATGTGCTGTTGAGCATCATCTGGAAGTCTTCCTGCTCTTCCTGAGGGACATACACGGTATAGGGATCCAAAGCGTCCAGCATGGCGTCGATACCCGCCCTCTGGACACGGCCGGAGGGAAGGGAATCCACATATGAGCGGTTGAGTTCCCTCAGTATGGAATTATATACCTCTACCCACTTCCCCTGGGTGAAATCCCTGGACTGGGCACCGGCGGCGAGGCAAATCAGACAAAAGACCGGTATTAAATACAGTTTCTTTTTCATAGTCCTTGCAAAGTTAACAAAAATAGTGCTAACTTTGCAGGAAACCATGAAAGCAATTGATATGAAAAAGATTATCGCCTCCTTGCTCATAGCATTGACCGCCTTCGGCTTTTATTCTTGCGGTTCTTCCACCAAAATGACTGACGAGGAAAAGGCCCAGATAGCAAGCCTTGTCCAGCAATCCATCAATACCCTGGACATGACTTTTGACATCACAGAAATCTACCGTTCCAGTGCCGATATCGTTTACACCAACAAGGAATATTCGATTATCCTGAATAACAAAACCGTGAATACCCGCCTTCCTTTCTGGGGACGTTCCTACACCGGCGGCTTTGCCGAACTTTCCGGCAACACCTCCATCATACTGAACAACGCTCCCATGGAAAGAATCGGCATCGACGGTTCGGCCTATCAGAAAGACGGATGTTATAAATTGTCATTCCAGGCAAAGGACAAAGACAACAACATCCTCTACTTTTTCATCTTCAAAATCTACGACGACGCAACCGCCGACATCCGCATTTCTTCCAACAAGAAGGCGACAATGCAGTTCCGCGGCAAGCTGGACTTCAGCGACAAGAAATGAAACTGATTTTCGCTACAGGAAATCCTGGAAAACTTCGTGAAGCCCAGGAAATCCTGGGTAACGATTTCGAACTCATCACACCCGCAGCGGTGGGCCTTACGGAAGACATCCCGGAAACCGGCGCCACCCTGCGGGATAATTCTCTCCAGAAGGCGCAATACATTTTCGAGCGTACCGGCATGGACTGTTTTGCCGATGACACCGGACTCGAAGTCGATGCCCTTGGCGGAGCCCCCGGGGTGGAAACGGCCCGCTTTGCAGGCCCAGGCAGGCGCTCCGCCGACAATATCGCAAAACTGCTCAGCGTGATGGAGGGGTGCACGGAACGATCGGCACGCTTCCGCACGTCGGTGAGCCTTATCCTGGGCGGAAAAACCTATTTATTCGACGGGGTGATGGAAGGCGAAATTGGCCTTGAAGCTTATGGGGATGGCGGTTTCGGCTACGATCCCGTGTTCGTCCCAAAAGGATATGGAGTTACGGCGGCCCAGATTTCGGAGGAAGAGAAAAACGCCATCTCGCACCGGGGAAAGGCGCTTCGCGCCATGGCATCTTTCCTGAAAGAACAATGATTCAAGAGAGCACCGGCTTCATTATCCTTTCCACTACCAAGGTGGGAGACAATGCCCTGGTGGTACACACCCTTTCCAAGGAGTGGGGACGCCGGGGATTTCTGGTTCGCAGCCCCAAGAAAGCCGGACTGGCCCTCTTCCTTCCCCTGAACATCCTGGAGGCCCAGGTTGTGGAAAACCCGAAGTCGGAGCTTTGGCTCATGAAGAATTTTTCGCTCGCATCTCCCCTGAACGGGATTCGCGGGAACATCCACAAAAGTGCCATAAGTCTTTTCCTTGCCGAAGTCCTTTTCAGAAGCCTTAAAGACGGGGCAAACGAGGAAGGCCTCTTCGACTGGTGTTGTGGGCAAATCTTTGCCCTGGATGCACTGGAGAATGATTTTTCAAATTTCCACGTACTATTTTTATTGAATTTCGCATCGGCCCTGGGCTTCCGTCCAAGCTGGGAAAGCCTGGCCCCCTTTGCCGGGGAGCATCCGGAGGAATTGCGCCAGCTGGTGAGTTCGGCATTCAGCGAAGCCCTGCTTCTTCCCCTCAATGGGGAGTGTAGGAACGCCCTTTGCGAAGACATCCTGCAATACCTGTCCTATCATCTGGACTGCCCAATCCAAATCCGTTCCCTGCCCGTCCTTCGCGAACTGTACCGCTGACGCCCCTTCCTTAATTGAGGAAATAATTGTATATTTGTACAATTCGAAATAAATACTTATGTCAAGGTCAAGGCGGAAAAACATTATCGGCCGAAATAAAAAGGCCAGGCGAATCATACCCGAATACGAAGGGAAAGTGCTGATGTCGCGCGAGGGATTCGCTTTCGTAAGGATTGAAGGACAGGAGGACGACGTTTTCGTCAAAGCGTCCAAAACCCGCGGAGCCCTCCACGGCGATACCGTGCGGGTGGCTGTAACCCAGGAAAAAACCGGGGCTGGCAAAAGGCGCAGCGGCGAAATCATCGCCATAGTCCAGCGCTCCGGCAAGCCTTTCGTGGGGATACTGCACATTGTCGGGCAGCAGGCCTGGGTGCTGATGAGTTCCAAGACCATGCCCTACGATATAAGCGTTCCCATTCCGGAAGGCGGTCAGAAGGGAATGAAAGTGGCGGCTGTGGTGGATGGCTGGGACCGCAAGGAACACAATCCCTGCGGACACGTGGTCGATATTCTTGGCATGCCGGGGGAAAACGAGACCGAAATGCACGCCATCCTGGCGGAATTCGGCCTTCCCTACCGCTTCGACAAGGCCGTTGAGAACGCAGCCGACAAGATTTCCGAGGCCATTACCGACAAAGACAGGGCCCAGCGCAAGGATTTCCGCAAAGTGCTCACTTTCACCATAGACCCGGCCGATGCCAAGGACTTTGACGATGCCCTTAGTTTCCGCCGCCTGGAAAACGGCAATTTCGAGGTGGGCATCCATATCGCCGACGTAAGTTATTACGTAAAGCAGGGCTCTCCGGTGGATGTCGAAGCCCAGGCCCGCGGCACATCGGTTTACCTGGTGGACCGGACTGTTCCCATGCTGCCCGAGAAGCTTTCGAACAAACTGTGCTCCCTGCGCCCCAACGAAGAAAAGCTTTGCTTCAGCGCAGTTTTCGAGCTCACTCCACAGGCCAAGGCCATCAATCCCTGGTTCGGCAGGACAACGATAATTTCCGACTGGCGTTTTAATTACGACGAGGCTCAGGCTATCATCGAAGGTGAGAGCCCGGAAGAAGTGCCCCAGGATATCCGGGAGGCCGTCCGGATTCTTAACGACTTTGCGATTAAAATGCGCAAAGCCCGTTTCGATAACGGCGCAGTGAACTTCGAAAGGCCGGAAATGAAGGTGGATATAGACGAGGCCGGCAAACCCATTGATGTTCACCAGAAAATTTCGAAAGAGTCCAACTGGCTCATCGAAGAGTTCATGCTCCTTGCAAACCGTTCCGTGGCGGAATATGTAGCCACCGGGGGGAAAATGAGCGGCAAGGCCCTTGCGAAGGCAAAGACCTTCGTTTACCGCATACACGACCAGCCAAACATGGAGAAACTTGGCGGCCTGAGGGACTTCGCCGGGCATTTCGGCTATAAAGTGGGCCCCATCGAGGGCGGGAAGGAAATTGCCAAAAGCCTGAACCGCCTTATGACGGAGGCCAAGGACAAGCCCGAGCTCTCCGCAATCCAGAGCCTGGCGCTCCGCTCCATGGCGAAGGCCTGTTATTCCACCGACAACATCGGCCATTATGGCCTGGCTTTCAATTTTTATACGCATTTTACTTCTCCTATCCGCCGGTATCCGGACCTTATGGTTCACCGTCTCCTTTCCCATTATCTGGCCGGAGGGGATTCTGAAAGCAAGGATTACTACAGCCTACAGTGCAAACACGCATCGGAACGGGAAATGGTGGCGGCCGAAGCCGAACGCGAGAGCATAAAGTACAAACTGGTGGAATTCATGCAGGACAAGATTGGCCAGGAATTCGACGGACAGGTTTCCGGCGTTACCGAATGGGGCATTTACGTGGAAATTGAACCAACCAAGATAGAAGGTATGATTCCTTACCGCACGATAAAGGGCGACTTCTTCGTATTCGATGAAGAGAACTACAGGGCCATAGGCCGACGGAGCCACAAAATCATTCGCCTTGGCGATCCGCTGCGGATTCGCGTGAAATCCACCTCGCTGGAGCAGAAACTGCTGGACTACGAGCTGGTGGAAGATTTGGAAGAGGAGACAAGTGAAAAACGCAGACCGAAGCTTGGGAAAGTGCTTTCGGCCATAGCAATGGCGGCCGTCCTTTTCACCTCCTGCGGGGAAAAGGAACCCATCTACAAGCAAAGTTCATACAGTTCAGAGCAAAGGGCCGATGACCTCATCTCCAGGATGAGCGTCCCGGAGAAACTGGGGCAGTTGCTTTGTCCCCTTGGCTGGCCCATGTACGAAAAGCTGGTGGTTCCCGGACAGGAGGAGAACGACACCATCGTTCAAATCTCCGACAAATACCGCGACTTCATCCAAAACAGCCACGGAGGTATGCTCTGGGCAGTTTTTCGGGCCGATCCCTGGACCAGGAAAACCCTTGAGACAGGGCTTGATCCCCGCCTTGCCGTCAAGGCCTACAACGCCCTACAGCATTATGCCATAGACTCCACCCGCCTGGGCATTCCCATTATCCTGGCCGAAGAGGCCCCGCACGGGCACATGGCCATCGGCACCACCGTCTTTCCTACATCGATAGGTCTTAGTTCCACCTGGGACACGGAGCTGATAGAGGAAGTAGGCCGGGTAATAGGCGCGGAATTGATGGCTCAGGGCGGTCATATCGGCTACGGTCCGGTGATAGACCTTTCCAGGGAGCCCCGCTGGTCCCGCGTGGAAGAAACCTATGGTGAAGACGTTTTCCTGACTGCTGAAATGGCCTCTGCGATGGTAAGGGGCACATCTTCACAAGGCGCGATTTCCACCCTGAAACACTTCGTAGCATACGGTATTCCAGAAGGCGGTCATAACGGAAGTCCCTCGCACATTGGCGAAAGGGACCTGGAAGAGAATGTGCTTCCCACTTTCCAAAAGGCCATCGAGAGCGGCGCGTTAAGTGTCATGACCTCCTACAACACCATTGACGGAGTGCCCTCGACCTGCAATGAGAAACTTCTGACCGGACTTCTCCACGACCGCTGGAATTTCGGAGGTTTCGTGGTGAGCGACCTGGAGAGTATCGACGGTATTTTCAAAAGCCATAATGTGGCTGGAAGCCTGCAGGAAGCCGGTGAAATGGCATTAAAGGCCGGGGTGGACGTTGATTTGGGCGCCCACTGCTTCGCCCTGCTGGAGGAATCGGTCAAGAGCGGACGAATCAGCGAAGCCATCCTTGACAGGGCCGTAAAGCGCGTTCTGATACGCAAGTTTGAAGCCGGGCTCTTCGACAATCCATACCTTCCGGAAAACTCCTGGACCGAAGTCAGGAGCCCTGGCCACATCGCCGTTGCGGCCAAGGCAGCCAGGGAAAGCGTGACGCTGTTGAAAAACAATGGCATCCTGCCTTTGAAAGAAGGGCTGAAGATAGCGCTGGTGGGCCCCAATGCCCATAATATGTATAACCAGCTTGGTGACTATACCGCCCCGCAGGACGAGGAAAACGTCATTACTATGCTGGAGGGCCTGCAAAACGCGGGAGCAAAGGTGAATTACGTCAAGGGATGCGCCGTCCGGGATACAGGTTCCGACTCCATAAAAGAGGCGGTTAACGCAGCCAGGGCCAGCGACGTGGTGGTGGCCGTAGTGGGAGGTTCATCGGCCCGGGATTTCAGGACGAAATATATTGACACAGGTGCAGCCGTGGTGGACAAGACCACGGTTTCCGATATGGAGGCCGGCGAAGGCTTCGACCGCAGCACCCTGGACCTGATGGGGCTCCAACTCCCGCTCCTTCAGGCGCTTAAGGCCAGCGGCAAACCCCTGGTGGTGGTCTATGTCGAAGGCCGTCCGCTGAATAAGAATTGGGCCAATGAAAATGCCGATGCCCTCCTTACCCTCTGGTATCCGGGACAGGAAGGCGGTACTGCCCTTGCCGACGTACTCCTTGGAAAGTATAACCCGGCAGGACGCCTTCCGATCAGCGTTCCCAGAAGTGTGGGACAACTGCCGGTGTACTACAACCGGAAGATGCCTTTCAGCCACAACTATGTAGAAGAAAGCTCCGAGCCCCTGTTCCCCTTCGGCTTCGGTCTAAGCTATACCAGTTTTGAATATTCGGGCCTGGTGCTGACGCCTGCCGGAGAAGACGGGGTAAAACTGAGGCTGGATTTAAGCAATACCGGCCCTTATGACGGAGATGAGGTGGTGCAGGTCTATCTGCGTGACCTTACGGCATCTACTGCCCGGCCCCGCAAACAGCTATGCGCTTTCAAGAGGGTTCCCGTAAAGGCAGGGGAAACGGTGGAAGTGAACCTGTGCATTCCGCGCAGCAGTTTCTCCCTTGTAAATCCCGAAATGCAGCGCGTTGTCGAGCCGGGACAGTTCGAAATCCAGGTGGGCGCGTCGTCCAAAGACATAAAAGCAAAAGAAACCATATATTATGAATAGCCTTTTCCTCATACTGGCAGCCCTGCCCCTTTGGCAGGACATCCAGGCGACATCGCTCAATGCCGATACCCGCCGCACCGAGCTCATCTACTACGCTTCAAGGGAAGATGCTTTGAAAAAAGGTTTCCGTGAAAGCGAGAACTACCTGAGCCTTAACGGAGTCTGGGATTTCATCTATTTCGACGACCATAGGAAAATGCCTCTTGCACCGGTCCCACAGCTTGACTGGAAGAAGATAAATGTCCCCGGAAACTGGGAGGTGCAGGGATATGGGATACCCATCTATACCAATATCCCCTACGATTTCTGTCCTGTGGACCCAGTTCCCGGAGTGTTGCCGGAATCGGTTCCGTCGGCCCTGTACCGCCGCAGTTTCACCATTCCAGAAAGCTGGAAGGGACGTGAAGTGTTCCTTAACCTTTGCGGCATCAAGAGCGGCAGCTACATCTATGTGAATGGCCAGGAGATAGGCTACTGCGAAGATTCCAAGAACCTTGCACGCTTTCGGATAAGCGATGTGGTTAAGGATGGTGAGAACGAGCTTTTCATACGCGTGTACCGCTACACCCAGGCCTCCTTCCTGGAAGACCAGGATTTCTGGCGCATTTCCGGTATTGAAAGGGATGTGTACCTTTCCAGCGAGAAGCAGCCCAGCGGCTTCAATTTCAACGTGGTGTCCACCCTTTCGGAAGACCTCTCAACCGGTATTTTCCAATTGCGGATGCGTTCCGAGGCCCCGACGGAAGTATTTTACGAACTTCTGGACAAGGACGGAAAAGCCCTTGCCGATGCCATTTTCGAGTTCAGCGGAAGCCTTGCCAGCATTAGCGACAGCATCCCCGGAGTAAAGCCCTGGAGCGCCGAGACGCCCAATCTTTATACACTGCTGCTCAGGGTAAACGGGGAGTACAGCCGCTTCCACGTGGGTTTCCGCCGCCTGGAAATCAAAGATATCCAGGACGGAGACAAAACGGTGAAGGCATTTCTGGTTAACGGACAGCCGGTTAAATTCAAAGGCGTCAACCTGCACGAGCACAATCCCTATACCGGGCATTATGTAAACAGGGAAAACCTGTTGGAAGACCTGCTCCTGATGAGAAAGGCCAATATCAATGCCATCCGCACCTGCCACTATCCCCAGGGCCGGGAATTCTACGAGCTTTGCGACTCCCTTGGTTTCTATGTTTACGACGAGGCCAATATAGAATCGCACGCCATGGGTTACAGGCCGGAGCGCAGCCTTGGAAACAAGAGCGAATGGTATGAAAAGCACCTGGACCGCACCCTGAACATGTATTACAGGACTGCGAACTATCCCTGCGTCACCATCCTATCTCTTGGAAACGAGGCCGGAAACGGAGTAAATTTCTACCAGACTTACAAGGAACTGAAGGCCTTGGAAGAAAACGGGCAGAACCGTCCAGTGGTTTATGAAAGGGCCGAATACGATTGGAATACCGATATGATAGTGCCCCAATATCCCGGAGCCGAATGGTTCAAGCGAATGGGCGAGAATTATACACAGCGGCCGGTGTGTCCGTCGGAATATACCCATGCGATGGGGAATTCCAACGGTTCGCTGGACTGGCAGTGGGAGCAGATATATGCTCACAAACAGCTTCAGGGTGCATTCATCTGGGACTGGGTAGACCAGGGCCTGTATGACAAGGAAAGGGGCTGGACTTACGGTGGAGACTATGGCGAGAACGCACCTTCGGACGGAAACTTCCTTTGCAACGGAATAGTGAATCCGGACAGGGAGCCGCATCCTGCCTTCTATGAAGTCAAGCATGTCTATCAGAATGTCAACATAAGCCCCGTGGATATCGAAAACGGCGTTTTCTCCATATTCAACCGTTATTATTTCACCAGCCTTGAAGGCCTTGCCGTCAAATGGTGGGTCGAGCGTGACGGACGAAAACTCTTCCGTCTGGGCAGGAGCAAACTGCATTTCAAAACCGATCCTCAGACGGCCGAAGAATTCAAGGTCCGGCTTCCAAAGATGAAGCGCAAAGGGGAATACCGCATCTTCTTCGAGGTGAGCAGCGACGATGTCATTGCCTGCAACGAATACTTTATAAAGAAACTTGGTGAAAAGAAAACCCTAACGCCTAAGGGCAGGCTTTCATTTACCGAAGGCGACACCCAGATTGTAGTAAGGGGAGACAAGTTGGAAGTGGTTTTCGACCGCAGGGAAGGCTATGTCAAGAGCTGGAAATACAAGGGCAGGGACATTGTGGATCCTGTCTTCGGCATCAAACCCAATTTCTGGAGGGCCCCTATTGACAACGATTACGGAAATGGCCAGCCGATGCGCTCCAAGGCCTATAAGAATCCCGACATGCCAATAAAAGTGGGCGTAGAAAACAGGGAAAACTCCATTAGGATTGCCGTTCAGGGCAGCGGAGTCCGGGCAAAGGAAGTATATACCGTTTTCCCTGATGGCAGCATCAAGATCGAATGCGAGACCGCCCCGGAAGTCGGTGCCCGCAAAGTGGAGATTCCCCGCCTTGGCTTCCGATTCCGCGTTGGGGCCGATGATTTCAGCTACTTTGGACGAGGCCCCGTGGAAAATTACCAGGACCGCAATTCGGGAACCTTCAAGAGCCTTTGGAAAAGCAGTGCCAGCGAAGAATACTATCCCTATGTGCGTCCTCAGGAATGTGGTCACCATACTGAGACGGAATGGCTGGAAATTGGCGGCGTGACAGTTCTTTCCGACGAGCCATTCGAGTTCAATGCCCTGCGCCAGAGCATCGAAGACCTGGACGGAGGCCTTGTAAAAAGCCAGACACACCTGAGCGATGTTCCCGAAAGGGATTTCACCGAAGTGTGCCTGGATTATAGGATGACCGGTGTGGGCGGATATGACAGCTGGGGCGCCAGGCCCGAGCCTGCCCGTTCACTATGGAGTGACAAAAGCTACTCTTACGGTTTCACTCTTGTCCCATTCAAGACCAAGAAGGCTATAAAATATTAGTCTTCTTGGTGAAGTCTATGATTTCGGGAATATAGCCGAAAGCCAAACCGGTAACAGTGTCGGCGCAGCCATAATAAATGGCTACGCGGCCTGTTGCGCTGTCGTGTAGGCAGGCGCAGGGGAAGGCCACGTTGGGCACGTCTCCCATGCACTCGTAAGGAGTCTGGGGCGAAAGCAGGTAAGGACCGCTGCGGGCTATCACCTTCCAAGGCTGGTCCAAATCCAGAAGTGCGCTGCCGAAGCTGTAAACATAACCGTTGCAGCTGCGCAGAACACCATGATAAAACAAAAGCCATCCCTCGCTGGTCTCGATTGGAATGGGACCTGCGCCAATCTTCATGCACTGCCAGGCACTGACCTCGAAGGGAGCGGGTGCCATTACATGACGGTGATGTCCCCAGAACTCCATATCGGGGGATTCGCTGTAGAAAATGTCTCCGAAAGCGGTGTGGCCGGTGTCCGAAGGACGGGAAAGCATGGCATACCGGCCTCCGATCTTGCGGGGGAACAGGACGCCGTTGCGGTTATAGGGAAGGAAGGCGTTTTCCACCTGGTTGAAGGTCTTGAAATCCGTGGTCCACGCAAGGCCGATGGTAGGGCCGTGGTAACCATTGCACCAGCTCACCCAATACTTGTCTTCAATCTTGCAAACGCGCGGGTCGTAGGCATAATCGCCGTTGAAACGCTGCACCTCGGGATTGATATCCCACTTGATGCCATCCTTGGAGAATCCCACGTGGAGGGCCATGCGACGATTGGTGTCATCGCAGCGGAAAACTCCGGCAAAACCATCCTTGAAAGGCACTACGGCACTGTTGAAAATGCTGTTTGAATCCGGAAGCAAGTCCCTGGGAATAACCGGATTGGCGCTGTAACGCCAAACGACGGACTTACAGCCTTCGGGACGCTCTTCCCAAGGCATATTGGGCAAAGGCTGCCCTTCAATCTTAATTTTTTCCATATTATTGCTTTTATCGTTTTCTCTTATTTCCAGCTGATCTTTCCTCCGGCGGCAATGTCCTGGTGGGAGATTCTGTATCCTTTGTTCTTTCCGTTAAACAGGGCCTTGGAAGGTTTTTTGCTCCTCTCTATCACCAAGGTCTTCCCGCCTGGAAGTTCGACGGTAGCTTTGGTAAATGTGGGACGCGTAAGCGTGAAAGAGGGCTCTCCCGGACAGTCGGGATAGAAGCCAAGCATGGAGAAAACGGCCCAGGCGCTCATGGTTCCGGTATCGTCATTGCCCGGAATGCCGTCAGGGGCGTTTTTGTAATTGCTGGACAGAATCTTTTCCACAGCTTCCCAGGTGTGTTTTTCGTACCCCTTGAAGCGGGAGAAAAGGAAGGGATAGACTATGTCCGGTTCGTTGGCCGGGTCGTACAAGCCGTTGTCAAACACATGCTGCAGATTCTGGACAAAAGCCTTGACCCCACCCATAAGTTTTGCATATCCGGCCACATCGTGAGGAACGGCAAAACTGTAATTCCAGGCGCTGCCTTCGTGGAAGCCGGGAGCGTTGGAGAAATCGGCCCCATCCTCAGGGTTGAAGGGCGAGAGGAAAGTCCCGTCCTGGTTGATGGGCCTCAGGCACTTGTATTCGGCGCTGTAGTAGTTCCGGTAGCCAAGGGAACGCTTGTAGAAACGCTGGGCGTCGTCCAGCTTTCCAAGGTCCTCTGCCAGGCGGGAAAGCGCATAATCGGCCACATAATACTCCAGGGCGTGCGAAACGGAGTTGTCTCCGGAGAAGTCTCCGGAGAAGTAGTTCAGCGGGATGTATCCGCTCTCCACGTAAGGGTCGTTGTCCGGACGCATCAGGTTCTGCGCCCCGGGAGTGTCGGCGCTCTTGATAAAGGCCTCATAGGCCGAAGTTATGTCGAAGTCCCTGAGTCCACGGAGCCAGGTGTCGGCAATGACGCAAATCGCCGGATCACCTTCCATGGTCCAGGTTTCGCGGCCGTAAAGCTCCCATTTTGGCATCCAGCCCCATTCGCGGTATTGGGCAATCATGGAACGCACCATGTCCGTCTGCTTTTCGGGCCAAAGCAGGGTCATCAGCTGGTGAAGGTTCCTGTAGGTATCCCAAAGGGAGAAAACCGTGTAGCGAGTCTGTCCATCCGGCACTTTGCCGATACCCCTCTGGCGCATAACCCTTTGTCTCTGGCCCATGGGTCCTGTTGCCACAGTGTTTATGTTTTCAGCTTTTTCATTGCCGAATTCCATAAGTGGATACTCCCCGTTTACATCATTAAGCACGTTCGGATGTATAAGTGCATGGTAGAGAGCGGTGTAGAAGATGGTCTTCTGGTCCGGGGTGCCGCCTTCGAGTTTCACTCTTCCAAGGTGGCTTGCCCAGAGGGCGGAAGCATCGGCCTTCAATTTTTCGAAATTGAATCCCTGCTGCTCGGCTTCAAGATTTTCACGGGCATTCTCTATGCTAACGAAGGAGACGCCCATCTGCACTTGGACGGCATCTCCGGGGGCAAGCGAGTCGAAGTGGAACCAGTAGCCTATGTCGTCACCGCTGAGTTCCCGGCTGTAGTTCCTGTAAATCTTGTACTTCCCTGCCGTCCTGTCCCACGCAGCCTCGGCGGTCATCGGACGCTGTTTCTTCCAATATCCGCTGCTGTCGGGCACCCGGTCTATCCTGAGGACGAAATAAATTGGGAATACCGCATTGCTGTTATAGCAGAAGGTCCCCACCAGCTTGGAGCCCTCAATCTCGGTGTCGGAAACTTTCCGTACGCTAGCCCCGCTTTCATTCGTAAGGCCTTCTCCCAGGTTCAGAAGGATATTGCCCTGCCCACCGGGGAAGGTGTAACGCTCCAGGGATGTGCGGATGGTGGCGGTAAGCTCGGCCTTGACCCCGCTCAGGAGTTCCACGCTGTAATAGCCCGGTTCGGCCTTTTCGTTGGTGTATTCACTACCGTAAGCGTGATAATCCACCATCAAGGGACCCGTAGTGGGCATAGTGAGCAGGCTCCCCAGTTCGGGGCAGCCCACGCCGGACAGGTTCACGTGCGCAAAGCCGCTAAGGTAAGTGTTTTCGGCCACGTAGGGGGTGCTCCACCATCGGCTGTCCTTATCCCAGACATTCAGTTTGGAGCCCATCACGTTAAAGGGCGTAACGCTCATCATACCGTTCGGAAGTACCGCACCGGGATTGCAGGCGCCGAAGTTGGACGTGCCGATAAAGGGATTCACCCACTCGTTCTGAGCCTGCGCGGAAGCGGCGGAGAGCAGGAGGGCGGCAATAAACAAAGCCTTTTTCATTACTGCTTAATTGAGTTCAACAAGGGTAATTTTCCGTCTTCCACAAGTTTCAGTACCAATTCTCCAAAAAGGGTGTTCTGCCAGGCGAACCAGGGACGGGTGAAGTCCCGGGCATCGTCCTTATTGAAACTCTCGTGGATGAAACCAGTACCGGCATCCGTGCGGAGCAGCTGTTCCATGCATGCCTTTATCTCGGCATCGTCGGTGGCAGTGAAAGCCTTCATCATTATGCTCATGGGCCAGATGACTTCCTTGCCGATGTGCGGCCCGCCTATGCCCTCTCCTGCCTTTCCTCGGAAGAAATAGGGATTGTATTCACTCCAGACATAATCCCTGGTGCGCTTGTAGATGGGATCGGAAGCCATTTCGGGAATAAGGTAAGAAAGGGAAAGGAGCGACGGCACATTGGCATCGTCCATCATATAGGCATTGCCGAAACCATCCACCTCATAGGCATAGATATCGCCGAAAGCGGGATGGTTGACTATTGCATACTGCTTCAGGGCGGCATCCACTTCGGCAGCAAGGGCGGTGCAGCGTACGGCAAGGTCGGCCCTGCCGTTGACATCGGCAAGAATCTCGGCAGCCTGCCTCAAGATGCTCACGGCGAAAAAGTTGGAGGGCACCAGGAACTCGAACTGGGTGGCGTCGTCTGAAGGACGGAAGGACGAGGCGATGAGACCGACGGCTTTCACCGGATGTCCAAGGCCGACGCGGGCTTTGGTATCCAGCTGGCGGTCGGTGACGCGGAGGAAATAATAGGGGCCGTCCCCTTCCTTTCGCTGCTGGGTGGTGAAGGTCTCCAAAATAGTCTCAACTGTCTTTATCCAGAGTTCATCGAAGATGGAACTGTCTCCCGTAACCTTCCAGTAATGGTGGGCCAGACGAACTGGATAGCAATGGGAATCTATCTCCCATTTGCGCTCGAAAACGTTCGGATCCTGGGGCTTGCCGGTATCGTCCGGATCTCCGAAATCCCCGGTAGGACCCTGGTTGAAAGCATTGGCGTAAGGATCGATGTTTATGAGCGTAAACTGCTGGCGGATAACGCCCGCAAGCATTTTCTGCAGCTTTTCATCACCCTCGCAAAGAGCCACGTAAGGCCAGACCTGGGCGCCGGAATCCCTGAGCCACATGGCGTGGATGTCCCCGGTATAAACGAAAGTGAGGCCGCTCTCCTCGTCATAATGGACGGTGGTGTCCAGAGTGTTCGGGAAGCAGTTGCGGAACATCCAGGCAATCTTGGGGTTCTTCAGCTGTGGTGCAACTTCGGCTATCTTGGCCTCAACAGCATCGGAAGTGAAAAGGCGGTCCTGTGGTGCAGGACGCTGGTCGGGGTATTTCTGTGCGCAAGCAGAAACGCTCGCAAGGCCAAGGGCCAGGACAATCAGTGCTTTTTTCATTTGGACATCGAATAGGGTTTGTCGTCGGGTGCGGTACCACGGGTATAGGAAGGCTCGCTGGAGAGGGTGAACTGCAGGCGGGCGCCCTTCTGCAGGTCACTCTGACGGAGGTAGTTATGCGTCCAAGCCTTGCCGTTCAGTTTAAGGGACTTGACATAGAACGATTCAGGACCATTGTCCGGGGCGTCGATGACCACGTCGCCGCCGGGCAGGTGAAGCGTCACTTTCTTGAACAGCGGAGTTCCCAGGGCATATTCTCCGCTTGCCGGGCACACCGGATAGAAGCCAAGGGCACTGAATACGTACCAGGCCGATGTCTGGCCGTTGTCTTCGTCTCCGCAGTAGCCATCGGCCCAGGGGGAATAGAGCTTTTCCATTGCCTCACGCACTCGAGCCTGCGTTTTCCAAGGCTGTCCGCTCCAGTCGTAGAGGTAGAGCATATGCTGGATGGGCTGGTTGCCGTGGGCGTAGTTTCCCATTCCCATCACCGTCATTTCGGTAATTTCGTGTATGGGGAAACCATAGTAGGAATCGTCGTACTTGGGCGGCATGGCGAAGACGGTATCCATCTGGGCGTTGAACTCCTTTTCTCCTCCCATCAGGTCAATGAGGCCCTGGATATCGTGAAAGACACTCCAGCTGTAATGCAGGGAATTTCCTTCGGTGAAATCCCCGCCCCATTTCAGAGGGCTGAAAGGACGGGAGAAAGAGCCGTCGGCCTTACGGCCATTCATGAGTTTGTACTCTGCATCGAAAATGTTCCTGTAGTTTCCGGCGGCCTTCAGGTAAGGGGCGATTTCCTCTTCACTCTTTCCGAGGGCCTTGCCGAAGGTATAGATGCACCAGTCGTTGTAGGCATATTCCAAGGTGCGGGCGGCGTTTTCCTTGATACCCACGTCGCAGGGCACATAACCCAGGGAATCGTAAAACTCCCAGCCCAGGCGGCCGGTAGATCTTACCGTGGGATGCACAGCGTGGGCACCGTGGGTAACGGCCTCCCAAAGTTTCTCGCTGTCGTAACCGCGTATTCCGGAAATCCAGGCATCGGCCACTACCGAGGCGCTGTTATTACCCACCATGCAGGAGCGGTGTCCGGGAGAAGCCCATTCGGGCAGGAAACCGCTTTCCAAATAATCGTTCACCAGACCTTCCTGCACCTGGGCCGATACTTCCGGATAAATGAGGTTCATCAGCGGGAAAAGGCTGCGGAAGGTATCCCAGAAGCCCGTATCGGTAAAGAAATGGCCTTTTTCAATCTTGCAGTTGTGGGGGCTATAATGCACTCTTTCGCCATTTGCGTCAATCTCGGAAATGTCGCGAGGGAAAAGCAGTGCCCTGTAAAGGCAGGAGTAGAAAGTGCGAAGGTGGTCTATGTTTCCGTCTTCCACCTCTACCCGGCCGAGGGTTGTGTTCCAAGTCTCGCGGGCCTGGGCTTTAACATCGTCGAAACCGCCCTCGAGCTCTTTAAGATTAAGCCTTGCCTGATCCGTTGAAATGAAGGACGAGGCCACTTTCAAGTTCACCTGCTGCCCCCTTTCGGTGGGGAAACCCACGAGCAGGACATTGTCCGTTGCGGGATACTGCTGCATGGGAGTGTCGGACACAATTATGAACCAGTTATGGAAGGCTTCTCCAACTCCGCCGTGGTTATGGGTGGAATAACCCACTATGGTATTCCGGTCCAGCAGCGAAACCTGACCGCCGTCGAAAGCATCGACCACCAGATAGGAGGTCTCCATTTCCGGATATGTAAGGCGGAAAGCAGCTGCGTGGGATGTGGGGGTAAGTTCAGCGGTTACGTCGTGATCGGCCAGATACACGCTGTAGTAATAAGGCTTTGCAATTTCGGCCTTGTGGGAGAACCAGCTTTCGCGCTCCTTGCCCTCGAAATAAGGGCCTGTGGTCACGGGCATCAGGCTGAATGCGCCGTAATCGTTGATCCAGGGGCTGGGCTGATGCGTTTGCTTCAGACCACGGATGTGGGTGGCATCGTAACGATAAGTCCATCCGTCGCCGTTGCGTCCGGTCTGGGGAGTCCAGAAATGGGCGCCCCAAGGCACAGCCACCGCCGGATAGGTATTTCCGGTGGAAAGCTCGAATTTGCTCAGTGTGCCAGAGAGGATGTTCACATAATCTACCGGGCTGGCCTCCGGCAGGGTGTTGTACTTGGCTTGGGAACAAGCTGCGCAGGCCGCCACGGCCAGCAGGGTAAGAATTTTATGCTTCATCTTCTACGTTTAGTTTTACTTTAATGTCAGTGCACATTTTCTTGAGGAAATCCTCTCCGAAACCATACCAGGCAAGGGAAAGGAAGAAGCCCAGAAAGCCCCAGATCAGTACGCGCTTTGTGCGGCTGTTCATAGGAACCTGGGGAAGGACAGCAGGCTGAACAACGGCATAGACCGGACGCTCTTCCTGAATCTTGGCGCGGGCAAGTTCACGCTGCTGAGCCATCTGGGAATATATCTGGTTGGCCAGGGTGGCTTCCTGCTTCAACCTGTCTTTTTCGGAATTGGCACTCTGGAGAATAACGCTGCGGTCATAGTCCACGGAAGCAGCATATGCAGCCTGGGCCTTGACCATTTCTTCGTGAGCCTCATTGGCAAGCATCACGTAGTAATTGTAATCGGCCGTTGCCTTCCTGGTCCTGTATTCGGAAACATATATCTGAAGGCGGGTGCAGACGGTGTCGGCAAGCTGCTTGGCCATCATCTTGTCGTCCATGACAACCTGGATGGTGGTTATACCGGTCTTGCTGTCCACAGTGCATGAAATCCTGTCACGAAGGGATTTTACCACCAAACCCTGTTCAAAGGTGAGTTCCGTGGGATTGTCGAGTCCCGTATAAGGCTCCTTCGGCTCTTTGTTGAAAAGTTCTTCCATCCATTTGGCAAAAGCGCTTTTGGGCCTGTCCTCCCCGCTCAGGTGCTTGTAAACCGTAGTGTGGAGCGGCTTCATGCCCTCTTCTCTCATCTCCTCGGAAACATACGATGTCAAGGGAACATCCAGCAATGCGGTCAAGAAAGGTGTGCTCTTGCATATCTCCGGAAAGAGGGTGATGTTCATCGCATCCGTCGTAGGCCCCATCTGCATCGGGCTAAGGCCCAGCATGCTGGTAAGGCTGCTCAAGCTGGAGGAGCTACGGCTTTGTATCTCGGGAGCAAGGGTTAAGGTAACGCCCCATTGGCGTGTCATCACCAAGGCTGATACTATACCCAAAACTCCGAAAATGAAGGAGATGATAAAAATCTGTTTCCACTTTTTCAGGACTTTGGAAACAATTCCCATCCAGTCTATCTGGAGTTCATCGGATTCTTCCGGAAAGGTATTGTTGATTTCGTACTGTTCCATCTCCCTTATTTCTTAAATGCATTGACTAAAGTTGCAGTGGTTACGGCTATTGTTCCGAGCGTGGACGCTGCCGAACTTAATGCTATGATCATACGATAGTCTATGGACGAATCGCCTGATTTCTTCTCCTTGATAGGGATATAAATTTCAGA
This sequence comes from uncultured Bacteroidia bacterium, assembly GCA_902772985.1. Classification (GTDB taxonomy): domain Bacteria; phylum Bacteroidota; class Bacteroidia; order Bacteroidales; family UBA932; genus Cryptobacteroides. The sequence continues at coordinate 8,969 of CACYCP010000023.1, read as the reverse complement.
GCCGGGTTCGACTGCCGTTCCCCCACGGAGTTTTTTTGCCCTACCGCTCATATTCACCACATATGCCTTGCGACGAAGAGCGTCTTTGCGGTAACCGCCGGCGGAATTAACGTAGTCGCGCCCCTTCATCCGGCCATCGTAATTCACTGCCGTAGGATAATTTACGGCTCCGTAAATACGGACCACATTGTTCAGGGAAGGAATCTCAAGAACATCGTCGTCACGCAGTACGACATCGGCGTCCCCGCCGGGATTCTCAATGGCCGCCTTCAAATCAACGGCTATGGTATAAGTACCTGCAAGAGCCTTGGAAGATGCATCGTTTGCGGCAAATTGGGCGGAATCCATCTGTATCTTTATTACACCTATCATTTCCCTGGCCTGGCGCAGTTCTTCGGCCGTTGCACGCCTCACAAGGCGGGTGCCTTCCTTATATGCAAAGTCCGTAAGTCCGCCCGCCCTTTCAATCAAATCGGATATGCGCTCTTCGCGGGAAGTAATGGTGTATGTTGCAGGAAAATTGACTTCTCCGTGGACAGAGAAGCTTCTGGCAACATTATATGAAGGGCTGCGGTGGATGGTAACCACATCATAAGGCTCCAGCACGAAACCGCCCTTTCCGTCCTGAATAAGGCCGCCGTCAATGGAGAAGGAGAATACCTCCCCTAAATCCTTGGTGGCGACAAGACCGCTCTCATCCCTCTTGCGTCGCGTTACATCCACGCGTGAAAGGGAAGCTCCGTCCTGAAGGCCGCCTGCCATGATGATAAGGTCTTCAACTGTTGTATTTTCGGCAAAAGGATAGGCGCCGGGCTTTCTGACCATACCGCTGATTGTCATTGTCCCGCGTTCGTTAAGGTCGGTAGCGCTGGTAATGATAATCTCGTCGTTATTCTGCAGTTCCACATCGGCTTTGGTACCGCCAAGGATGGAGGTAAGATTGACCGAGAACACTTCCTTGGTAAGGTCCGGATACTCGCGGTGCACTACCACGCGGTCCGTGAATGCCTCGGGAAGCAGGCCTCCTGCCTTCTCTATCAGGCCTTTCAAAGTATGCACCTCCCCAAGTTCGTATGTTCCAGGGAAAAATACCGCCCCCTGGATGCTGATGCGGTTTTCAAACCGGGACTGGAGGGTGCCCACCTCGATGCGGTCACCGTTACGGACAGGGAAACTGCTGTATTCGCTCTCGTCCACAGTCCTAACCTCGAAGCTCTTCTGGCTCTGTCTATAGACGGTTACCGATGCCGTGTTGGCTCCATTGGTAAAGCCGCCGGCATATTCGAACAAATCGGATAGTTTCTCCCCAGCCTTCATTTCAAAAAACATGGGGCGCTTTACACCGCCTTCGACAGAAACCATGCTTTTGTAAGGAGCTACCAGAATAACGTCGCCTTCTTCCAGACGGATGTCCTTGGAAAGGTTACCCTTCATCAGGAATTCGTAAATGTCAACACTGCCGACCACCTTGTCCCCACGGACAATCTTAATATCGCGAAGGGTACCTGGCTCTTTTACGCCGCCGGCACGATAAAGGGCATGGTAGGCCGATGCGAAAGAGCTGAGGCGATAGGTGCCGGGAGTATTGACATCACCAAGGATATTAACCTGGATAGAGCGTATCTGTCCAAGGCTCAGGCGCATGTCGGTGCCGGAATGGCCAAGACCGCCGTAAATCTGGGAAAGGCGCTTCTTAAGGTAGGTATTCGCCTCGTCTATGGTCATGCCGTTCAGGTAAAGCGGACCAAGGATGTCCACATTGATATTGCCTTCGGGAGAGATTACCCCGCGAAGTGTCGTCTGGTTCCGGCCGAAAACATCGATGATGACCTCGTCTCCGGGGCCAAGGCGATAGTTACGCGGCGTTGCCATATTCTCGCTGGGCGAGAAATTGAGCGATCTGTTGCTGAATATGTTGCGTCCGAACACATTTGAATTGTCGGAAACGAAAGAATTGACCTGGGACTCATCCACGGCATCCGTTGAAGAGTGCACCCTGCTGGCATTCTGCTCGGCCACGGTTGTATTGTGGGAGCTTTGGCTCTGATAATCGGAATAAATCCTCATTGCCTGGGCGCGGGTAACACCGCGAAGCGTAAGGTCGGCAATCATTTCCTCACGGTCCTTTCCTTCGGCAAGGCCCTGCTGGACATATTCCATAACCTGTTCGTCAGTCATTGTGCTCTGTGCCCAAACTGCTGCCGAGAAGCATAAAAATGCCGCGCAGGCAAGGGCGATGCATCTTGAAAAAGAAGTCATATTTTAAAAATTTGCTGGTTTTTGCATATAAATCGTACAAATATACGATATTTTATCAACCTTTTCAATATCTTTGCAGGACAAAACAGTTGAAGAATGAAAACTATCGCCTTATTTGCAGCAGCTCTTCTGCTGGCCATTCCCGCCGGCGCTCAGCAAATCCGCTCGAATTACCGCAGCGAAGGAATGACTCATATTGCAACGGACTACGAAACCATAAAGGCCGGGGAAATTCCCATGCAAGCCCGCGTGGAGTTTGTCGGCTACCCGAATGGAGCCACTTTGTACGTCCTTTACATCAATCTTGTAGAGAAAAAAGCTACGGTAGCCCCGAAAGGAGTCAAGATGGCTGTCACTTTGAACAATGACAAGAAGATCAACGTGGAGCAAATCGGCATCTTCACCGCCACCGCAATGCGACAGGACGACGGCAATTTCCTCAACCGCCTGAAATATGCCGTAGAGCCTTCCGAGATGGAGCAGATGGTGAAAAAGAGCATCAAGAGCGTAGAAATAATCACCGGATGGAACCCGGACGACTATGTCCAGGCTTCGTTCAAGGATAATGAATTCGGAGAACTGCTGAAGCGCCACTGCGAGGCCATTTTGAGTGCGGCCGACAAGACCATCGACCTCAAGGCTTCCATCGAGAGCAAGGCCGAGACCACAAACACCATCTTCTCCGACGCATCACCCATGATTGCCCGCGGCAACACCTACGCCTATTACGTAATGCTGTCGCTCAATTATTATAAGAACAACAACCAGGAAGACGTGGAACTCGACTTCGCCATCGGCTCCGATAAGGACAGTTTCGAAATTCCGCTTGACACAAATGTCATTTTCACCCTCAGGGACGGCAGCACTATCACCCTGACGCAGAAGGCGAAGGCCGAAAATACCGTCTTCCTCTACCCTTCGATTGCGGATATCTATCGCATGAGGGATGTCGGCATCGAGAAAATCCGTATCGAGAACGAGGGCAATTCTATCCTGGAGGACAGTTTTCCCGCACCTTCGGCCGATGGCCCTGACAATCTGGACCAGATTATCAACCAGCAGATACAGGAGCTTTTCCGCTACTCTCCCAGGTAAGCTGCTGTGAAACGGTTCCGTAGCTCAGCTGGATAGAGCAACAGCCTTCTAAGCTGTGGGTCTCGGGTTCGAATCCCGACGGAATCACGAAAGGCAAGGACGCCACGGTCGAATACTGTGGCGTCTGTCGTTTAAGAAGGGCACCAATCTGGCTTGAGCGCCATTTTTAGACGACAGATGACAGGTCCCCGAAGGGGTCAGGAATGTGGCCCGTCAGGGACAAATCCCGACGAGATTACAAAAACTAATGTATGAAACTGGCGAAGTAGCCGGGGAAGAATACGTTCGTGATGAGGTAGCCCATCACGGTGGAAACGAAGACGCAGATTAGGCCGGGCATCATGAAACTGTGGTTCAGGAGATACTTGCCGATAACTGTGGTACCGCTTCGGTCGAAGTTCACCGTGGCGATGTCGGAAGGATAATTGGGAATGAAGAAATAGCCATAGACGCTGGGAAGAACGCCCAGTAGCACCGGTCCGGCAATTCCAAGTTCATATGCCAGAGGCAGCATTGCAACCACCACGGCGCCCTGGGAATTGATGAGCACGCTCACCATGAAAAACACAAGTGCAATTGTCCAGGGATAGTTCGTAACCAGTTCAGTGAGCATCAGTTTCATCTGCTCCAGATAGTTTCCGAAATAAGTATCGGCCAGCCAGGCGATGCCGTAGATGGCAATGACGGCAACCATTCCGGACTTCCAGACGGAGCCGGAGACGGCATTCTTCAAATCCACCTTGCACAGCATGATGTTCAAAGCCGCCGCAACCAGCATGATAATCTGGATGCAAAGGTTCATTTTGGGAAGATTTATGGCCTGGGCCAGGGTCTTCCCGTCGGAGACGTGAATCATCTGGCAGAAAGCGAAGCAAATGATGACCAGAAGAGCCGCCAGGAAAACGAAAACGGAAATCTTGGCCTCTTTTTGAATCTCCTTGTCAAGGGTGGTGGCCTTGCTCACATACATGTACTTGTAAATCTTCGGATCGGCCTTGCGCGCCTGGAATTCGGGGTCGTCGTCCAGATCCTTGCCCCTCTTGTAAGAGGCGGCGGCAGCACACATCAGGCCGATGACGCAAGCCGGGATGGTGACCATGAGCACCTGAGGGATGCTCACCATGTAACCATTTGCGTTAGAAATGGTTACAAAGGCCACGACAGCAGCGGCAATGGGCGAGCAGGTTATGCCCACCTGGGAAGCGATTGAGGACACGCCGCATGGCCTTTCGGGGCGGATATTCTGCTTAAGGGCAATGTCACAGATGATGGGCATAATGGTATAGACCACATGTCCGGTACCCACAAGGACGGTGAGGAAGAAAGTCACCAGCGGGCCAAGGAAAGTGATGTAGGACGGATGCCGGCGCAACAGTTTTTCGGCAATCTGAATCATCCAGTCCATACCACCCGAGGCCTGCAAAGTCCCGGCGCAGGTAACTGCCGCTATGATTATGTAAATAACGTCGGTGGGCGGCGTTCCGGGCTTAAGACCGAAGCCGAAGACCAGTATTGCCAGGCCGATACCACTTATGGCTCCCAGAGCCAGGGAGCCATAACGTGAACCTACATACAAAGCTGCCAGAACTATGAGCAGCTGTATAATCATCGTAAAAGTCATTGTGACAAGTGTTTATCTTAAGCTGTCTATAATTTTTGCCATTTCCGCCGACTTTGCGCGGGCGCTCTGGAAAAGCGCAAGCTGATTCAGGGTGCGAACCAGATTGTGCTCCGGATACTGAATCTTGTAATAAGTATCCCCGTTCAGGTAATCGGCGAAAAAGCGAACGGCCTGCATATAAGGGAAAAGGCAGGCGGCGTAAGGCAGGTTCTCCGTCTCGGCTTCCGTCAGGAAACAACGGGCGCTTTCCAGGTAACCCTTTGCAAAAGCCTCGAATATGTCCATACGGAAATCCACCTTGTCGTACAAGGGGCTGTCCTCGGCCACAGGATTGGCGGCGGTACGAAGGAAATCCCCGAAATCCGAAAAGACGAAGGATGGCATCACCGTGTCCAAATCTATGACACAGAGAACGTTGCCATCGGCATCGAAGAGCATGTTATTTACCTTGGTGTCGCAGTGGCAAATGCGCTTTGGAAGTTTTCCCTCCCGGTACATTCTCTCGGCCTTGCACATTTCTTCCTCGAAAGGAAGAAGGGCCGACAGGATTTCCTGCACCTGAGGATCAGCCAGACGGCCGGCGGCATCGGAGAAGACTGCGTCATGAAGTTGGCGGACGCGAAGTTCCATATTGTGGAAATCCGGGATGGGCTCCCCTAGTTGGTCGGGAATATCGGCCAGATTGGCCTCGAAGGCTCCGAAGGCCTTGCCGCAGTCGTAGGACGAAGCGGGGGTGACGGCCTCGTGGGTGAAAGAGTCCGGAATGTAAACCGACACACGCCAGTAGGTGTTGCCGTCGGTCCAATAAGTCTTGCCGGTCTCCAGGCAAGGAAGGAAACGAAGGACTTTGCGGTCCAGGTCCGCATCCCCTGCGAGCTTTTTCCGAAGATGGGCCGTCACGCAGTCTATATTGTGCTGCAGCAGGTCCACATCGCGGAAAATGGCATTATTGATGCGCTGGAGCACATATTGGCGGGGCCCGTCGGCCGACACGAAAAAGGTGTCGTTGATTAGTCCCTTGCCCAAAGGCTTTACCTCCGTCACCCTGCCTTCCACGGCAAAGTGACTTACAATATTCAGATATTCTTCCATTTCATTGAATGCCTGTTATTTCACCATGCCGCTGAATCCCATGAAAGCCAGGGCCAGGATACCCACGCTGATGATGGCGATGGGAACGCCCTTGAAGGCCTTGGGAACATTATTCATGGCCAGGTGCTCACGGATACCGGCGAAGATAACCATGGCAAGGCCGTAACCCAGAGAAGTTGCGAAAGCATAAACCAAGGCCTGTCCCAGGTTCAGCATTCCGCCCGGAACGAAGGAGAACTCCTTGGTCACCACGTTGATTGCCACACCAAGAACGGCGCAGTTGGTGGTGATAAGGGGCAGGAAAATACCCAGTGCCTGATACAGGCTGGGGCTCACTTTCTTGAGCACAATCTCTACCATCTGGACCAGGGCGGCAATCACCAGGATGAAAGCTATGGTCTGGAGGAAAGTAATGCCGAAAGGAACCAGCAGATACTTGTTGATGAGGTAAGTTACCAGTGTGGCCAGGGTTATCACGAAGCACACGGCCATGGACATACCGCTGGCTGTGGAAAACTTGTTGGAAACGCCCAGGAAGGGGCAGATTCCCAGGAACTGGGCCAGGACTATATTGTTGACGAAAATCGCCGAAATGATAATCAGAAAGTACTCCATAACCTAGCTCTTTTTAAGGAATTTGTTGAAAAGGACCATAAGGTAACCCAGGCACAGGAAGGCGCCGGGAGCCATCACGAAGGCCAGCATACCGTCGTTTCCGCCTATGAAATTCCAGCCGAAGGCGCTGCCCGAGCCCAGAATCTCACGCACCAGTCCCAGGACTGTGAGCGAGGCGGTGAAGCCCAGTCCCACGCCAATGCCGTCCAGGGCGCTCTCCCCTACGCCATGCTTGTTGGCGAAAGCCTCGGCGCGTCCAAGGACTATGCAATTCACCACGATGAGCGGGATAAAGAGGCCCAGAGTCTCGTACATGCCCGGCGTATAAGCCTGCATCAAAAGCTGAAGAAGTGTCACGAAAGTGGCGATGACCACAATATAGACCGGGATGTGCACTTTATCTGGCACAACCGGGGCTATAAGGGAAATGGCCATGTTCGAAAGCACCAGCACAAAGAGCGTAGCAAGGCCCATCGAAAGACCGTTTATGGCCGATGTCGTTGTTGCCAGCGTGGGGCACATTCCCAGCAGCAGCACGAACGTAGGGTTGTTTTTGACAAGCCCGTCGGTAATCATTTTCAGTTTACTCATCGTCGTGTCCTCCTTCAATTACATAGAAAAGTTCCAGCGCATCGGCAACGGCCTGTGTATAAGCACGGGAAGTGATGGTGGAAGCGGTAATGGCATCAACGTCGCCGCCGTCCTTGGTGACGGACAGCTTCTTAACGGAAGGATTGAATCCCCTCCACTGATCCATGAACTTCTTGTCGGTAGTGCATTTGGCGCCAAGTCCTGGAGTCTCGGAATGGGCAAGTACAGATGTGTTGTACACCGTGCCGTCCGGGGTGACGCCAACGATAATGGTCAAGGGGCCGCCAAAACCGACGCTGGTGGAAACAATGGCATATCCCACCAGGGCATCCCCATCCTCGGCCTTGAAATAATTGCCCTCTTCGTCGTACTCCAGCCCGGTAAAATGAGGGAGCACCTGGGCCACGGCCTCCTGGGTTTTGGTTTCAGCCGCCGCATCGATGCGCTCCTTGGTCAGGGCGTATGCGCCGCCAAGGATACCGGAGCAAAACAGGCAGGTCAGCCCCAGTATAGCAACCATGTTAATAAGATTGGATTTTAATGCCATAGCCTATTTCCTCCCGAATTTCTTCTGTTTGAACCACATATTGAGCAGCGGCACCACAGAGTTCATAATAAGTATCGCAAAGGAAACGCCCTCCGGATAAGCCCCGAAGTAACGTATCATCATAGTCAGGAAGCCGATGCCTACGCCGAAGATAACGCCTCCCCAGACAGACATGGGCGAGGTGACATAGTCGGTTGCCATGAAGCAGGCGCCAAGGATGAGACCACCGCTCAGTAGATTGAACACGGGATCGGTGAAGCGGGCCGGATTGATGCCCCAGAAGATGAGGGCGGTAATGGCCACCGTAGCGAAAATACTAAGGGTAATCCACGGCTTGATGACCTTGCGGATGCAAAGGTAAAGCCAGCCGGCCAGGAGAGCCAGGGCACACACTTCACCGGCGCTGCCGCCAAGGTTTGCAAGCAGCATCTGACCGTAGTCGTAAGAGCCCGCAGCCATGACGTCCTGCACTGAAGCACCCTGCAAAAGGCCTTCCTGAATGGCGCCCAGAGGCGTGGCCCCGGAAACCGCATCCAGTCCGAAAAGGCCTTTCGGCACGCTCCAGCTGGTCATATAGGTGGGGAAGGAAACCAGCAGGAACACACGGCCCACCAAAGCCGGATTCCAGATATTCTGGCCGATTCCGCCGAAGGTCATCTTGGCAACGCCGATGGCAACCACAGCACCTGCGAACACCACCCACCAGGGCGTAGTGTAAGGCAGGTTCAAAGCCAGCAGGATACCGGTAATCACTGCCGACATGTCGCCGATGGAGGACGGCGCCTTGAGCATATATTTGGTTATGGCCCACTCCAGCAGGACGCAGGAAGCCACACTCACTCCCAGCACCAGCAATTCCTGCCAGCCGTAGAAAACCACCGAACAGATAACGGCGGGGATGAGCGCAATCACCACATCCAGCATCAGGCTCTTGGTGCTGTCCTTGCTGTGGATATGGGGCGAAGGGGAAACTAATAACTTATCCATGGTCTATTATTTTTTAGCGCGTGCACGGATGGCGTTCAACACAAAGCCCTTTCCAACGCGGATATTGTCCAGCAACGGAATCTGGGCAGGACAGGAATAGAGGCAGCATCCGCATTCTATGCAGTCCTGGGCGGCATTGGCCTCGCACCCATCCCAATCCTT
>CACYCP010000022.1 GCA_902772985.1 uncultured Bacteroidia bacterium | reverse complement strand
TCCATCCAGACAACCTATGACAGGCAGGCCGGCTTTATCGAAAGTTTTATCCGCAGCAAGATGGCAGTCGACCCCACTGCCACCCTCTCCAGAAATGAAGGCTCTTACCGCCTTACCATTAATGATACCCTGGTCAGGAATGGCGAGGATACCCTGCGTTGGGGTGGAAGGGTAGCCCTGCATTATGCCTGCTACGTACTTTCCAGCGCCTCCATAAGCACTTCCAACCTGGTTTCCACCAACCGCAAGGAAGTTGCAAAAGCGGCAGGCTGGAGCCTTTCGGACAGCAGCCAGTACAAGCTGGACACACTGACTGTGGACAAAAGCCTGGTGGACGGACTCGCCAAAGGCCTGATTGGCGTTCAAAAGAAGGATGAAGCTTTTATCCTTTTTACCGGACAATATGCCTTCGGAAAAGTGGAGCGAGGCACGATTCCTGCAAGATCAGCCCTGGTTTACCAAGTTTGGATTGACAAAATAGACAATGAATAAGAATTACAAATACCTTTTCCTTGCGCTTGCGGCTTCGCTCGCACTTTCCTGCGCAAAAGATTCGTCCCTTTCAACAGGCGAAATCGCCAAGCAATACCTGGAAGCGTGGATGAATGAGTTTTATCCCGGACTAACGCCGGAAAAATCCGGAATCTACATCCTGGAAGACACTCCCGGAGACGGCGCCGCCTGGGATTCCAGCCTTGGCTACACCTATGCCGAAACCACCATCCGCTTCATTTCCGGAGAAATCAGTTCTACCTGCGACGAGAATTTGAGCAAGCAGCTTGGAACATATGCCAAGGGCAATTATTACGGGCCGAAATTCTTCGCAACCGGAGAGAGCAGCAGCTATGCAGGAGTTGATGCCATACTGGAAGGGATGAAGGTCGGAGGAACCCGCACCGCCATCGTTCCTTCCTGGCTCACAACCACTTCCAGATACTCCACACAGGATGAGTACATCAAGAAGAGTACCGGCACCTCGACCCTCATTTACACCATCAAACTGCACGGCCAGACCAAGGACATCGGCACCTTCCAGAAAGACAGCATACGCAATTACGTCAACCGGGTGTTCTCCCCTTCCGTCAATCCTTCCACTTTCGACTCTTCCATAGAAAAGGATGGAACCTTCTGGTTCATTACCGATTCATCGGCCTTCGCGGGCAAGACCAAGTTCGCAAGGGATACAATGATAACGATGAACTACACCGGGTATCTTCTGAACGGCCAGATTTTCGACACCACGGATTCGAAAAAGGCGAAAGACGCCGGTATTTATGATTCCGGAAAATCCTACTCTCCCGTCACGGTCAACTACAGCGAAACTTATAGCGGCATAGGCATGAATGGCAGCGACTCCCTGATAGACGGATTCAAGGGCGCCCTGAGCCTGATGTACTGGGTAGGACAGAAAGGGACTGCAATTTTCATTTCCGACCTTGGCTACACCAACAGCGGCAGCGGTTACATAATTCCGCCATACTCCCCGCTCTGTTTCGAACTGGAACTTCTATGACAGGCGGCGGGACATCGATTCCCACCGAACTGGGCACAAAGCCCATCGGGGCCCTCATCAAGCAGTATGCCATCCCCGGCATAATTGCAATGACGGCCTCGTCGCTGTACAATATGGTTGACAGCGTTTACATAGGCCATATTCCCGATGTGGGCTCCCTTTCCATAGCAGGCCTTGCCGTCACCTTCCCCCTGATGAACATCTCCACCGCTTTCGGCACGCTGGTGGGAGTTGGTGCGGCCACCATGATATCGGTCCTGCTGGGGCAGAAAAACTACGGTACCGCCAGTAAGGTCCTTTGCAACGACGTCACCCTGAATATCATTACCGGCATCGTTTTCACGCTGGTAACACTACTGTGGATGGATCCCATCCTGCGCTTTTTCGGAGCTTCGGACGCAACGCTTCCCTTCGCAAGGGACTATATGACAATCATTGCTATCGGCAATGCCGTAACCCATCTGTACTTCGGCCTGAACGCGATTGTGCGATCGTCCGGAAATCCCAAACTGGCAATGGGACTAACTCTTTTCACGGTGACTTCCAACGCAATCCTGGACCCCATTTTCATCTTTACGTTGGGGATGGGAATCCGCGGGGCGGCAATTGCAACCGTGCTTTGCCAGTGCATGGCCCTGGCCTATACCATGCGTTATTTCCTGAACCAGAAGCGCTTCCTGCACCTGCCGCGTTCGCTCAAGATTTTCCGCGTTGACTGGAGGATTGCAATGGATTCCCTGGCAATCGGAATGGGCCCCTTCCTTATGAACCTTGCAAGCTGCATTGTGGTCCTTTTCGTTAACCAGCAATTGGGGAAATGGGGAGGAGACATGGCTATCGGAGCCTGTGGAATAGTGAACCGCCTTTCCTTCCTTTTCATAATGATTGTGATGGGATTCAACCAGGGGATGCAGCCCATAGCCGGCTATAATTACGGCGCAAGGCAGTATGCCAGAGTAAAGGAGGTTTATGTAAAAACCGCGGCCTGGGCATCGCTGGTAACGTTTTTAGGCTTCATTGTCTCTTTCTTCCTGTCCAGACAATGCGCAATGATTTTCACGGAAGACCCGCTCCTTGTGGAAAAGGCATCCAGAGGCCTCCGGATAACGAATGCGGCATTTGCCATCGTGGGTTTCCAGATGGTCACCACCAACCTTTTCCAATGTCTGGGAATGGTGAAAAAGTCCATTTTTCTATCCCTTTCAAGGCAGCTCCTTTTCCTGCTTCCCTGCATTTACCTTCTTCCGGCCTTATTGGAGTCGGAGGAAGGAGTATGGCTAAGTTTCCCAATTTCAGATACATTATCGGCAATAATCACGGGAGCCCTCGCCTGGAACCTTCTGCTTAAACTTGGACGGCTCAAGGACGGCGACGATCCCAGCATATTAGGAGGACAAATATGAGTAACACCATCATCAACGTGGGCCGCCAATTCGGCAGCGGAGGCGGCTACATTGCCAAGGCAGTGGGTGCACGCCTCGGAATTCCGGTTTACGACAACGAGCTCATTTCCAAGGCGGCAGTAGAAAACGGCTACTCCAAGACCCTTTTCGACACTGGCGAGGAAAAGAGCCTGTTTTCGGTGTCCAGCTTCTTCGCTTCGGGAAGGCTTTCCTACCTGAACAGCGGCTACATGAACGACAACACCCTATTCAACATCCAGAGCGAAGTCATCCGGAAGATTGCCGATGATGGCGACGCCATTATCATCGGCCGTTGCGCCGACTACATCCTCCGGGAACTCCCCTGCCTGAACGTATTCATCTGCGCCCCTTGGGATTTCCGCATCAACCGCCTTTGCGAAATCGAGGGCCTGACGCCCTACGAGGCCGAAAAGCTGATGCGAAAGAAAGACCGTACCCGCGAGACTTATTATAATTATTATACCTTCGGGGAATGGGGCAAAGCATCCAACTACCAGCTGTGCCTGGACAGTTCCATCCTTGGAATTGACGGTACGGCTGAATATATCATCGATTTCGGAAAGCGCGCCGGTCTTATCAAGTGAAAAACCGCGGCCTTGCATACCTTGTCGTGACCGTGGTCTTGTTGGGTGCGGGAGGGCTTGCGCTTGGGCTACGGGGCCAGGGCACAAGCTCCGCCGAAGAAGAAGTCCCCATAGCCTGGAGGGACTCGCTTAACAGAGTTATCGTCAACGATTTGTCCAGCCTTCCGGCGATGGATCAGGCGGTGGACAGTTTTATGAATTTCTGGTCGCTCAAGGGCGTTTCTTTTGCCATAATGCGCAACGATTCTCTCCTTTATGCCAGGGGCTACGGAAAAGCCGATTCCGCCACGCCCATGACTCCCGGAACCACACTTCGCCTGGCATCCGTTTCAAAACTGCTTACCGCAGTTGGCATAATGCGCCTGCAGGAGGAAGGCAAACTCTTTCTGGATACTCCCGTTTTCGGCCCCTATGGAATTTTGAAAAAATACGATTCCTACATTCGGGACGACAATTATTACCTGATAACCGTAGAGCACCTGCTCCGCCACCAGGGGGGATTCACTTCCCGAGGAGGAGACCCCGTTTTTTCTCCCTATACGTCGCTGGATGCCTTGCTGCGAAAGCAGCTGGGCCGGAGTCTTTCCTACGAGCCCGGAAGCACACAAGAATATTCCAACCTGGGATTCCTGCTTCTTTCGCTCATCATTGAAGAGGCCTCCGGAATGCCCTACGAGGCCTATATGCAGCAGGAAGTGTTTGCTCCGGCCATGTGCCGGGACTTCCGCCTTGCGGGGAACTACCTTTCCGACCGTCACCAGGGTGAAACCCGTTACTACATGCAGCCGGATGCCGAAAAAACCGCTTCCTTTGACGGGCGTTTCGCCTCAGTGGAGAAGTGCTATGGGGGCAACAACGTGAGCGGCTCCCTTGGCGCCGGCGGCTGGACCGGTTCGGCCTTGGAGCTGGCCCGCATGGTGGCTTGCATAGACGGGAAAGGGCCACTCGGAGACATTCTGCTGCCGTTTTCGGTAGCCCAGATGACAAATTACTTCGATCCGGAAACCTTCTCTCTTGGCTGGAACGACACCAAACCCACGGGCGAATGGACCCGCTCCGGCTCTTTCTCCGGCACCCAGGCCCTGGTGAAAACCTACCCCGACGGAGAATGCTGGATATTCATTTCCAACACCTCCTCCTGGCGCGGCTCGCGTTTTGCCCGCGACATTTCCGGCTTGTTCCTAAACCTCCGCAGCCGCTTTTCCTCCCAACTTCCACAAAGGGATTTATTCCGGGAGTAATTTAGCACATCACATTTTCTCGTGAATTGAAGATAGTTCTGTTTTACCGGAAAAAAACGGAAGATCGTGAAATAACCCATAGAACCCCACTGCCAGATCACGATTTATGAGTGTTCCAATCATAATATTATCAATCCATTCTACAGATGATAGATTAAGAAAAGACATACTTTTGTTCTTTAATTCCACTCCACTTTTTATAATACAAAATCTAAATTCTTCCTCGAGGATATATGATGCACTTTTACAAAACAATGAGGCATAATCCGGATCACTCAATGTTTTATTAGAGTACTCCACCTTAGATGCATAAATGGATAGATGTTGGTTGGAATCGAAAAAGACATCAAGGAGTTTTTTTACAGTAGTTCCAATGCGTATCGTTATTGGGGCTTTTTTATATGTCGCCCAGCGCAAATAGTTGTCATCTTTTTTTGTTGTCCAACAGGACACCAAAGTGTTCTGCAAAGCATCAATATTCATTTCTCGACATTTCCACATCATATCGTATGGTTTAATATCCGTTTCCCCTATAGGGACAAAACAACTTTTCAAATAATTCAAGGAATTATATTCTCTACTCTCGAAATAGTCTGAAAATGTGCGCTTCTCGGCTATAGGGAACTTCTTTTTGAGAACAATATCAAAAAAAGATAATAAGTCAATGTATCTGTATATATTCAAATCCAAATATTTCTCATTCTTTAATCGTGCATTTCCATATTTTATTGAAAAGATTTTGTCCAAATAATTAGGATCCACTCTTTTGTCATAAGTACTATCTATCATATGTAATATTATTTGGCCTTTTTTCTACGGATGTATATATCTGGGGAACCCACATAGCGTAATTCTTTAAAAGAAGGTTTCCAAATATCGCCGGGGATAAAACACGTATAAGTCCTGGCTGCCGAAACATATTTACCTGTAAACGAAATAAAGTATTCCTTTGAGGGAAGAATCAACGAGTTCCCGTTACTTGCTTTTAACAAATAATAGATGTTATCCCCTATAAAAAATCTATGAGCAGTACAATTGTTAATTAGTCGTTGCCAATCTTCTTTAGTAGGTAGATCTTTGTAGCTTTCAGGGTTATTAACAGGATATCCCGTTGTGAAAATACCATTATCAATTATTCCATGCAAGTTTTTATTTGCCCATAATATATCCCCTCCCATATCTACCCACTCAGCTTCAAATGATGAGGGCATTGCAAGGGTCCAAGAAGGTATATCATAGGATTCCTCACCTACTACTATGTGTATATTTGATTGCCATTCTTTATCTGTGTCATATATTAAGAAACCAACATACCCTGATGTACCTCTATTTGATTCTTCCGCTAAGGAATAGTCCCATATAATAGAGCCGGGGTGAAGGGGACTGTCATAAGAAATATCCTCCTTGACAGATAAGTATGAGTCGTATGTGACCCAGGAAGGAATAGTCATATTAAATTGATATGCATAATAAATCCTATCATTATAAACAACAAATTCTGATGGTCCAAACGTAATAATATCATCGGTAGTTTTTGTTGTTAGAGTTTTTTTCTCTCCATAAAAATAATCTCCATTGATTTTTGCATAAGGCCAATAAGTGTATATTGACCCCAAATTAAATCCTGAAATAATGCTTGTCTTATTTGTAAACGAATCAGGATTAATACCATCCCAAATGACCAATTTGTTATTTGCTGAATATGGCGTAACATTGTCCCCCTGTATGTAGCATATACCCGCTTCTTCTATTGACGGATAGTTTAATCTAACTTTGTTAACTTCAGCAATAGATTGACGAAATCCAAATAGAGACATTCCCAAAAAAGAGTCAGCATATGCGCTAATACTTTCTAATTGTTTAGTTCTCCTTTTTCGCACATCGGAGTAATAGGTTTTGCCATTAATTACTGAGTATATCTTGCAATAATAAGTTGTTTCTGGTATTAGCTCGTCTGCATAGATCAAATCCCAACCATTTATTCCTATAAGACCGCTTGAAATTATCTTAATAACATTACTATCGTTAATGCAAGGATCTTGGTTCTGGGAAGAATAAAGAAATCCGGCTTCAGTTAGATTGTTTAGCTCTGTGTCCTCGATTTTAGTGTATGATGCTATCAGTTTTATATAAAAATCCGATTCTATAAAAGCCATACCAGTATCAACCCACTTAAAATAGTCAAACTGTTTAGTCCTAAATGAGTCCAACGCATCCTTTTCTACTCTCCCCCAATTACCTTCAAGCGTAATTGTTGATTGGATAAGATACTCATTTTCGGGCGTGAGGTTGAGGAGATGGATATCCTCTATCATAATATCTTTATCGGCCTCTCCGCTCTCTTTGTAAATTATTGTTGAACTTCCTTTATCCGTGACCGAAATTGAATACTTGTAATTTATCCCTTTTTCATTACCTAGAATAAAAGAAATATCTGGTCTCGCAGAAATTGCTGTCAGATTGTTTACTTGGGTATGTATTTGCATGCTGCTTTTATTGGTGACTATTTTATGAACATCCCCGTAATAAGTGTTTTCAGAAACGGCAACACTCCTCCAATAGTATTCCGTTTCTGGATTAAGGCCAGATATTACTACTTCTCTACCGGAGTTTACAGAATAGAACTTAACATCACCCTCTTTTTCATCTTCCATAGTGGCGTTATTCAGTTTCCCAAATAAAATACCAGTGCGAGTAATCCCTTTCTCTGTAAGTGCCGGGTCGACGTTGTTTTGTAGGATGCAAGAGTAAGAACCCAAATGTTTGAGTTCACCAAAAGCTAATTCCCTCGTTTCCGATAATACTTCTTTAATATCTCCCATAATCACCACATTGTCTAAAATAGCATACGCACGGTAATATACTTTTTCACCCGGCTCAATACGGATTGTTTTATGTGCTTTTTGTTCTTTAGAGGATTTTTCCATCGTTTTTTCGAAGGTGGAAACACCCGACATTTTAGGCTCGGGTTCAGATATAGTTGTACTATAAGCGACACCCATGACGGCATGCGAGATGATTGAATTATCAAGTGAGACCGCATATGATAAAGTTGCCGAGAAGTCCTTTACTTCACTTGGCTCAAGAGTTTTTACGGATAACGCATCGGCGGTCGTAAAGGATTGTATTTTTCCATAATGATATATTCTATCCTCTCTATAAAAAGCAGTATAGTAGTATTTCGTATTTGGATATAAACCGGAAATAGTAACATGAAATTTCTTATCGGAGTCTATCCCATTTGTGCGTCCAATAACCCCATTCTCTGCGGTAGGGGTACTTTGAGTAGAGTAAATAATCCCAAAATCATTAGCCATGTCAGTATAGTTGAATCCTGAAAGAATGGCGCTTAAAGAATTAACCTCTGAAACATCACCCGTAGTAATGCCTTTTTTGTCAACAATTATACTTGGATTATCTATGTCCTGGCTGCCTGTTTCTTTTGAACAGGAAACAATTCCCAAAAAGAAAAGAAGTCGCAAAAGATAGAAAAAATGTTTAGCTTTCATGCGTCCTAATAGCATTTTATGTGCCTTAAACCCGTATCGGCAAAAAACAAAAGAAAGTGCGGGCCATTTCACCTTATTCGTACTAAAGGCTCTGGACAGCCGTGGAATGAATAATGTGGTTATGCTCGCACTTCCGCTATAATGTGAGCATATGCCCTCATATAGCCAGTACAAGCGTTCCCGATTTTCCCATTCCACTTTGAATTGTCCAGATTCATAGTACAGGAATACGATAAACGCTTTCTATGTATCCGCTTTTGCGGTTCACGCAAATATACAAAAAAAAATGCATCTGACATTTCCTATTGATAAATAATAACGGAATGTTTTATAGAACTCCATTCTGGTAAGATTATATAAGTTTTTTAACTATATTTGTAAAAACAGTTTTTATGGCCGACGAAAAGATTATCTTCTCGATGAACAAGGTGAGCAAGGTGCTCCCTCACAACAACAAAGTAATACTCAAAGACATCTGGCTGGGATTTTTCTACGGGGCCAAGATTGGCATCATAGGCCTGAACGGCTCGGGGAAATCTACCCTGCTGAAGATTATCGCCGGTGTGGAGAAGTCCTATACGGGCGAAGTGGTATGGGCGCCGGGCTACAGCGTGGGCTATCTGGAACAGGAGCCCCAGATGGACCCGGAGAAGACCGTGCTGGAAGTGGTTCAGGAGGGCGTACAACCCATCATGGACATTCTGCAGGAGTACAACGACATTTCCATGAAGTTCATGGAGCCGATGGATGACGACCAGATGAACCGGCTCATCGAGCGCCAGGGGGAACTTACGGAACTGATTGAGCAAAAGGGCGGATGGGAAATTGACGCCAAGCTGGAGAGGGCCATGGATGCCCTTCAATGCCCCCCTTCCGAGCAGAAGATAAAGGAACTTTCCGGAGGCGAAAGGCGCCGTGTGGCACTTTGCAGGCTGCTTTTGCAGGAGCCAGACGTACTCCTGCTGGACGAGCCCACCAACCACCTGGACACCGAATCCATCCAGTGGCTGGAAGCCCACCTTCAACAATACAAGGGGACCGTTATTGCCGTAACGCACGACCGTTATTTCCTGGACAACGTGGCCGGCTGGATTCTGGAGCTGGACCGCGGTGAAGGCATCCCCTGGAAGGGAAATTATTCCTCCTGGCTGGACCAGAAAACCAAGCGCCTGGCCCAGGAAGAAAAGGCCGAGAGCAAGCGCCGCAAAACCCTGGAGAGGGAATTGGAATGGGTGCGGATGGCTCCCAAGGCCCGCCAGGCCAAACAGAAGGCCCGTCTTGGAGCATACGAGAAACTTGCATCGGCCGATACAAAACAGAAAGAGGCCAACCTGGAGATATACATTCCCAACGGCCCGCACCTGGGGAACAAGGTCATCGTTTTCAATGACGTTTCGAAGGCTTACGGCGACAAACTCCTGTTCGAGCACCTTAGCTTCGAACTTCCGCCGGCAGGAATCGTGGGCGTGATTGGCCCCAACGGCGCCGGTAAAACCACGCTCTTCCGCCTTATAATGGGCCTGGAGCAGCCCGACTCCGGCAGCATCGAGATTGGCGAAACCGTAAAAATCGCCTACGTGGACCAGCAGCACCGTACCATCGATCCGGACAAAACGGTTTACGAGACCATAGCCGGAAACTCGGAATGGGTCAGGATGGGTGGACGGGACGTAAATGCCCGCGCCTGGGTGTCCCGCTTCAATTTCTCCGGGGCCGATCAGGAAAAACTGTGCGGCGTTCTCTCCGGCGGCGAGCGCAACCGCCTCCACCTGGCACTGACACTTAAGGACGAGGGCAACGTGCTCCTGCTGGACGAGCCCACCAACGACGTGGATGTGAACACCATCCGTGCGCTGGAGGAAGGTCTGGACGGCTTTGCAGGCTGCGCCGTAGTGGTGAGCCACGACCGCTGGTTCCTGGACCGCATCGCAACCCACATCCTTGCCTACGAAGGCGAAGGCAAGGTGGTCTTCTTCGAGGGCAACTACCAGGAATATGAGCAGAACCGCAAGGCCCGGCTCGGCGACACCGAACCCAAGCGTTTCAAATACAAGAAATTAATGGAGTAAGGCCTGTTTCAGTTCTTGCACAATGGTTGTTTTTTCATGAAGACCAGAATTATTTCGCCAATTCCTCAAGGATGGTACTTATCTGGTACAGCCCGCGTGGCACGTGGAAACAGCCTTTCCACTTTCCTCCCTTAAGGGGAAGAAGAACTTCTCCCCTGCGGTTTAGGTAGCCGAACCACTCAGGATACTCGGCATCCTTGAAATGCGTCCAAAGGTAATCGTCCAGTTTCATAAACCACTCCAGGGCCTTTTCGTTGCCGGTGAGCTGGAAACCTTTGATCATGCATATTGCGCTTTCAAGATGAACCCACCACAGTTTCTGGTCCCATTCCAGTTCCTGGGTGGGGTAACCCTTACGGTCCATGAAGTAGAAGATGCCGCCGAAGTCCTTGTCCCAGCCGTAATCAATTACGCGCAGGGCAATCTCCATGCTCTTGTCTATGATATCCTGCCTGTTAAGACGAAGGCCCAGGTTCATCATGAACCATAGTGCCTCCAGGTCGTGTCCGGGGTTGATGCGACGACCCTCGAAGCAGTCTACAAGGCTGCCGTCGGGAGCCAGATTTTCCACCATCACGCCAAGGTCCGGCTGGTAAAACACGTCGAACACTTCGTGAAGGGCCTCTTCTATAGTCTTGTCCAGCAGTGACTTGTCTTCGATAATCGGTTCAATTTCCAAAGCCATGTTGCAAATGATCATCGGCAGGGCGAAATCCTTCATGGGACGCGTTCCAGGCACGGCTTTCAGCCATTTTCCCTTGGGATTGGAACGACGGTCCAAGATGCGCTGGAATGTCTTGCGGGCAATATCGGCATAATGCTCCTCCCCGGTTGCAACGGCCATCTGGGCAAAAGCCATGCAGGCAAATGTGTTGGAAAAAATATTGTACGGTGCAATGATGGGTTTCCCCTCACGCGTAAGCGAGAAATAGAAGTCGTAGTTGCCGTCATGGCCGAATTTTTCCAGGAATTCAGCCCCTTGTCTGGCGCAGTCCAGCCATTCTGGATTTTTCTCCACCTTGTTGTAAAGCATGGCGAACATCCAAACCTCGCGGCCTTGCAGCCAGACGAATTTATCCGTATCGAAGATGCTGCCGTCCCGGTTCAGGCAGGTAAAATAGCCTCCATATTCCAGATCCTGGGATTTCTCCAGCCAGAAAGGGAGAACGTTCTCATATAATTCCCGGCGGTAACGCTCCGCCATTTCGGCAAAATTAATCATAAAAACAGGCTTGTGGTTTCTGCAAAAATAACCTATTTAGCTTTTATTCCCAAACATTTTTCCATACATTTGCAGTATCTATTTCATAGTTTGCCACACAGTATGGATAATGATCTTTCCTCCCTCAAAAAAACTGCCGTAGCACTACTTGCCGGCATAATTTCCTGCACCGGAAATACCGGTTTTGACAACTGGCAGATGCAAAATGAAAACGGCGGAAAAAGCTATACCGTCACCATCCCCTGCACGGTTGCAGGTGCCCTTCCGGAGCGAAAATGATGGGGCCTGTGGCAACGGTATCGTCTCGCGTGAGCCAATCCTTTCGCACGGGCGTATCTCCCTTCCGCAGGGCAATGGTGCCGAAGAGCGCAGCGTCGCCGTAGTGGAAACGGCCTCGTGCGTGTTTGCATCGGCCCATCTGGACAATGTCGGGAAGGATGCGCGCCTTGAGCAGGTGAGCATCATTAACGGGTGGTTCAACGAAAAGTATTCCGGCTACGGCAAGCCCGTCCTTCTTTGCGGAGACATGAATGATACGCCTGAAAGTGAAACGCTGGCACATCTGCTGGAATTCTGGACTCCCCTATCCGGAACTGACTTCACCTCTTCCACCGAGAATCCGCATGCCTGCATAGACTTTGTTTTTGCACTTAAAAGCGCCACACCTGTTGAAGTCCTGGACAGTCAGGTGCTTAGCGATGGCACCGCCTCCCTGTCCGATCATTTTCCTGTTAGGCTTAGCATTCGCTTCTTTCCAGGAAAAAATTAGTATATTTGAAGTCCCTTAAAACAGAAGCTATGGAAAAAAGAGAACTTGACATCTGGTGGTCTTCACTTCCCATCGGCGAAAAAGAGAGAATCGCGCGCAAAGGACTTGCAAAAAGCGGCGGGGACGAGAGCCAGGCCGTATATCCCGGCTGCAGCGTATGGTGGAACTCCCTGGAGCAGAAGCGTAAGGAACGCATCTACCATCACTGCGTGGCCAGCCACGGCGATGAATTAAAGGAGTGGAAAGAAGGTAATCCCTACGGCGACTGATGGAAAAACTCTTCCTCATCGACGGCCACGCCCTTGTTTTCAAGATGTACTACGCATTTCTGCGCAGGCCGATGATTAATTCCAAGGGGGCGGACATGTCCATCCTCTACGGCTTCACCAAATACCTGCTGGAGATGCTGGAGCGGGAAAAACCCGCTTATGTGGCCGTGGCCTTCGATCCGCCGGGAGGAAGTTTCCGAAACAAGTTATATCCGGAATACAAGGGTACAAGGCCGCCCACGCCTCAGCTGGTGATAGACGCCCTGGAGCCTCTCACCGAACTGGTGCAAGACTTGGGAATCCCGGTTTTGATGATGCCCGGCTTCGAGGCCGATGATGTTCTTGGTTCAGCCGCAACACAGCTTTCCGGAGAAAGCTTGGACGTGTACATGGTCACTCCGGACAAGGACTATGGCCAGCTTGTAGGACCGCACACATTCCAACTGAAGCCCGGCAAATCCGGAAGCGAAGCCACCCTTGTGGACAGCGCAGCCCTATGCGAGAAATGGGGAATCAAGGAGCCTCCGCAAGTAATTGACATGCTTGCCATTTGCGGCGATTCGGCCGATAACGTCCCCGGCGTGAAGGGCGTGGGCGAGGTGGGTGCCGCAAAGCTCATAGCAAAATATGGCAGCCTGGAGAACATCTACGAGCATCTGGATGAACTTTCTCCGAAACTGAAGGAACAATTTATCGAGGCGAAGCCGCATATCGGCCTGTCAAAGCTCCTTGTGACTATCAAGACAGACATCGAACTGCCGGTTTCGCTGGAGCAGATGCGCTACACCGGGGTTTTCAGCCCGGACATCGCCAGGCTTTTCGACCTGTACGAATTCGCCTCTCTCAGAAAATACATCCCGTACACAAAAAAGGCCGATTCCGTGCACGGGACGCCCGGAAACGTCACTCCGTCCACCAAAACGCCCGATTCCGTGTACGGGCAGGAAGCGCCGGAGCGGGATGTGCTTTCATCGGCCCGAAAATGCGGCAAAGTGGGTATCATAACCGAGCCGGCGTCCGAAGGAGTCTTTTCAAAGATTAAAAGAGTGCTCCTGTCCAGTGAAGGACTTGTATGCGAGGGCATTTCAAACGAAGTGAAGGCTCTCCTGGAAGATGAGTCAATCGCGAAATATGGGACGGACTTGAAACTGCAGGCAAATCTGCTGCACAATGCGGGAATAGAACTGAAAGGCCGGTGGAACGACATCCAGCTGATGCATTATGTGCTGAATCCTGAACGCAGCCACGAACTGCAGGCCCTTGCGCAGAATTATCTTGGAGTTTCGCTGGAAGAAGAAAATGCCCCTGCGGTCACTGCTTCCCTTTTTGATGATGTGCCGGAGGAAACCGCTCCTTCCCGCTTGAAGGAAGCCGCAGTGCTGGTGCCCCTTGGAGATAGACTCCGGGAGGAAATGCCATCGTTCTACGACAGTATGGAAGAGCCTCTGGCCAAAGTCCTTGCACGGATGGAACGGGACGGCGTGAAGGTAGATCTTTCCCAGCTGAAAGCCTTTGCCGAAGGGCTTAGGGCAGAACTTCAGGAAAGGGAACTGCGCATACGCGAAATGGCCGGCGAACCAGGGCTGAACATTTCCTCACCGAAGCAGGTCGGCGAGCTTCTTTTTGACAAACTTGCCCTGGACCCGAAGGCCAAGAAAAGCAAGGGCAAGGGCCAGTACAGTACCGATGAAGCCACCCTTGCAGCGATAGCCGACCGCCATCCGATAGTGGACGAAATCCTGGAATTCAGGGCTGTCAAAAAGCTACTTTCCACCTATATCGAGCCCTTCCCTTCCTATGTGTCGCCCGTTGACGGACGCGTCCATACCACTTTCAATCAAGCGCTTACCGCAACCGGACGCCTGTCCAGTTCCAATCCGAACCTGCAGAACATCCCGGTTCGCACCGAACGCGGAAAGGAGATTCGCAAGGCCTTCGTACCCGCAACGCCTGACGGAATAATTGTAAGTGCCGATTACTCCCAGATAGAGCTTCGGATCATGGCGCACCTTAGCTGCGACGCCCACCTTATCCAGGCCTTCCGCAGCGGCGAGGACGTACATGCCGCCACCGCAGCCAAAATCTTCGGAATTCCGGTGTCGGAAGTCACGCGCGAGCAAAGGGGGATGGCGAAAACCGCCAACTTCGGCATAATGTACGGCATTTCTTCCTTCGGCCTGGCACAACGGCTCCACCTGTCGCGAAGTGCAGCCAAGGAGCTCATCGACGGATATTTCCAGGCCTTCCCTTCCATCCGTTCCTTCATCGACGACAGCGCGGCTTTTGCCAGGGAAAATGGATATGTGGAAACGCTTTTCGGCCGAAGGCGATACCTTCCGGACATCCGTTCCGCCAATGCCACCGTCAGGGCCCTGGCCGAACGAAATGCGGTGAATGCCCCCATCCAGGGGACATCAGCCGATATAATAAAATTAGCGATGATTGGCGTTGCCCGCCGGATTCAGGAGGCTGGGCTGAAGAGCCGGATGGTGCTTCAAATCCACGACGAGCTCCTGTTTGACGCCCTTCCCTGCGAGCTGGAGCAGCTCAAAGCCCTGGTCAAGAATGTAATGGAAAACGTTATCAAATTGTCCGTGCCCCTCACCGTCGATTGTTCGGCCGGAGCCAATTGGCTTGAAGCTCATTAGTTTATGGACAGCAAAGAAAAAGAAATCATCGAGCGGGCCATTGCCGGCGACCAGATGGCCTACCGTATGCTTTACCAGGAATACGAAAAGGCCGTCCGGGGACGTGTAGGCGGATATTTCCGCTGGAAGGCCGATATTGACGACGTCGTAACCGAGAGTTTCCAGAAGGCTTTCGCCGCCCTTGGAAGTTTCGACACGTCGCGCAGCCTCCGGCCCTGGCTGCTGACAATAGCAACGCGCACCGCCCTGGACCACCTGAACATCCTAAGGCGCGAAGACCAGAAAAAAGAAGGCTCGGAGCAATCGGAACTGAGCGAAACCACCCCGGAAGAAGACATCATCCAGGAAGAGGTTCATCAAAGGCTGATGGGCTTTATTGACGAACTGCCCTCCCTGTACAAGGACGTGATGATAAAGTATATGATTGATGAGCTTGAGTATGAACAGATTGCGCAGGACCTGGATTTGGAGCTGAATACTGTTCGCACCAGGATTCGCCGCGGCAAGCAGCACCTTGCCAAGATGATGCTCAGGGGGGAAGTGGAATGAACTTCTTTGAAACCATAAGGGCCTCGTTCCCTGTTTCTGCGTTGCAGGAGGAACGCTTTGCCGCGCTGGATGGCCTGTACCGGGAGTGGAATGCCAAAATCAATGTCATTTCCCGGAAGGATATCGATGCGCTGTATGAACACCACGTCCTGCATTCGCTTGCCATAGCCCGTTACCTTTACCTGAATTCAATGGAAGAGGAATTTGGCGGCGGGAGCATCCTGGACCTTGGTACCGGAGGCGGTTTTCCCGGTATTCCTCTGGCAATCCTCTTCCCCCAGGCCCGCTTCACCCTTTGCGATTCGGTTGGAAAGAAGACCATTGTGGCCGATGCGGTTTCCCGTTCGCTCGGCCTGGAAAACGTGACTGTGGTGAATGCGCGCGCCGAATCGCTGGGGCAGGAATTCGACTTTGTGGTATCGCGCGCCGTTGCCGCCCTTCCGGATTTCTACCCCTGGGTCAAAGGCCGCTTCCGCAAGGGAATACTATACCTGAAAGGAGGCGATTTGAACGAAGAGATATCGGCCCTGATGGCCAGGTATCGGCTCAGAAATAGCTCTATTCACACCTGGAAACTGTCATCCTGGCTTGACGAAACCTGGTTCGAAGGGAAATTGCTGGTTCATATTGAAAAATAATTTTGCGATTTACGCAAGATTTGCTACCTTTGCAGTCCTTATCGCGAAAATATAAAAAAGATATATCATGAAAAGAACGTTCCAACCTTCCCGCCGCAAGCGTGTCAACAAGCACGGCTTCCGCGCAAGAATGGCCTCTGCCAACGGCCGCCGCGTACTTAGCGCCCGCCGTCGCCACGCCCGCAAGAAACTCTCCGTGTCCGACGAAGACCGCTGGTAGTTTCCTGAAACCAAAGTCGTTTAACCCGCAAGCCCCCATCGGCCTGCGGGTTTTTTGCGACTTGTGCCACATAAGCCACTGGTGCTCAGGCACTTATACACTTCTCTCGTTCAAAATCCGAACGAGAGATTTCGGTAATTCGCTGGTAATTAGGCACTTACGCGGCACCGACTTTGCGGCCATTCTAATAAATGCACTAGCTTTGTATCCAAAACGGAGGGATTATGCTGGATTTGGCAACGCTGGCTCTATTTTATTTCGAATTCAGGCAAAGCAGCGGCCTTGAAGAACCGGCGCAAGATTATCTTTACAAACTTGAAGACCTGGAAACGAAGGAACTGCTTTCTTTCGTCCGGATGGCGATACAGGAGATCGAGCGACGGAATCTGAATCTGTCGCCCCAGATAAAGAGTGTACGCATTACCCGGACACTAAAGGTTTTTATTGGCGGTAACGAATTGAGAATAAGGCCGATGGCAAAAACCATACTGCTCCTTTTCCTGCGACACCCCGAGGGCATCGCCCTGAAAAGCATTGCCGATTATAAAGACGAGTTGTTGTATTTCTACCGCCGCTTGAGCAAAAGTTCGGATCCGAAGGATATTCAGGAGCGTATTCTGAAGATAATGGATTTTTTCAATAATGACCTTAATGTAAACATAGCCAGGGTAAACAGTGCAGTAGCCTCTCTTGTGGGCAATCTTGACGGGCCGCGATATATGATTGAAGGGCGGTCCGGGGAGAGGAAAAGCATAACTCTGGATCGTTCATTAGTGCACTGGGAATAAAAAACAGCACTTTTTTAATATAAAACAATACATTTTTTTAACGCATCGCATAGTGACCGTACAAGAAACGTAACTTGCGGTCATGAAAACAAGAAAAGTATATCCGGGAGAGGTGCATCATGTGTACCAGCAAACTGTAGGAGGGGCTTTGGTCTTCTATTCAGGAGAAGACTTTCTGGTATTCTTTACCGTTTTCTGCAGTGTAGCCCGTCGTTTAAACATTGCGGTTCTCTCACTCTGTCCAATGGTGGATCACATCCACTGCACAGTCATCGCGCCGGACTGGACTTCCCTATCGGCCTTCGTTCAGCAATATACACATTTGTTCGCCTGGGAATGGAATGTTTCACGCAATAGAAAAGGGTCTATATTTAAACACCGCTTCGGAAGTGCCGTAAAACGCGGAAACAAAAGTGTCAGAAGCACCCTGAACTATAATTATAATAATCCCGTAGAACGAAAACTCGTTGACCGGGCCGAGCAATACCGATGGAATTTTCTTCAATATGCACGATCGGCCCATCCATTTTCGGCTCCGCTTGTCGAGTCCTCCTCTCCAAGGGCGGTAAGGGCAGTCATGCGGGAAATAAGGAGCATACACGATGACGGAACCTACCTGCGTTACACAAATCTTCGACGCTGGTCTGAAAAGCTTACGCCAATACAGATGCAACAAATCGGTGACTACGTCATCGGCCTCTGGAATGTCATCGATTATGATGAGGCCATGAAATACTATGGCAATTATGACGTAATGATAAGAACTTTCCACGATAACACCGGCGGCGAATACGATATTAAAGAAGAAAAAGATCCTTTTAGCGATGCCGTCTATGCCCAGTTTACGAAAATTCTTCTTTCAGAGGGCCTCATTGATAACGTTCGAAGTATTCCTTGCCTGAACGAGGAGAAAAAACTTGCCTTGTTCGATATTCTTGACAGACGCACTGGCGCAAGGCCGAAACAAATCAGGAAGTATCTGCATTTAATGCCACCTAAGTAGCTAATGCACAGGCCATTACGCAAATCTCTCGTTCAAAATCCGAACGAGAGATTCCGGTAATCAATTGATCGCGAACGCGTTAAGTGGCACAAAACCTGGCGGGCGCTAGCCGCGGCGGGCGGCGAGGCGGGCGCGAATGTCCTCCATGCGGGTGGTGCTAAGGGGATAGAGCACAAGGAGAAGGATGCCGATGGCCGCTCCTGCGGCGGGGAGGTAACCCATCATCCCTCGGACAGCAAGGTCGATGGAGGCGCTGCTCTCCACCACGCCTTCCTGATAGCCGGCCAGGCCAAGGATGCCGGCGACGAGGGCGCTGCCAAGGGCGCTACCGAATTTCTGGGCCATGGATGAAGAAGAGAAGACCAGGCCGGTGGAAGCCACGCCGTTCTTTTCCTCGGTGTAATCGGCCACGTCAGAGAACATTGCCCACATCAGCGGCGAAACCACGCCTATCCCTATACAAACCAGGATATGGCAGGCCAGCAGGCCCCAGAAACCCAAGGAAGATGCGGGCAGGAAGGACACGGGTATGCTGAACAGGCCGATCCAAGCGAACGAAAGGATGGCGGTTTTCTTGCGGCCGAGCCTGTCGGATAGCGGAACTGCCAGAGGAACGCCGGAGAGCTGGGCCAATTCACCTATGGTGAGGAAAATAACCGAGCCGAAGAGGGCGTTGCCGCCCATGATGTTAGAGAAATAATAGACGGCGGCGCCTCCTCGCAGGGAACCCACGATGAGGTAGCAGATGGAAGCGGCGGTGAGCAGCCACCAGGGGCCGTTCTTGGACAGGGCCTTCAGGTCATCAAGGACGCCGGAATTGGTACCATCGGCCCGCCTTTCAATCTTCACATGCTCACGCGTGAGCTTAAAGGCAAGGAGGAAGAAAATGAGCGAAAGCACAGCCACAATGGAGACCACGAAGGTGAACTGCATGGGCTGGGCTTCTTTCACGGTTTGGATAAGGACCGGATTTCCAAGTTCGTCAAGAAGGGGAACGCCGTCTACGATGCGGGGGGTACCCTTGATGCTTTCCTCGAAAATGGCGAAGATGCCCATGGAAACGAAACTTCCGATATAGGCGAAGAACATCCTGTAAGAGGAGAATTCCGACTTCTCGTGAGGATCGGAGGTAACTACGCCCAGCATCGCACCGTAAGGCACATTGATGGCGGTATAGGCCGTCATCATAAGGATGTAGGTGAAGTAGGCGTAGAATATTTTAAAGCCGTAACTGCTCACCGAGGGAGTGTAGAACATGAGCACCCCGCAGATGGCAAATGGAACTGCTATCCAAAGCAAATATGGCCGATATTTACCCCATTTAGTGTCGGTACGGTCGGCAATCAAACCCATCACGGGGTCTGAAACGGCATCGTACAATTTGGTGATGAGAATTAAAAAAGCAGCATGCGCGGGCTTCAGGCCGAAGATGCTGACATAGAAGAAGGGGATGAAATAGGAAAAGATTTTCCAGAACATTGACGATGCGAAATCGCCGAATCCGTAACCTATTTTCTCGGATAGTTTGGCCATATAGTTTAAGAATTAGTAAGCTGCCATCTGGCGGGAAATGCTTAGCTGCTGAATCTTATATGGGTCCCCGGCCGATGAGGTGGCATAAATGCTCACCTGGAACAGTTCCCCTCCCGCATTCAGCAGGCCTATAAGGTATTTTTTATTGGCTTCCGAAGCCTTGTGCGTCACCTGGAAAGAACGCGGCGTATTGGCATCGAAGAATGAGCGCAGGATTTCCCTTGCCTGCTTCTTGGAGCAATTCCGGGAGGAAGAAATGACCGTAACTTCCAAATTGTCGGCAAACCAGCTGGAAAGGGATGCGGCATCGCCGGCGGCAAGGTATTTCGTGATGGAAGAGAATACGGAATACTCTCCGGAAGTATTCTGCGGCAGGGTATTGTTACCGCTAAGGAAAAACGACTGTCCTGCGGCACTCACACAGAAAAACAGCGCAAGCGCCACCGTAGCGATATGAAAGCATTTGCTCATTCGGCCTTTTTACTTGCAAATTCCGAGCCGAATTGTTACTTTTGCAAGTATGAATATAAACTTGGTCACAGTGGGTAAAACCGATGTGGAATGGGTTAAAGAGGGCCTGGAGCTATATGCCTCCCGGTTAAGCCATTATGTCCCATTCAGCGTGACCGAGATTCCACAGCTGAAAAAAGTATCGGCCCTGACAAAGGAGCAAATCAAGGAAAAGGAGGGAGAATTGATTCTGAAAACGCTAAGCCCGGCCGATACGCTAATCCTTTTGGACGAAAGAGGCAAGGAGTACCGTTCCCTGGAATTCGCCTCATACCTCCAGAAACAGCTTTCCTCCGGCGGCAAAAGCCTGGTTTTCGCAATCGGCGGGGCCTATGGTTTTTCGGCCGATGTCTATGCCCGCGCCCAGGACAAGCTTTCCCTTTCGAAGATGACCTTTTCCCACCAGATGGTGCGCACGATATTTGCAGAGCAGCTGTACCGGGCCTTCACTATCCTGAAAGGCGAGCCCTATCACCATGAATAGGCAAAGCAGCATAAAGCTATGGATTTCAACGGCATTCATCCTGCTTGCCGTGGTGTTTTTCGCGGGTTCGCTCTTCTCCGGACTTGGCCGCTCGGACCTTGACGGTGCCGCTTCCGACATGGGGCGGAAAGTGGCTCAACGGATGAAAATCCTGGATTCCTACATCCAGAAGGCCGTCCGCGGGGATGCCGATAAATGGATGGACCTGCAAGGCCTGCCGGATGACATGGTGGTTTACCGCTACGTGGACGACACCCTCCAGTGCTGGGCCAACCAGTTTCCCATAGGCAACGACGATATTCGGCCTTTTACCCTGGTCCAGCGCCTTGGAGACTCCAGGAACAACCTGGTTTCACCGCTTCTGGACGTTGGTACCCAGCCTTCATTCATCAACCACGGGCCGAAATGGTTCATCGAAAAGAAGGTGGAGGAAAACGGCATGGTGATAATCGCCGGCCTTGAAATAGTAAATGAAATGCAGGCCGGCCCGCTGAATGGCATCAACCGGCATTTCCGGGTGGACGAGCGCTTCACCGTGCGTCCACTTTCCTCCGGAGTGGGCGCCGCGGTCAGCCTGGACGGAATACCGCTTTTCAAACTCACCTGCGAAACTGTTTCCGAACCATCGGCAAGACATTCCATCCTGCTCTTTTTCGCCCTCGCATTCCTTGTAGCAGGACTGATGACCTACTTGTCGCTTCGGCCAAAAATGTCGGTCCTGGGCATTGTAATGGCAATTCAGGCAGTAATCCTTGCCTGGCTTTACATTTACGGAAAACGGCCTGCCCAGAGTTCGCAGCTCTTCTCTCCCCTGCTTTATGCCGATGGCCCGATACTCTATTCGCTGGGCGCGGTAATATTGATAAACCTTGCCATTACCCTCATAGTCCTGGACCTTTACCTGGTTCGCTGGACGCTTTTGGAAAAACTTCGGCAGGATAATTCCACGTTCCGGAAAATAGTCCTGGGAGTCGTGCTCCTTCTTGCATTCGGAGGAATAGCCGTATATCTGCATCATAGTTTCAAAAGCGTCCTGGTGAATTCAAGCATTTGCCTGGAGCTGTATAAAGTGGTGCTGCTGAACCAGTTCACGGCCATAGTCTATCTGTCCTTCCTGGCTCTTTCGCTCACTCTGCCGCTTCTGCTTCAGATGCTATCGCCCATAGTCCGGAAGCTCACCGGCTTCCGTTATGACGTATTCTCGGGCCCGGGACGACTGATCTATGCGGCAGCCGCAGGCATTTATTTCGTTGTGGTTTCCTCCACCTTCGGCTTTGAAAAAGAGCAGCGAAGGATAGACGTGATGGCAAACCGCCTTGCGATGGACCGCGACATTGCCCTGGAAATCCAGCTCCGAAGCGTGGAAGCGGCAATAGCGTCGGACCCCATGGTAGGAGCGCTTTCCGTTCTGGAGGGCAGCGAGGACTTGATTCGGAGCCGCCTTGTAAGTGCCTACATGGCCCGCATTTCCCAGGATTATGACATTACGGTAATCCTTCCGGGAAGCGACGTGAGCGCCAGCATCATTTTCCAGCAAAGGGTGAGAAACGGTGAACGGCTGGGAGACAATTCCCACTTCTTCTACAGCCTGATTGGCAGCGGAAGAACCTCATACACAGGCCTTTTCTCCTATTATGTAGAAGGCTACGGCACCCAGGCCATTCTTGTAAGCGTTGAATCCAAGCATAACCGCGAAGACAGGGGATACCTTAGCCTTCTTGGCATTTCAGACCCCGGAAGAGTATCCATCGCCCCCATCTATTCCTGGGCGAAATACATAGACGGCATCCTTGTCCAGTACAAGGGCTCCTACGCCTATCCCACGGTCTTTTCCGGCCGCCTGAAGGAGTTGGCAGAACTCCACACCGACGGTCACGTGGACTTCGAAGGCTGGTGCCATTTCATAAACGATCTCTCCGAAGGGGAAATAATCGTCATATCCAGACCCAGCACCGAATGGCTTAATTACGTGGTTGAAGCCTTCCTGCTTGCGATTATCGCATTCCTGCTGATGACGCTCCTCCTTTGGCGTGGACGCCGTGCAGGCGAAAAGCGCTACTTCCAGAACCGGATAAACCTGGTGCTGTACATCTCCTTGCTCCTCACCTTAGTGGCCATGGCCGGCTTCAGCGTATGGTTCGTGTACAAGCGGAACAATGCCGATATGCAAAGCATTATGACCGCCCGCATCATTTCCATCCAGTCGATGCTTCAGGAAAGACTTCGGCAGCTGGAAAAGCCGGACGATATCTTTACCACGGAAGTGATGGGCACACTTGAAGGCGTGGGGAATAACCTGAAATGCGACATCACCCTCTTCGATGTAAGCGGAAGGGTTGTGATGAGCACCACCCCGGAAGTTTACTCCAGGCTCATTCTGGGGCACCGTCTGGACCACGACGCCTACGCAAACATTAAGTACGACCACAAGCGTTTTTATATTCACGGCGAAAAAGTGGGCCGAAGGAGTTACTTCGCCCTTTACGCGCCGGTTTTCAACAGCAGCGGAACAATGCTGGGCATAGTGTCCTCGCCCTTTACCGACATGACTCAAGACTTTGAAAGCGAGGCCATCCTTCACGCTGTCACGGTTATCACCATCTTCCTCCTGCTGCTGATGCTTTCACGCTTCGTGACCTTCGCAATGGTGAGCCGTCTGTTCAGCCCCATCACGGAACTTCGCCGTAAAATGACGGTTTCGGACGTGGATCATCTGGAACCCCTGCAATATGAGCAGGACGATGAAATTACGCCCCTGGTGCAGGCCTACAACCGCATGGTGCACGACCTTGGAGAAAGTTCCAGGCGCCTTGCACAGGTGGAAAGGGATAAGGCCTGGACCGACATGGCGCGCCGCGTAGCCCACGACCTGAAGAATCCCCTTACGCCCATCAAGCTTCAGCTTCAGATGCTTATGAGGATGAAGGCGTCGGGCAACCCGCAGTGGCAGGAACGCTTCGATGACGTAGCTTCCACCGTCCTTTACCACGTGGATCTTCTTGCCGATTCGGCCGATCAGTTCTCGACCTTCGCAAAGATGTATGACCAGGCTCCGGAGAGAGTGGATTTGAATTCCCTGATACTCCAGGAAGTGGCGCTCTTCGACTCCAGGGACGACATCCAACTGGAATATTTCGGCCTTTCTGATGCCTTCGTAATGGCGCCCAGGCCGCAGCTCACACGTGTGATTGTGAACCTTATCACGAACGCCATACAGGCCGTGGAAGAGAACGAAGGAGAAAAACGCCTTGTGGTGTCGCTGCGTAACAGCGTGGACGACGGCTTCTACGACATTGTGGTGGAAGACAACGGACCGGGCGTGAACCAGGAAATCCAAAGCAAGATTTTCACTCCGGACTTCACTACCAAGTCCAGTGGCTCCGGCCTTGGCCTTGCCATCTGCCAGAAGATAGTGGAGCACTGCGGCGGCAGTATCTCTTACAGCCGCTCATTCACCCTTGGCGGCGCCTGCTTCACCGTCAAATATCCTAAGGCGTAAGGACCCCGCGGGGAAAATTCCGGTGCCGCTTAACTCGCTGACGCACAGGCGTTTACTTCAATCTCTCGTTCGGATTTTGAACGAGAGATTTGCGTAAGTACTTAAGGAACAGGCGCTTAGGCGGCACGGGCACTTTTTATCATTCTGAGCGAAGCGAAGAATCTTAGGATGGCAGGGGCCGGGGAATAAAATAAAATTTGCAGAAAAAGCGGCAAATCGTTACTTTTGTAAGCTAAAACGAATTAACTGTTAACAAATATTGAGTTTTTATGGCAACAACTGCTGATTTCAAGAACGGACTTTACATCGATTTCAACGGCAAACCTTGCGTGGTTGTTTATTTCCAGCACGTGAAGCCGGGCAAGGGCCCCGCTTTCGTGAAGACCAAGCTCCGCAATCTGGAGAACGGCCGCATCCTGGAGAATACCTTCACCGCCGGTGCCAAGATTGACACCATCACGGTGGAACGCCGCCCCTACCAGTTCCTGTATGACGACGGTGAGTCTTTCAACTTTATGCACGAGGAAACCTACGAACAGATTACCCTTCCTCACGACGTGGTTGATAATTCCGACCTTATGAAAGAAGGCCAGCACGTGGAAATGATGTTCCTCACCGAACCCGAGGAGCGCTGCCTCACCTGCGAACTTCCCACCTATGTTACCCTGGAAGTCACCTATTCCGAGCCTGCAGTGAAAGGCAACACCGCCTCCACTTCCGCCCTTAAGGAAGTAACCCTGGAGACCGGCGCAAAGATTATGGTTCCCCTGTTCATTGAAACAGGCGAAATCATCACCGTGAACACCACGGACCGCACTTACGGTCAAAGAGTGAAGTAAGAGATTGCCCTGGCAATTCCTTCCAAGAGCCATTTGGGGGTAGATGTGGCGCCACAAACGCCGACTCTATCCCCATTTTTGAACCATTTTGGATCCAGTTCCCCTTCTGAACCCACAATGAAAGTGCGTGGATTCACGCTTCGGCACAGGTCGCTGAGGACTTTGCCAT
Source organism: uncultured Bacteroidia bacterium (assembly GCA_902772985.1). Taxonomy (GTDB): domain Bacteria; phylum Bacteroidota; class Bacteroidia; order Bacteroidales; family UBA932; genus Cryptobacteroides. Next base: position 19,796 of record CACYCP010000022.1, on the reverse strand, counting down.
TGGAAGACGAGCGGCCGGAAACGAAGACTATCACATCGTGCGAAGAGGCGAATGCCGTAAGGGAATTGTGGCGGGATGCCACCTGGGCGCAAATGGTGTTGTGTACAGTTATATCGGCCCCTCTTTGGCGCAGAAGATTGCATATTCTGGCATACTCCAATGGACTTTTCGTAGTCTGTGAAAATATCTCGATGTGACGGCCGAGGTCTATTTTCCCGCTGTCAAGCGCTTCCTGAAGCATTTTTTCATTTTCCACCACAATGGCGTCACCGCTCACCTGGCCCAGCAGGCCAAGGACTTCGGCATGTCCCACCCGGCCGAAAATGATGATGCTACCGCGGTTGTAGGCCTCTCTTATGCTGTCCTGGAGTTTCAGCACCACAGGGCAGGAGCAGTCTATTACCGAAAGATTACGCCGGCGGGCCTCGTCATAGGTTTTCGGGGGTTCTCCGTGGGCACGGATAAGCACCCACTCCCCTTCCGGCACCTCTTCCAGATTATTGATTGTAACAAGGCCACGGGCGCCAAGGCGCTCAAGCTCCGCCTCGTTATGCACAATGGCGCCAAGGGAGTAGAGCCGGGCGTTTCCATTAAGGAAATCCTCGGCCTTGGAAATGGCCCGGATAACGCCTCCGCAGAAGCCGGAGCCGGAATCTATTTCTACATCTAGCACGACAGAGCTCCTTCCAGAATATTGAATTTTCCTTGCAGCAGCCCCAGCATCCAAACCAGTTCCTCGTGCATGGTCATGAAGGTGTTGTCCATCACATAGGCATCCGGGGCCTGGCGAAGGGGCGAAGTCTCCCTATGGGAATCGATATAATCCCTTTCCTTCAGGTTTGCAAGCACCTCCTCGAAGGAAGGCGTATCACCCTTGGCTACAAGTTCATCGTAGCGGCGCTGGGCGCGCACTTTTTCATCGGCCGTCATGAAAATTTTCACTTCGGCATTGGGAAAAACGGTGGTGCCGATGTCCCTGCCGTCCATAATGACCCTTCCGCCTTCGGAAAAAAGGTGAAGGCGCTCATCCACGAAGTTCCTCACAAAAGGAATGGCGCTTACAGGGCTTACGTTGGACGAAACTGCCAGGGTACGGATTTCCCCTTCTATGCAGCGGGAGCCAAGGAAGAGTTTCGTCTCCCCCTCGATGTTACGGAAATGAAGGTCCGGATCATCCTTCAGGCAGGCTTCCAGTGCGGGAAGGTCTATCTCCCCTCCTTCTTTGACAAGCCCCGCCTCCATGGCGGCAAGGGTAACACCCCTGTACATGGCTCCGCTGTCCAGATAAAGGAAGCCGAACTGTGCGGCCACCATTTTTGCGAAAGTACTTTTTCCTGTCGATGAATAGCCGTCAACGGCAATAATTATGTTGGGAATTTCCATTAGTATAATCTTTTCTACAAATTTACTTGCAAAGGGGGAAAAAGCAAAAAATAATTGCGATATTTGTACAAATCAAACGCGTATGAAAGTTCTTGTAGTAGACGACGAAAAAGCCATCCGCTATTCCCTGAAAGAAATCCTGGAAATGGAAAATTACCAGGTGGAAACGGCAGAAAACGGCAGCGAAGGGCTTCAGAAGGCCGAAAAAGAAAAATACGACGCAATCTTCTGCGATATAAAGATGCCGGAAATGGACGGCACGGAAATGCTTTCAAAACTGATTGAGGAAGGCATTGAAACACCCGTCATCATGGTCTCGGGCCATGCCGATATTTCCACGGCCGTGGACTGCATAAAAAGGGGCGCCTACGACTTCATAGAAAAGCCTCTGGACTTGAACAGAATCCTCATCACCCTGAAAAACGCCACGGACAAGGCCTCGCTAGTGAAGGAAACCAAAATCCTGAAGAAGAAAATCTACGGCAGGGAGATGATAGGAGCCTCGGAAGGGATGATGCACCTGAAAGAAATGATAGAAAAGGTTGCCCCCACCCAGGCCGGCGTCCTCATTACCGGCCCCAACGGCTCGGGAAAGGAACTGGTTGCCCAAAGCATATACCAAATGTCCCAGCGTTCCATGATGCCCTTCGTGGAAGTGAACTGCGCGGCCATCCCTTCCGAACTCATCGACAGCGAACTCTTCGGCCATAAGAAAGGTTCTTTCACATCGGCCATCCGGGACCACAAGGGCAAGTTTGAGCAGGCCGATGGCGGCACAATCTTCCTGGACGAGATTGGCGACATGTCCCTGGCGGCACAGGCGAAAGTGCTTCGCGTGCTTCAGGAGAGGAAACTGACCCCTGTGGGCGGAGACAAGGAGATAACCGTGGACGTGAGGGTTATCGCCGCCACTAACAAGAACTTGAAGGATGAGATTGCACGCGGAAATTTCAGGGAAGACCTGTATCACCGCCTTAGCGTTATCGTACTCAAAGTCCCCGCCTTGGACGAAAGGAAAGACGACATCCCCCTCCTTATAGGGCATTTCTCGGAGCAGATTTGCGCCGAAAGCGGAAAGAGCACCCGGGAATTCTCGCCGGAAGCCATTAAAAAGCTTCAGGAGCGTTCCTGGCCTGGAAACATCCGCGAACTGCGCAATGTGGTTGAACGCCTGCTCATTCTGGGCGGAAATCCCGTCAGCGAATCGGACGTAAAGGACTATGTATTGTTCTAAGTGAAACCGCGGAAGGTAATATTGGTAGCGCTCCTGTCCGTTCTGGGACTGATTGTGGCACTTCTGGTTGCGCTGCAAATCCTGTTGCGCCCTTCCGTACTCACCCCCATGGTAAACGACTTCGCCACCGAATATATCGATGGCGACGTTGCGTTCAAGGAGGTCAAGGCCCATGTTATCAAGAGTTTCCCTAACCTTCATCTGGAAACCCGGGACCTTTCCATCACTTACCCCCGCCAGCGTTTCTTCCCCGGCGAAAGCGGTATCGATACCCTGGCTTCACTCAGGGAACTGGACCTTGCCCTGGATTACACGGCACTCCTGAAAGGAAAAATCCACGTTCGGAAGGCTGAACTGAAGCGCCCCAGGATATTTGCCCACTACTTCGACTCCACATCGGCAAACTGGGATATATTGCCCATAGGAGGCAATGATAAGAAGGATACTTCATCATCGCCCCTTCCCCCCATCAGTGTGGACAAGCTGGTGCTCACCGACCGTCCTTTCATCGCTTTCAACGACCATCAGGACAGCATCCGGGCCTTTTTCACAATGCGTAAGATGCTGCTAAGCGGCGAACTTGACTCCGAGGACATCCTTCAGTCCAAAAGCGAACTCTCCATCGATTCCCTCCTTGTTGCCGGAAGGACCACGGCCGACACAATCTCCTTCCGCCTGGAACGCCTTCGGGCGAATCTTGGAAAGCGGAACCTGGAACTGGAGGCCAGCGCCGGGGCCAGGCTCCGCAGCGGCAGCATCGGCCGCCTGAGCGTTCCCATAAGCCTGGAAGCCAGCAGTCATTTCCCGAAACTGGAAGAGGGCGAACTGGGAGCGGAAATCAAGAGGCTGAGCCTTGGGGTATCGGCCATAGAACTGGAAGGAAGCGGCAGCGTGATTAAGCGCAAAGACGGAGTACTGGACTTGGACCTTGGTGCCATGGTAAAGGACTGCGAGCTGGCGAAACTCATCAAAGAATACAAGGATAACTTCCCCGTTTTGCAAAAGATCCGCACCAACGCAAAGCTAAGCCTGGATGCGAAGGTTAAAGGCAGCATGGGTAACGGGCAGATGCCCCGGATAGACGCCATATTGCAGGTTCCGCTATCCTATCTGGATTACGAAGGTCTTGGCCGGAGGGGTAACATCGCCCTGGATGCCGTAGTGAGCCGGGGCGAAGGGGAGCAGACCGACGCCAGCTTGAACAAACTGTTTCTGGATATCGTAGGCGCCAGGATCAGCGGGAGCGGAAGCGCAAAGGACATACTTGGGGAAGACCCTCACTTCAGCCTCAACGCCACGGTGAACGCCCGTGCCGACTCCCTTGCGAATGCCTTCCTTGCCGATATGGGAATCCTCGGAAACGGCAGCCTGGACGCGGTGATAAAAGGCAGCGCCGCCCTATCCCAGCTTAGCCTGTCCAAGATTGGAAACGCCGACGTCAAATGCAGCCTGAAAGGCAAAGACCTATTTTTCGAAATTCCACGGGACAGCATTTCCCTGACGCTTCCCACAGCCGACATAGAACTTGAGACCAAGGCTAATTCCATTGACCGAAGCCTTAAGAAAGGCGCAAGGGTACTGGCCCTTAAAACGCAGCTGGATACGCTGGACGCCACTATCGGGTCTTCCTACTTCAGGGGCGGGGACATCCTTTTGCTGATGCAGAATTCGGCCGAAATCCTTAAAGGCGGAAAGGAACTCACCCCGCTTGTGGGGATAATGAAGGTTGGCAATCTGAGGATGAGGGACGGAGACGGGCTTGCCGTTGGCATCAAGGAAAATACCGAAACATTCCGCATTTCCCCCGCCACTGCCGAAAGGCCGTCGCCTCGCCTCGCCCTAAAATCCAAAAGCGGAGGACTGCGCCTGCGCTCCGGAGAAAACGTAATCTCGCTCAAGGACGCCGCCTTCGACATTTCGGCGGTAAAACACGTAAGCAAGCGTCGCAGCACACTCACCCAAACGCAAGGCAGGCCGCAAATGCGGTTCCGTCCCCGCAGGGACTCAAGCAGCCGAAGGAAGGACGATTTTGCATCGGCCGATATCCATATCAGTCTTTCCAAAGGTTTATCGGAGTATTTCCGGAACTGGGATATTGACGGGAACATAGATTTTCCGGAAGGGCGGACGACAATACCGGCCTTCCCTCTTCGCACTTCGCTTTCCAATGTGAAAGGCTCTTTCGATAACGACACGCTTAATCTTCAAAGCATTACCATTCGCTCCGGAGCCTCGGACATAAGTGCGAATGCACAATTGAGCGGCATCCGAAGGGCTATCCTCGGCCACGGACGCGGAAAGATGCAACTCACGGCAAGCGTGGACAGCGACTACCTTGACGCCAACGAATTAATGCGGGCATACGCCCATTACAGGAGTTATTCGTCTTCTTCCCAGACAGTCCCATCGGAGCAGCAGGAGGTCCCGGCCGAAGGCAAACTCATTGTGCTGCCTTCCAACCTGGATGTGGACTTCTCGCTTGAAGCCAGGGGCATACACTACGACAGCCTGGAAGTGAGCTGGGCTGCCGCCGATGTTGCAATGAGAGACCGCACGCTGCGCGTTACCAACGCCCTTGCCGCATCGAATATGGGCGACCTTTACGTGGAAGGCTTCTACGCCACGCGCTCGAAGCAGGACATCAAGGCCGGATTCGACCTTAACCTGGTTGACATCACCGCAGAAAAGGTGATAACCCTGTTCCCGGCCATCGATTCCATTATGCCAATGCTCACATCATTCGCCGGGGATTTGGACTGCGAGATGTCCGCCATTACACAGCTGGACACCAATATGAACATTATCATGCCGTCCATCGACGGTGTGATGCGCATTTCCGGAAAAGAACTTACGCTGAAAGACAGCAAAGAGTTCGCGAAGATTGCAGGAATGCTCATGTTCAAGGATAAAGATAAGGCGGTGATTGACAATATGGCCGTCACCGGAATCATCAACGACAACATCCTTGAAGTTTTCCCCTTCGTGATGGATGTAGACCGTTACCTGTTTGCGGCAAGCGGCATCCAGCACCTTAGCAAGGAATTCAGCTATCACATATCGGTCATACGCTCACCCCTGCTGGTAAAATTCGGCCTGAATGCCTGGGGCGATGATTTCGACCACATTCACTATGCGCTTGCAAAGGCAAAGTACCGGAGCGCCAATGTCCCCGTGTTCACAAAGCAGCTGGACAATGCCCAGTACAGCCTTGTGGCCGCAATCCACAACATCTTCGAGCTTGGCGTAGAGAAAGCCATGGAAGAGAACCGCACCGGAAACTTCGTGGAAGGCGGCATTTCCACCCTTGGGGAACCAATGGACACCACTTCCGTAAATATTACCCTGGAATCCATGGAAAAGATGGAGTCCAACGCCGATTCCGTGGCCCGGCGAGTAACGACCCGTCGCGAGGCGCTGAAGGAAGAGGTGCTGTATCTTGAACGCCAGGCTGCACTGAAGAGCAAAGAGGAATGAACAGCGAAGAGTACATAGAAGTGAGCGTCCGCCTCTCTCCTTTCAGCGAAGACTTGTCGGAAATCCTTATGGCCGAACTGTCAGAACTCCCCTACGACAGTTTTCTTACCGAAGCCCCCTTCCTGAAGTGTTATATCCAGAAGGAACTCTACAGCCCACAGGCAATGAAGGTTGTCCTTAGCGCTTATCCGGGGCTTTCTTTCACGGCAAACCTGGTTCAGGGACGGAACTGGAACAAGCAGTGGGAAGAGGAATTCCGGCCCATAACGGTCGATGGCGTGGTTACAGTGAAAGCACCCTTCAACAAGGACGTTCCCCGCACCCGTTTCAATATCTGGATAGACCCCAAGATGGCCTTCGGTACCGGATACCATCACACGACATATATGATGATGCAGGCTATGCTGGGGCTGGAAAACGCCATCAAAGGGCATTCGGTCGTGGATATGGGATGCGGAACCGCCATCCTTGCCATCCTTGCTGCAAAAATGGGCGCCAGAAAGGTTTTCGCCGTTGACATAGATGCCGTCGCTGCCCGCTCGGCCTGGAGCAATTGCCGATGGAACCGCGTGGGGACGAAGGTAGAAACCGCCTGCGGGGATGCCTCGCTCCTGCAAATGGGGACATACGACGTGCTCCTTGCCAATATCCACCGGAATATAATATTGGAAGACCTTCCCACCTACAAGCGCTCACTGCGCCGCGGCGGACACATTCTGCTGAGCGGCTTTTACGAAAGCGACGCTCCGGCAATATGCGAAGCTGCCGGAAAACTTGGCCTGACGGTGGAAAGAACTCTTGAGCGTGAAAGCTGGTGCTGCCTGCAGCTTACTTGTTGTAGGTAAACTCCATTTCCAATACATCGGAACAGATTTCTCCGTTCATGTAGGTTGCAATGCACAGGACATACTCGGCGCCTTCCTTGATGGCGACATCGTCCCGTGAAAACACCCATTCATCCGGCCCCTTGGACAATAGATGGTCCATAAAATCGTAATCCTCGTAAAGGTCCAGGAGGCTGTAGAAATAGAAATAAGGATTCAGGAAGTCATCGTAAACCTTACTTTTCAACTCGTAGTCCCAGTAATAGGTAATGTTGTTGTCCGAGGGTATGATGGAAAGCTTGTCCCCATCTATAACCACGTCGAAATCCATTTCGGTAATCTCTACCTTGGGTGTATGGAAGTTCACGGAGAAAATGTCCCCCAGGACATCGTAAGTGAAAGGATTCAGTTGGTAAACGATGAGTTTGTAATCAGTGTCGTCCGTCAGGTATCGGCTTTTGATGGAACGCTTTCCGCTATAACAGAACATATCCTGGAAACGGCCTTCGTGGGAAGGGTTTTCAGCAGCCCAGGTATCATACAGGACTCTCAACTCTGCTATCTGAATGTTTACAAGCTCCCTGACGCTGTGCCCACGCCCTTCCTCCTCCGGAATCACGATATAAGAGAAGGCGGCATCGGGATAATCCGGCGCCATGGTAAATTTAATCTTCGTGCCCTTGACCTCGTCCAAGGTAACTTCATAAGGACTGGCACTGGTCTGGCCTTGGTTCTGGGGCGTGCAGGAGGGTAGAAGGCAAAGCGCAGCTATAATTGATAACGATACTCTCTGCATTCCCATTACAAGTCTTGTGTCACTTTAATGATGAAACGCACGCAAGCCATGGCGTGTGGACCATAATCCCCGAAATCGTACTGGATGTCGTATCCCTTGAAATGTTCCTCGGCCCTCTGGGCATTGATGAAAGGAACTGTTCCGTCCGTGCGGCTATGGAACATGAAGATAGGCGCACGGGGCGCGAAATTCAACACTGAATTTCTCATCAAAGCTTTGTAGAGGAGGGCAGTGCGCGTACTCTCTTTATTCCGCCCCTCATCTGTCATTAGTTCACTCAGGGCTTTAACTCCCATAAGGCGGTTTATCTGGCCCACGGTGTATTTCTTGGAATTTATCCACTCATTGTAATTAGCCAGGAGCTTGGGCTGGAAAAAATCTTTCATGTCCAGCCCCAGCCGTTCTCCATTGTTTATTCCCTGGACAATCATGGGTATGGCGCAGGGAATGCCGGTTTTGTCTTCGGCCATGGACAGGTCGAATGTGGCTGCGAGGTCATAAGGCCCACCGCCGGCATAGACCTTCTTCACAGGAAGTTTATCCCAATAATTATCCTGAATATAGTCCATGACCGCCATAGTGGTGGCGCCGCCCTGCGAATAACCGGCCAGAATCACCTCGTTGCTTTCCGGTGCCCGGCCGATGTGCTCCAGGTAAGGCTTCACCGCCAAAGCCATGTCCACCACGCTTTCAGCAGTGCTCTCGGCATGCAAATAGGGATGGACCATGTCAGAGGTAACACCGAAGCCGATGTAATCGGCAATGACAACGGCATAGCCCTTGGTGGCGAAGACACCCTCCAAGGGGAAGGTTTCTGAAGGACACTCGAAATTGGCGCCAATGGTGTAGTGGCTCACAAGAATCATGTTCTTCACCTTTCCGCTGGCAGGAACAATCACTTTTCCGGAAAGGGTGATGGGCTTTCCGTCAACGCCGCGGCCGGTATATGTTCCGGCTATATGTATCAGGTTGTTACTGTTGATGACGCCAAGGATGTCACGCACAATGGACGCCCCTGCCGTGGATGCAACCTTTGTCTCCGAGTCGTCCAGCTCGGTTTCCCCCATGGTACTGACATTCGGACTCATATTGCCGTTGGAAAGGAAGAAATCAGCCGTTTTCACGGATGTTACATGGAATGTTTCGAAGTCCTCGATAATGACCTCCGGATGATGGCATCCTGCCATGGCTAGTGCGGCAAGGATTACCACGTATCTTATCTTTCTCATCTTAAAACCTGTAATTTAGACGGGCCGAAATGAGCCTGGAACCAAACATATAGATTTTATTGGCGTTCTTTAAAGAAATCAAGGAACCCAGTTCGACAGCTCCGGTCCAATGCCCCTTGCCGAATTCCGCGCCAAGGAAATTGATATTAAAGACCGGTGCGAATTCCGAACCGCCTGCATCGTCCGATGCCCAAAGAAGCCCTGCACCGAGCCCCGCATACATGCGGAACCAGTCTTTGCGAAGGAAGGAAAAGTAAAGCGTAGGCATGGTCACAAAGTTGTGGTTCTTCATCTCTCCGGTGAAAATGCCTTCGTAATCCAACTGCATTCCGGCGCTCACAACACGGGTGAAAGCATATTGATATTCAGCGAAGAAGTGCCCCGTATAGCCAAACGGATTTTCCTCCGGTTTGGGATGAAAGGCCAGTGTCTCGAACAGCATGTCTCCCCAACCTATGGAGAAACTATGCCTGTACTGCGGCGGCTGTGCCGCACTGCACAGAATGGAAACGCCCAAAAGGACTACGACCAATAACCTTTTCATAATTACTCTAATTCTCTAATAATCAGCTAGTAATACGTTCAACTTCCGGGCCGGAATCATGTCGCATAGCACGCGATGTCCCACCTCGGCAAAATGTCCGTCTACAATATAGATGCAATTTTACAACAATTTTTAAAAGGAAACAAACATATTTTTTTTATATTTGCACTCCTTTTCCGCGGGTGTGTTGGAATTGGTAGACAACCCAGACTTAGGATCTGGTGCCGCAAGGCGTATGGGTTCGAGTCCCTTCACCCGCACTGGCCAGGCTTCTCGCCTGGCCTTTTTCGTGCGGGTGAAGGGACTCCGGGCGTTCCGCCCGCATTCCCCACGTTACCCCCTCCCTAAATCCCTCCCCTCGGTGGAGGGACTGGCGGCAGAAGCCGCCCGTTCGCCTTCGGCTCAATCGCTTCGCTCAAAAGTCCTTCGACTCAACCTTGGCCGGGCTTTCGCCTGCTAGGGTGAAGGGTGCAATCGTTCGTCCGTAAAAAAGGCCGTTTTTCCGGATGAGAGCTTTGTTTTGCATTGTTCGTCCGGATTTTGGGGCGTTTTTCCGGATGAACGGATGTATTGCTGGCGGCAGAAGCGCCTGTTCGCATTTGGCTCATTCGCTTCGCTCAAAAGTCATCGATTTCACTCTTCAATACATCTGCACACTCCGCATTTTTATGGTAGAATTTGCCGATATCGGCAAGTTTTACTATATTTGTGGGTGGAATAAGTAATTATTTGCCGATATGGAGTTCGTAACAGTAAGTCAATATGCCGAGTTGCACGGCCTTCCGGAGAGGACGGTGAGGAACTGGTGCAATGCCGGAAAGATGGAAGGAGCGACGCTGGTGGGGAAAACCTGGAGCATTCCGGCCGATTGCAATAAAAAAAAAAAAGGGAAAACCAGGGTGTCGCCTCTACTGAAAAGGCTGCGGGAAGAGAAGGAGGGGCAGATTCGTGGCGGCATATACCATCGTACCCAAATCGATCTCACTTATAACTCCAATCACATCGAGGGGAGCCGGCTTACCCACGAGCAGACGAGACATATCTTTGAGACCAATACCATCGGCATATCAGACGAAAGTGTAAATGTGGATGATATCGTCGAAACTACCAACCACTTCCGCTGCATAGACTTGATTATAGAAAGGGCCGATGAGCGACTGTCCGACAGTTTCATAAAAGAGCTTCACCGAACGCTGAAATCCGGCACTTCGGACAGCAGGAAATCCTGGTTCAACGTTGGTGAATATAAGAAACTGCCCAACGAGGTAGGCGGAATGGAAACCTGTCCGCCAGAGCAGGTACACAGCAGGATCAAGGCCTTGCTGGCAGATTATAATGCCAAGAAATCCAAGTCCTTGGAAGATATCATAGACTTGCACCAGAAATTCGAGGCCATTCATCCCTTTCAGGATGGGAATGGTCGTGTGGGCCGATTGATTATGTTCAAAGAATGCCTCTCAAACGGAATCGTCCCCTTCATTATAACCGAGGAACTGAAACTCTTCTATTACCGCGGTCTCCAGGAATGGGGGCACATCAACGGCTATCTTACTGATACATGCCTCACGGCTCAGGACAACTACAAAGCCTTGCTGGATTATTTTAAAATCAAATACTAGATATCTGTATACCAAACATATACATAATATCTAAGTCCTCAAAAATGGTTCGATAATCGTCCCATTGCCCGCACGCGAGCCGGCCCGAAAAGGCCGGCTCTTCGTGTGCTTGGGTGAAAGGACTCTGTGCAATTAGCTTGTTGATTATCAGCGGATTGAATCAAGATTGGGTAACCACTCAACCAATTTCTCAAGCACCTCGGGAGCAAAGGTTTCTTCAATGTCCCGATATTCATCGGTCGTTCCTGTCTGACAGTGCTGGAACAGGTGATTCACTCCTTCCACGCTTTCTATCTTAATGGACGGGTGAGTAGGTAAGCCGCTGCGCAGCGCACTCAGATTGCTCACGGGCTCCACCTGCATATCCCTGGTCCCGTTCAAGGCCAGTACAGGACAGGTAATGCTGGCCAGCGACGGGCGCACATCCAACGCAACGAAATATTTCAGATAAGCTGTCTGGAGTTGCATCATGACGGCTGCAAGATTCTGTGCCAATGCGGCCGGGAGGTCATATTTTGTGGCCGATGGCATCGGTGTCCCGCCTATGCAGGCATCAAATACCTCATCAAGCGCCTTACAGTAAAGATCAATTGTATTTGTAGGAAAACCAGCTTCAGTCAGCGCAATGCGGTTCTGCCACAACAGGGTTTCCCTTCCTGAAACGACCATGCCGGCGAGGGAAACGACGAAATCGGCCTTTTGCTCTGCGGCCAGCATCAGCGCGATAGTGCCCCCTTCGCTATGGCCGATGACGCCCACCTTGTCAAAGCGCTCCCGAAGCAAGCCGATTCCGGCAAGGGCGTCGTTTTTCAGATCTTCTGTGGTACAACTGATGACGTCTCCTGTGGACTCGCCAAAGCCTCGGTCATCATAGCGCAGTGTCGCAATCCCGGCGCGGGCCAGGGCATCGGCAATCACCGCAAAGGGCTTATGCTCAAATATTTCCTCATCCCTGTTCTGGAAGCCGCTGCCAGTGACCATGATAAGGACCGGAGTCTTGCGGGTGCATCCTTCCGGCAGTACCAACGTCCCTCTCAGCACAGCATCGCCATTGACAAAAGAAACCTCCTCCGTGGAATACGGGAGGGGGGGTACCGGCGTTTGCGGCCGATTCAGTTTTTCCGCTCCCGGAGTAAGTGTCAGTGGCAGAGATGCGCCCCATTGTTTGAACGATCCCATAATTTGCTTACCCATCCATTGTCCTTCATACAAAGCGCCGATGGAAGGAATCTTGATGGTGATATTTCCGAACTCACCTCTTGTGATTTGGATGGGAATACCCTTGGCTCCCTGATCCGGCGAATCCATCGTAGGCGCATCCTCATCGAGATGGAAAACGATGGACATTTTTGAGCCTTGGACATCCAGTTTCCCCGACCAGGTACCACTCTGGGCGTGAGTCAGCATCACGGTCGAAAGCAGCAGGACGGTGGAAAGAATCATTGTTTTCATATGAAGCTTCAGTATAATCGGTTTATCTGAACAAACTTAATCATTCTTCCACACATCTGCAAACCAAACAGATATTTAGCTTCAAGGTCCTCCTCAAGAATTCGATATAAATTCGGAATTAATTCAATGACATACAGTGGAAATGCCACAAAAAAGTCTTATATTTGAAAAGAAGATTATTTCGGGATGGAGAATTGGGTATCGGAATTAAATAAGATTGTATGGAATCCGGCACTTGTGGTTATCCTGCTGGGAGCCGGGTTGTATTTTTCCATTAGGACGCGCTTGGTGCAGGTGCGCCGGTTCCGTCTGATGCTGCGTTCCCTTTTCGGCAAGCAGAACGGCAAGGATGGAATTTCATCGTTCGAGGCTTTCTGCATAGCTTTGTCCGGCAGGGTGGGAACAGGCAATATCGTGGGTGTAGCCACCGCCATAGCTTTTGGCGGCCCTGGAGCAGTGTTTTGGATGTGGATTGTGGCCTTCCTTGGGGCATCGACCGCATTCGTGGAATCCACCCTGGCCCAGATATTCCGCTTCTCCCACGAATCCGGCTATCGCGGAGGCCCCTTCAGTTTCATTGAAAAGGGCCTTGGAAAAAGGGCTCTGGGAATAACCTTCGCAATTATCACTGTATTAAGCTGCGGCGTATTCCTTACCACCGTGCAGGCCAACGGTCTTTCCATGGCAGTTAAAAACTCCTTCCCGGTTTCCCCACTTGTCAGTGGCATTGTACTGGCCTCGATACTGGGTATCGTTGTGGTAGGCGGGGTTAAACGAATAGCAAAGGTGGCCGCCATCATCACTCCGTTTATGGCCCTGGGTTATATCCTTATGTCCATAGTGGTGGTATGCTTCCATATCCACGATGTGCCGGCGGTGCTGGAGTCCATCGTGAAAAGCGCCTTCGGAATCAATCCCGTGTGCGGCGGAATCTTGGGCAGCACCATAGCCATGGGCGTCAAACGCGGCATCTTCTCCAACGAAGCCGGACAGGGTACGGGCGCCATTGTATCGGCAGCGGCCGATGTCCCCCATCCCGCCCAGCAGGGCCTGGCCCAGGCCTTTTCGGTGTATGTAGATACGCTGCTGGTGTGCACCGCCACGGCTTTGATGATTCTGACTTCCGGCACTTACAATATATTGGATTCTTCCGGCGGGATGCTGGTTCAAAACGCCCCGGAGCTGGGCAACAACTACGCCGGATACACCCAGAGCGCCATAGATACGGTCTTCGCCGGCTTTGGCAGCGAGTTCGTTTCCATCGCCATGGTGTTCTTTGTATTTACCACCCTTCTGGCGTATTATTTTTATGCTGAAACAAGTATCCTTTACCTATTCGGCGGACGCAGGGCAAAGACCGAAAAATGGGCCATCCACACCTTGCAGGCCGTGATGTTTGTGGCGGTAGTTTTCGGCTCTGTTAAAGAGGCGGACCTTGTGTGGCAGCTTGGCGACATAGGCGTAGGACTGATGGCCTGGTTCACCATAATCTCAATCCTTATCCTGTGCCCTAAGGCCATCAAGGCGCTCAAAGACTACGAATCTAAAAAATCTCTTCCAGACGGGCCTGAGCCTTAAGCCTAATATCCGGGGTTATGGCCGATGTCACATAGGTGACAGCGGCTATAAGGGCGGCCCAGTCATCGGCCATGCCGGTGAATGGAATGAAATCCGGCAGCAAATCCACCGGCAGGATGAAATAACCCAAAGCCCCGATTATCACGGCCCTGTAGCGCTTCGGCGTCTTAGGGTCCGACAAAGTATAGTAAAGCAGCAGGGCGAAATAAACCACCTTGGATCCCGCCTTGGTGGCGAAATTCTTGAGCTTTTCGGTAAATGCACGTTCCGAATAATGCTCCCGGTACTTGGGGAGTTCTTCCGGTGTAAAATTTTTGTTCTCCATATCTGAAGATTTGCAACAAAATACCTGCCAAAGTTTAAATTGGATATGTCAAAGTATTTAGCCATATTTGTATGCCAATAACTCTGAATATGTCTTCTGTACTTTTGTTCTTGCAGCTGGCAGTTGTCCTTGCGCTAATTTTCATTGGCGCCAAGGTGGGCTCGATAGGCCTGGGTATGTATGGTATGATAGGGGTGTTCATCCTGGTCTTCGTTTTCGGTCTGGAGCCCGGCAGCATTCCCTACGATGTAATGCTCATTATCGTAGCAGTGATAACGGCATCGTCGGCCCTGCAAGCTGCTGGAGGACTGGAATATATGGTGAATCTGGCGGCCCGTTTCCTTAGGAAACATCCCGATCATATTACTTTCTACGGCCCGCTGGTAACCTGGCTTTTCTGCATAATGGCGGGAACGGCACACACAAGTTACGCCCTCCTTCCCATCATTTCCGAGATTGCCCGGAAGGCGAAAATCCGTCCGGAAAGGCCTTTGAGCGTTGCCACCATATCGGCTTCACTTGGAATCACCGGCTCCCCGGTATCGGCAGCCACTGCTGCCATTTTGTCAAATAGCCTTCTGGGCGCCGACGGAATAGGAATGAAGGAGATTCTGCTTGTTTCCATTCCCTCTTCCCTGGTTGCAATCTTTGTCGCGTCCCTGGTTCAAAACCATGTTGGAAAACCCATGGAAGAGGATCCGGAGTATCAGCGGAGGCTGCGTGAAGGTCTCCTGAAAGAGGACGAGGTGGAAAGCGAAACGGAAATGGACATTAATCCCAGAGCCAAATGGTCCGTACTGGTATTCCTGCTTGGAGTGCTGCTGGTGGTCGTTTTCGGCAGTTTTCCCTCCTTTCGTCCATCGTTCAACGGCATCAGGCTCAGCATGAATTCCACCATCGAGATGGTAATGATGTCCGTCGCTGCGCTCATACTCATCGTGGGCAAGGCCGATGTCAAAAAAGCCGTCGAAGGCAATATTTTCAAGGCCGGGATGGTGGCGATGGTGGCCATTTTCGGCGTGGCCTGGATGGGCAGCACTTTCTTCGAAGGGAACAAGGAAGCCATTCTGGGAGGCGTGGGGAACTTTTTTGCCACCTATCCCGTACTGTTCGCCATTCCGCTCTTCATTATGAGCATAATGCTGTTCTCGCAGGCAGCTACGGTCAAGACCCTTTATCCGGTGGGGCTGGCGATGGGTATTCCGCCGCTGGTGATGCTGGCCCTCTTCCCTGCCGTGAACGGCTATTTCTTCCTTCCGAACTACCCCACCGAGGTTGCCGCCATCGGCTTTGACCGCACAGGCACGACCCGCATCGGCAAATATGTTTTAGACCATTCCTTCCAACTGTCGGGATTCATTACCACCATAGTCTCGATAGGTCTTGGGTTGCTGATAATCAAATTATTATAAAATATGTCCAACGAATGCAAATTCAGGGTCGAAAGTGACCTTATCGGCGAACTTCAAGTTCCTGCCGATGCCTACTACGGCGTACAGACGCAGCGGGCCATCAACAATTACAAGATTTCCACCACTCACATGAACGACTACCCGGAGTACATTGTGGCTATTGCGTATGTGAAAATGGCTGCCGCCGCCGCAAACGCCGAACTGGGTGTGCTTGACAAGACCATCGGTGACGCCATCGTAGCGGCCTGCAAGGAAATCGTGTCCGGAAAATTCCACGACCAGTTCCCTGTGGACATGATGCAGGGCGGCGCAGGCACTTCGGTAAACATGAATGCCAACGAAGTCATCGCAAACCGCGCCCTGGAACTCATGGGCCACAAGAAAGGCGAATACCAGTACTGCTCGCCCAACGACCACGTGAACTGCGCCCAGAGCACCAACGATGCCTATCCAACAGCCTTCCGCTATACCTTTGTGCGTATGAATCGGCATTTGGAGAAAGCCCTCACGGATCTTATCGCCTCTTTCCGCGCCAAGGCGGTGGAGTTCAAGGACATCATCAAAATGGGCCGCACACAGCTCCAGGATGCCGTTCCAATGACTTCGGGCCAGGAATTCAATGCCTTTGCCAATAACCTGGAAGAGGAACTGGCCAACCTGGAGCGCAGCGTTGTCCTGCTAAAGGAAATCAACATGGGCGGCACAGCCATCGGCACCGGCCTGAACGCTGTCCCCGGCTTTGCCGAGCTTTGCACCCGGAAGATGAGCGAATTCACCGGCGACAGTTTCGAGAAGGCTCCCGACCTGGTTGAGGCCACGCCCGACACCGGCGCATACGTGAGTTATTCCGCCGCCCTTAAACGCCTGGCTGTCAAGCTCTCCAAGACATGTAACGACCTTCGCCTTATGGCTTCCGGTCCCCGCTGCGGTCTGCACGAGATTAACCTCCCTGCCATGGCTCCCGGTTCCTCCATCATGCCCGGCAAGGTGAACCCCGTCATCCCTGAAGTCACCAACCAGGTGTGTTTCAAGGTTATCGGCAACGACACTGCCGTCACCTTCGCCGCCGAGGCCGGCCAACTCCAGCTGAATGTGATGGAGCCCGTCATTGCCCAGTGCATCCTGGAAAGCCAGACCTGGCTCATCAACGCCATGAACACCCTGCGCACCCTGTGCATCGACGGTATCACCGTCAACGCCGAGCATTGCTACGAGATGGTGCGCAATTCAATCGGCATAGTCACGGCCCTGAATCCTTACATCGGCTACAAGGCTTCGACCAAGGTTGCCAAGGAGGCCCTTGCCAGTGGACGCAGCGTCTATGACCTGGTGCTGGAGTATGGCCTCATGACCAAGGAAAAACTGGATGAGGCCCTGGATCCCAAGGCAATGACTGCCTCACACGAACTGCTTAAATAAGCGGCTTTCACCACCAGTCGCAGTAGTAGCCTTGAGAAAGCGCTCCGGCGAAAAAGATGACCATAAGGACAACCATGATGATGAGCCAGATCATGAAAATGAGCAGGCCGGGCCGCCATGAAGGATTCTTGAAGCCGAAAAGGAGCTGGATGCCGCCGTACAGCATACCCACGAAGGGTAGGAGGATGGCAAGGGCCAGCAGGGCCACAAGCCAGGGCGTGGAAATGAAGTCGTAGGCCCAGGGAACGTTGTCGTAAAGTTCCTGGAGTACCGCGTTCATATTGGTCCCGAAGAGTACGTCACCCTTCAGGGAAAGTACCGCTGCCGATGCCAGGCCCGAGGTTCCGACAAGGAGCAGAATAAGGCCTACAAACACCAGGAAGGCCCGGCCGAAATTGCGAAAAAAGTCCCCCCGGCCCACTTCCCTGGCCGTTTCTCCCATTTCCTGAATACCGCTGCGCACATTGCGGCGGATATCGTCCAGGGAGCCGTTGTCCCCTCTCATGGCCCAGCGGTCCTGCACCGTACGGGCGGGGGGCATAGCTATCCACAGGATGCAATAGACGAAGGGAATAGTGAAACTCCAAGCGCCGGAGGATATGCCTCCGAAAAAGACTGCGGCAGCAATGACCGTAACGACAATGCGGATAACTGTGACATCAACTCCGAAATATGCGGCAAAACCGCTGCACACACCGCCCAGACGCTTGTTTTCGATATCCCGGAAAAGCTTCTTCACTCCCTTTCCGGATGGGGCTTCGGCCTGGGGATTATCGGCCTCTATGGTTTCGGGGCGGCCAATAATGTCTATTATGCCTTGCACGTTGGAGAGGGTGACGACTCCGCCGGCGGATACTTTGTCGGAAAGGAGTTCGGCTATGCGTTCCTCTATGCCTTCCAGTATTTCTTTGCCACCTTCCTGAGGCAGGTAATGAGTTTCAAGTTCGGTGATATAGCTTGACAGTTGGCCGACTGCATCTTTTTCAAGAGCGAAAACATATCCGCCGATACTGAATTGTTCTACTTCTTTCATGCTTTCTTGAGTGTTTGAATGCTTTGAACCATTTCTTCCCATGCGGCGTCCATTTCGGCAAGCTGGGAACGTCCCTTGTCGGTAATCATATAGTATTTACGGGGAGGCCCCTGCGGGGATTCTTCCCAGCGGTACGACAGCAGGCCCTGGTTTTTCTGGCGGATAAGAAGGGGATAAAGGGTTCCCTCCACCACCAGCATATTGGCCCCTTTCAGTTCTTCAAGTATGTTGGAAGCGTATGCCTCCTTATTGCTCAGAATACAGAGTATGCAGTATTCCAGCACGCCTTTCCTCATTTGGGAACGGACATTTTCATTTGCGTTTTCCATATTCTACCTGTTGTATTTTCCCCTGGCGAAGCGGGACATGTTTTCTGCTGTTGCCGGAATTCCGTGCATTTCACATTTTTTCGAAGGAGTATCGGCCTTGGGCACGACCAGCCAGAGGATGAGGTAAATCCAGAAACCGGCGCTTCCAAGGACCAGTGCAAGAATCATTACCACACGGACAAGCGTGATGTCGATGCCCAGATAAAGGGCAAGACCCGCACACACGCCGGCGATGGACTTATTGTCCATATCGCGGTACAATTTGCGCGAAGCGGTGGAAGATGAGTTTTGGGCCGATGCACCCGCGCTCTCCCCTGCCTCCGGCGAGCCGTCCGGCATTCCCAGTTCGGCAGCCACATTCTCTACTATGGCAAGGCTGACCACCCTGGCGGAGTCCCCGACCTGGGCCGAGAATAGTTCGGCGATACGGGCTTCTATTTCGTCCATTATTTCTTTTGTCTGGAATTCCGGCACGCTCAGGCGGCGCCGGAAGTTCTCCAGGTACAGGGAAAGGCGGCTGTAGGCATCCTCTTCCAAGGTGTAGCTACGGCCTGCGAGTGAAATGTTAACTACTTTTTTCATACTTTTTATTTTGGTATTTTTGGGTTTTAAAAATATTTGTCGCTGCAAAGATATGAATAATTTTTAATACTATGCAATACAAAGTACTAAAATTTTCATAATTTTTTGCAGAATCAAGTGGCGACAGGCTCTGTCCGGACACATGCCGGCCAAAAGCAGACAAAAGATTTGCAGAGGTCGGAGGGATTGGTTAACTTTGTAGGAATTGAAACAATAACAGTCACAATAATGGCAGAATTCAAATATGCACCCATGTTTCAGTTGGGCAAGGACACCACTGAATATTACAAGATTCCCGGTTCTGAGAAGTTGGTCTCGGAGGGCGAGTTCGAAGGCCACAAAATGCTGAAGCTGAGCCCCGAAGCCCTTACGCTGGTGGCTCAGCAGTCTTTCCACGACTGCCAGTTTATGTTGCGTCGCGCCCACAACCTGCAGGTGGCACAGATTCTCAGTGACCCTGAGGCCTCTGACAACGACAAGTATGTTGCCCTGCAGTTCCTCCGTAACGCCGAGACCTCCGTCAAGGGCGTGCTTCCCTTCTGCCAGGACACCGGCACCGCCAT
>CACYCP010000021.1 GCA_902772985.1 uncultured Bacteroidia bacterium | reverse complement strand
TTCATCGATGAGAAGGAGCAGCTGGTCCACTAGTTTCTGGCCCTCGACAGCCACATCCGAGAATTCCTTCCAGCGACTATCCCAGCCACGCTTGTGGGCCGAAAGGTTGGCCACCATTGTGGAAAGGGCGGCCGCAAAGGCGCCCATACAGGCGCTGACGGAACCGCCGCCCGGCGCGGCGCTTTCTGAAGCCGTCTCGCGGGTAAAAGCTTCCACCGTCATCTGCGCCAAACCCTTCTTATCTCCCTCAATAAGGTATTCTATCACCTTTTCCTTGGGATTGAAAGGCCTGAGATCGTCCAGGGACATGGACTTGAGGGCAATCTTCACAATCTCCTCTTCGCTGATACCAAGCGAACGCTGCTGCTTTTCCAGGTAGAAGCGGCCGGCTTCCAGCAGGACGCACCGGGGCACAAGACCCACAATTTCGGCACCGGTAACACGCAAACCGCGGACGGAAGCGGCCCGGGAGACTTCCTCAAAGGCCACATGCAAAGGAGTGGCATCTATGTCCGTGATGTTCATGGACACCTGGGCGATGCCGTATTCATCGATATACCAGCCGATGGCCTTACAGCCCTTCAGGGTGCCGGGAATCCATTCCCCATCCACTTTCCGGCCCTTTTCGCGCACATCGAAGGCCACGGCCATGGCACGGCGGGTGCTGGTGGTATTGAGGTTGAAATTCACTGCCACCAGGAAATTCCGGGCACCGACATTTGTAGCGCCGGACTTGGCGGCCACCTCGTCCCACGAGCCACCGAAATCAGGCCGACGGGCCTCATCGGCCATCTTTTCCTGGAGGGCCTCATATTCTCCCTCACGGCACACAGCAAGGTTCTTGCGCTCCGGCTTCAGGGCGGCAGCCTCGTAACAGTAACAAGGAATGCCCAGCTCCTTCCACAAGCGAGATGCCAGCGAACGGGCCAGTTGCGCACATTCTTCCAGCGTAATACCTGCTATGGGAATGAGGGGAAGCACATCGGTGGCGCCGCTACGGGGATGCGCCCCGTGATGCTGCCTCATGTCAATCAGTTCCTGCGCCTTGGCAGCACCGCGGAAAGCGGCCTCGCACACGGGCTCCGGTTCCCCTACAAAAGTAACCACGGTCCGGTTGGTGGCTTCACCCGGATCCACATCCAATACCTGTACACCTTCGACGCTCCGGATGGCTGCCACAATAGCGTCTATCACTGATTTGTCTCGTCCCTCGCTGTAATTTGGGACGCATTCTATGAGTTGTTTCATAATATAACTTCAGGATGTTCTTTCATAATCCGGTCTGCAAAACCGCGGAAATCGCTCCAACGGTAATAGACACCCTGGACAGGCGTAAGGGCCGGCAGGGGCCTTGCTGAGGGTGCCGAACTCGTCCAGACGGTGCGGGCCTTCCATGCCGTAGGACTTGCGCACATCGGCCTTCACTATGTCTAAAACGTCATATTGCTGTGCTTCGAGCACCATGCAGGAGCATAGGATTCCTGCAAAAATGGTCATTAGTCTTTTCATACCGTCAAAGGTAATTATTTCCTGTAGCATATCCAAAAGATTTAGAGCCGTGGATTCCCTTTGCAATGTCGCAAAGAATGACTATCTTTATGGACTAAAACGAAAACACTGGAACAATGACCTTTCAAGAAGAGATTCTTGCCGGAATCCCGGCAGCGTTGCCGGAGGCCAAAGAGTATGACCCGGAGATCAACCATGCACCGAAGCGGAAGGACATCCTGACGGCCGATGAGAAGTTGCTGGCCCTGAAAAACGCGCTCCGCTATTTCCCGGAAGCGCTTCACGCCTCCCTGGCGCCTGAGTTTGCAATGGAGCTGAAGACTTACGGCCGTATCTATATGTACCGTTACCGGCCTTCCTATAAGATATACGCGCGCCCGATCGAGGAGTATCCCGCACGCTCCCGCCAGGCGGCAGCCATCATGGCAATGATACAGAACAATCTGGACGAGAGGGTGGCCCAGCATCCGCACGAACTTATTATCTACGGCGGCAACGGCGCCATTTTCCAGAACTGGGCGCAGTACAGGCTCACCATGCAGTACCTTGCCACAATGACCGATGAGCAGACTCTGGTGATGTATTCCGGACATCCGCTCGGACTTTTCCCAAGCCATAAGGACGCTCCTCGGGTGATTGTGACAAACGGAATGGTCATTCCGAATTACTCCAAACCCGATGATTGGGAGCGTTTCAACGCCCTGGGCGTCTCGCAATATGGGCAGATGACTGCCGGAAGCTATATGTACATCGGCCCTCAAGGCATCGTGCACGGCACAACCATTACTGTTATGAATGCGGCAAGGAAGGTGAGATCCCTCGACAGGGCTCGGGATGACAGAGCGCTTCTTTTCGTGACTGCGGGACTGGGCGGAATGTCGGGCGCGCAGCCGAAGGCCGGCAACATCGCGGGCGTAGTTAGCGTAACGGCCGAGATTAATCCAAAGGCGGCCGAGAAACGCCATCAGCAGGACTGGGTGGATGAATTGCACACAAGTTTGGACGAACTCATACCACGTATCCGTAAGGCCGTGGACGCCAATGAGGTGGTATCCCTGGCTTATGTCGGAAATGTTGTGGACCTGTGGGAGCGTCTCGCCGACGAGGGCATTCGCGTGGACCTTGGCAGCGACCAGACCTCCCTTCACAACCCCTGGGCGGGCGGCTACTACCCCGTCGGCTACTCCCTGGAGGAGTCCAAACGTTTGATGGCCGAAGACCCGGAACTTTTCAAGCAGGCGGTACAGGCCTCCCTCCGCCGTCACGTCGCCGCCATCAACCGCCTGAGCGCCAAAGGAATGTACTTCTTCGACTATGGCAACGCCTTTCTCCTGGAAAGTTCCCGTGCCGGTGCCGACATCCTGAAACCCGACGGTTCCTTCCGCTATCCCTCCTATGTTCAGGATATCATGGGCCCCATGTACTTCGATTACGGCTTCGGTCCGTTCCGCTGGGTTTGCATGAGCGAAAAGCCGGAAGATCTGGCCACCACCGATGCCCTTGCCGTCGAAGTGCTTTCAAATATGGCCGCCCAGGCCCCGGAAGAAATTTCCGGCCAGATGCGAGACAACATACGCTGGATAAAAGAAGCCGGCCGGAACCATCTTGTGGTTGGCTCACAGGCCAGAATCCTTTACGCCGACTGCGAAGGACGCACCAAGATTGCCCTCGCTTTCAACAAGGCCATCCGTGACGGCCGGCTCAAAGGCCCTGTTGTCCTTGGCCGCGACCACCACGACGTATCTGGCACTGACTCCCCCTTCCGCGAAACCTCCAACATATACGACGGGAGCCGATTCTGTGCCGATATGGCTGTTCAGAATGTCATTGGCGACGGTTTCCGCGGCGCTACCTGGGTATCCATCCACAACGGTGGCGGCGTTGGCTGGGGCGAAGTGATAAACGGTGGCTTCGGCATGGTGATTGACGGCAGCGGAGAAAGCGACCGGCACATCCAGGAAATGCTCTTTTGGGATGTCAACAACGGCATCGCACGCCGCTCCTGGGCCAGAAACGAAGGCGCCCGTTTCGCAATCGAGAGGGAGATGGCCCGCACACCATCCCTTCGCGTCACGCTGCCGCATCTGACCGACGATAACCTTATAAAAAACTATCTCTGATGCATAACATTTCGACCAAGCACCTCTCCCTGGAGAGAATCAAGGAAATAATTGACAATAAGGAAAAGATTGAGCTGTCGGGAGAGTCCGTATCTGCAATTGAAAAATGCCGCCGGTACCTGAATGCCAAAATGGAGAACTCCGATGTCCCCTTGTATGGCATAACCACAGGTTTCGGCTCGCTGTACAACGTGAGCATTCCGAAGGACGAGCTAAGCCAGCTTCAGCACAATCTTGTAATGTCACACGCCTGCGGCAGTGGTGAAACAGTCCGGCCGGAAATCGTCAAGCTGATGCTTCTGCTTAAGGCTCAGTCACTTTCATACGGTCATTCCGGCGTCCAGCTCATTACTGTTCAGCGCCTTGTGGATATGTTCAATGAAGACGTACTCCCCGTCATCTACCAGCAGGGGTCCCTTGGTGCGTCCGGCGACCTGGCGCCCCTTGCACATCTGGCCCTGCCTGTAATCGGCCTTGGAGAAGTTTTGTACAAAGGAAAGGTCCGCCCTTCCGCCGAAGTTTGGAAGGAGCTTGGATGGGAGCCCGTGCGGCTTCAAAGCAAGGAGGGACTGGCCCTTCTGAACGGCACGCAGTTCATGAGCGCCCATGCGGTATGGAGCATCATCAAAAGCACCCGACTATCCATCTGGGCCGATTTGATTGGCGCTATGTCCCTTGACGCCTACGACGGAAGGATTGAACCCTTCCTTCCACTCACCCACCAGATCCGTCCACACACCGGGCAAATCCTTACAGGTGAACGCTTTATGAAAATTCTGGAGAGCAGCGAGCTCATAAACCGCCAGAAAGAGCACGTCCAGGATCCTTACTCTTTCCGCTGCATCCCACAGGTGCACGGAGCCGTAAAAGACAATATCCTCTACGTAAAATCCGTACTGGAAAACGAGATTAACTCGGCCACGGACAATCCCAATATCTTCCCGGACGAGGATATGATAATATCGGCCGGAAACTTCCACGGAGAGCCCATCGCCATCCCTATGGATTCCCTTGCAATTGCCATGAGCGAACTTGCAAGTATCTCGGAGAGACGCACTTACCAGCTTATCCACGGACTCCGTGGCCTTCCAAAATACCTTGTTACCCAGCCAGGCCTGAACAGCGGATTTATGATTCCGCAGTACACCGCGGCGTCCATCGTTTCCCAGAACAAGGGCCTTTGCTGGCCGGCATCCTGCGATTCCATTCCTTCGTCGCAGGGCCAGGAAGACCACGTTTCAATGGGCTCAAACAGTGCCACAAAACTGGTGCGGGTTGTAGATAATGTGGAAACCGTACTGGCAATTGAGCTTTTCAACGCTGCCCAGGCCCTGGATTTCCGCCGTCCGCTGAAGTCATCCCCGCTTCTGGAACGCATTCACCAAGACTTCCGAGACTGGGTTCCTTTCCTGGACACCGACCAGTATATGCATCCTTATATTGTCAAAAGCACAGAATTTATCCGTAACAAGAAATATTTATGATAATCAAGAACATCGGCATCCTTAGCGGAATCCTTCCTCAGGGTGTCTCCCGCCTGGAAGGCAAGGCCCAGGGAGAAGTTGCATCCCTTAAAAACGCATGGCTCAGGATTGAAAGAGGCCGGATTTCGGGTTTTGGAGAAATGACCACTTCCCCATGCACTTCAGAAGGTGCCGTCCTGGACGCGCAGGGAGGCATGCTTATGCCCGGATTCTGCGACAGCCACACCCACATCGTGTATGCCGGAGACCGCAGAGGAGAATTCCTGGACAAGATTAACGGTCTTGATTATGAGCAGATTGCGGCCCGGGGAGGTGGCATCTTGAATTCCTCGGATTTGTTGAACGCGACCCCGGAAGACGAACTGTACCGCCAGTCCATGGAAAGGGTGCGGGAACTTATGGCAAAGGGTACTGTTGCCATGGAAATAAAGAGCGGATATGCATTGACCCCGGAAGGCGAACTGAAGATGCTCAAGGTAATCCAGCACATCAAAGGCTGCGTTGCCGCCGCCGTCCGAAGCACCTACCTGGGCGCCCACGCCATAGGCAGGGGGTATTCCCACGAAGAATACGTCCAATCTGTGATTGAGCTTATCCCCAAGGCCGCTTCCTATGCCGATTTCATTGATGTATTCTGTGACGAAGGATTTTTCTCGGTCGAAGACACGCGAAGGATACTTAATGCGGCAAAAGGCCTTCTGATGCCGAAGATTCACGCGAACGAGCTTGCGTGCAGCGGAGGCGTACAGGTTGGCGTGGAGTGCAACGCCCTTTCAGTGGACCATTTGGAGAGAGCGGGAAAAGAGGAAATCGAAGCTCTGAAAGGCAAGGCCACCATGCCCACCTTCCTTCCCGGTGCATCATTTTTCCTGGGGCTCCCATACGGAAAGGCCAAGGAGTTCATCAAAAATGGATTGGGAGTTGCCCTGGCATCGGACTACAATCCCGGCTCCTCCCCTTCCGGGGATATGCGTTTTGTGATGGCGCTGGGCTGTATCCAAATGGGGCTCAGCCCTGAAGAGGCTTTCAATGCCGTTACAATAAATGGAGCCTACGCCCTGGGACTCAGCCGGCGCTACGGTTCTGTTACCGAAGGAAAGAGGGCGGCACTCATTCTCACCCGTCCCGGCTGGGACCTCACCCGCCTTGCCTACCA
>CACYCP010000020.1 GCA_902772985.1 uncultured Bacteroidia bacterium | reverse complement strand
TGTCAAGCTTGGCGGGACGATACCCATTCTGCTTTTCAACGAGGCAGACGCCATCTTCGGTATCCGTCAGGAAGGAGCTCAACGATCAGTGGACAAAATGGAGAATACAATTCAGGACATTATCTTACAAGAGATGGAGTGCCTGGACGGCATCCTCATCGCCACCACGAATCTGACTATCAATCTGGACAAAGCCTTCGAACGCCGTTTCCTTTACAAGCTCAAATTCAACACCCCCTCTGTGGATGTCAAATGCAAAATATGGAAAGCCATGATGCCGGAACTTGCTGACGTGGATGCGCATTTTCTCGCTGAGAAATTCGATTTCAGCGGTGGCCAGATTGAGAACGTCGTCAGAAAACGGATGATTCAATCCATCCTGGAAAGACAAGAGCCCGACATACGCGCAATACTGACTTTTTGCTGTGAAGAGCAGATGGGATCAAAGAGACAACAACGGCAGATAGGTTTTTAATTAAAACTGCCACTTTTTGGCAGTAATTATCCTTATATTTGCAGAAACAATCAAAGAATTGCTATGGCAAAGAACTATTTTGATCGCTACATCTGGCTCATTGACACGGTGAGCCGTCACGGTCATATTCCATTCAAACACATCAGTGACCTATGGGAAGACAGTTCCTTGAATGACCGACCGGGAGAACCATTGAGCAATCGTACATTCTTCAATCATCTGGAAGCTATTTTCGATACTTTCGGTATCGAAATCAAATGCGATCGCACCTTGGGCTACTACATCGCAAACGGAGAGGACCTGGAAGCCGATGGCATCAAGCAATGGTTGTTGGAATCCCTTTCCATGAGCAATTTGCTCAACGAGTCCAAAGATATGCGCGATAGGATTCTGTTCGAGAAGATTCCGTCTTCGCAAAGATGGCTTTCTACCATTGTGAACACGATACGCGACGGGAAAGCCGTTGAGGTAACCTATCAGAGTTTTTCGAGGAATGAATCCAGCACTTTCATAGCTCACCCTTATTGCCTGAAACTCTTCAAACAACGTTGGTATATGTTGGCGAAGAGTGAGGAAAAGGAGGAACCTCATATTTATGCGCTGGATGAACGTATGATGAACGTCAGTCCGACGCAGAAAAGCCTTGTCGTACCTAAAGACTTTGATGGCCGGGCGTATTTCTCAAACTACTTTGGCATCATTGTCGGTTCGGATTGCACGCCGATCCTAGTAGATCTTAAGGTGGCTGCAGGTCAGGTGAAATATATTGAAACGCTGAAACTGCATGAGAGTCAGACGGTTTTAAAAACTACACCGGAATATACCATCTATCGCCTCTACTTGGTCCCTACGTTTGATTTCAGGCAGGAAATCTTAAGCCATGGGCCAGATTACGAGGTGCTCAGTCCGGAATGGTTCCGTGATGAGGTAAAGGGAGATATTCTTGGGATGATGAAGAATTACGGTTTATGAAAGACTTTGCAGCCATAGATTTCGAAACGGCCAACGAGTGCCGTTGCAGCGTGTGTAGCGTAGGCGTAGTGATTGTTCGCGATGGCGAGATTGTGGATAAGTTCTACAGCCTTATTCATCCAGAACCGGAGTACTACAAATGGTTCTGCCAGCAGGTACATGGGTTGGGCCCCGAAGATACTGAAGACGCACCCGTGTTTCCGCATGTTTGGGAAAAGATTGCTCCGAGGATCGAGGGTTTGCCGCTGGTAGCCCATAATAGTTCTTTCGATGAAGGATGCTTGAAGGAGGTATTCAAAGTTTACCAGATGGACTACCCGGATTATGCGTTCCATGATACTCTTTCTGCCTCCCGCAGATACTTCGGTCCTTGTTTGTCTGACTTTCAGCTTCAGACGGTTGCTGCGGCATGTGGCTATAATCTGATAAACCATCATCATGCTTTGGCTGATGCCGAGGCGTGTGCGGTGATTGCTTGTAAGGTGCTTTAGAGTAAGCTGCCCGGTTCTCCCTGCGCCAGCCGGCGGGCGGGTGTGCGGGGGCCTGTGGCCGTTTGCCCGTGCCGTCGGGGGCCGTGGGGAGCGTGCGCGGGGCGGCTGGCGCTATAAGCATTTGGCGGAAAGGCGGCAGGGTGCTGGTGGACGGGCATTTTCTGCCCGGACATCAGCAGCCCTGCCGCCTCCGCTAATATAAAATAGAGATGACGACTAGAAGAACTTCACCACCTCGTCGAGGGGACGGTGGACCGGCATGTTGGGCTCTTCGGCGCGATAGCCGAGCGCGATGACGGCCAGGATCATTTCATTCTCCGGAATCTGGAAGAGCTCACGGAGCTTATCGGCCTCGCGCATGCCCATGATCAAGGTGTCAAACCCCATGTCGCGTGCCTTCAGGACCAGGTAAGCATTGCTGAGGCCGTTGTCATAGGCGCCCCAGAAGTCACCGGCGTCGTTGGCGGGATTGCCGCGGAAGAAGCCGGACTTGGCCTTCTCGAAGGTGGATACGATAAAGACGGGGGCGTTGACCACGCGGTCCTTGTTGCCGCCGATCATCTCCAGCACGGCGTCGTGCTTCTCCGGGCTGATGGCGACATAGTATTTGCTCGGCTGCTGGTTCGCCCAGGACGGGGCATTCTGCGCAGCGGTGAGCAGTTCGCGCACCTGGGCTTCGGAAATGGTCCGGCCGGGCTCGTAGTTCCGGATGCT
>CACYCP010000019.1 GCA_902772985.1 uncultured Bacteroidia bacterium | reverse complement strand
ATGCGCGGATGGCGGAATTGGTAGACGCGCTACTCTCAGGAGGTAGTGTCCGAAAGGACGTGTCAGTTCGACTCTGATTCCGCGCACGAAAAAGACGGCCTTTTGAGCCGTCTTTTTTGTTAATCCCAAAGTGGGCTTAATCGTAATCCAGGCTTAGCGCATCAAGCCAGAGGGTGCTTCCTACGCCACCGGTGTAATAGTCGCCAAGTTCACTGGAGGCGGCTACGATTACTATCCATTTCGGCTCGCGCTGGCTGCGGTATTTCAGTTCGATATGGAAGGGCTGGAAGCCGTCAGTGGCCTGGGAAAGGGCGTAGCGCCCATAGGCGATAATGGCCGGATCGTTGTCGAAGTCCACGAATTTGCCGTCACCGCTGGAAATGCGGAAAGGCTCTGCCCAGTCGGTAAGGATTATGACCACGTGTCCCGTATCCATCTGTCCCTTCTTGTCGGCATAGCGGGCATCGGCATAATCGATGGGCTTGGGCTTATAAGCAATTTTCCCGCTCAGGCCGACGGGCGTAGAATCAAAAGGAATGCCCCAGTCCAGCAAAGCGCCCATTCCCTGAAGTTTGACAAAGGAACCGGTGAAGATACTGGCCGAAGCGAATTTAACAACCGCAAAGCTGCTTTCCATCCGGACGGAATAGTTTCCCTCGGCCTTGAATGAAGCGTCCGGACAGGTAATGCTGCCGGTAAAACTGGCAGTGGCCTTATTTGCCGAATCCCAAACGTTGGAGCCGCCCTGCAAATACGGATACCAGACCTTTCCGTCCTGATACCAGTCCTCAAAGCCCATGTTGTCCAACTGAATGGCCTTCTTCGTCCGGAAAGAGACTTCGGCCGAGGCACCCGACTCATCGGCCACCCGGCATTGATATTCCGTATCTTCAGACAGGCCCGTCAGGTTGGCGCTTATGCCGACGCCGGCCACAACCGGGTCCTGGGCCACCGTCCACTCGCTGTCGGAGGCCTTGCGGTATTCAATCCTGGGCGTTGCCCCTTCGCTGAAAGTGCCGCGCACCCTGGCGCTGTAAACGTGGGGATTCACTTCAGCAACCTGCATTTTAACCTCTATCTGGAAAGCCTTGAACTTCCAGGTGATTATTTCGTTATGCCGTCCCACCACGTCAAAGCTGCGCTCCATTACGCAGTCCAGGTTCTCCATAGGGAATGTAACTGCCTGAGTGACCAAGGTATAGTGCTGGTAATCGGAAACGTAACCTGTGGTGGAAACAACCGTCCAGCCCTCGGCCTCCAATTTCATATCCTCGATTGTGAGACTGGAAAGCGGCTGAGTATCAGGGACATATACGAAAACCGTCTTCGAATCCACATTGAAGCGTGCATCCTGAATCTGATTCTTGACCCTCACATAGCGTTCAATCTCCTGAGTGGCCTGGATTGTCCAAACATACTCCTGCCAGGTGGTAAGAGTCAGCGTAATGGGCTCGCTCAGATCCAGAGTTTCCGGGAGGGGGGAATAGCTGGCCTCCGGAGTCACTTCCATGCTTATGAGACGGACGGCCGATATGTCCGCAGTTTCTTCCAATTCGATGAATACCGTCCTGGTAGAGGCATCAATCCTCACCTTTTTGGCATGCTCCACCTCGAAGGACAAAATATCTGCCCGAACGACCGGATAATCCAGGTCATTCTTGAAAGCACAGGAGAACAATGCCCCTGCGGCAAGAGTGAGGCAGAGCAGTTTTTTCACTTTTTCTTGCGAGGCTGGATATAGATATGGGCACCGAACTTAATGGCCAGAAGGTCTATCTTCTCATTGGCCTTGAATACCCAGACGTGACTTTTTTTGACCTGGTTTTCAGTTTGTTCCACCCTTGTCATGCTCAGGTTCACCAGACCTACCTGCACTTCAAAATCATAATTCTCACCTACGAAGAAACAGACGCCGGGTTTGAGCCCCAGGGAAAGACGCAAGTTGTCCTGATAGGTTCCGTGCTTAAGTCCATCCTCTCCCACGGAATACAACATTGACTGGATGTACCCCCCGTAAATTCCACCTTCCACGAACCATCCGAAAATGCGGGAGCCCAAAAAAGGCACATAATAGCGGGTAATGATGGAGCCGATATAGGATTGGCGCATATAATTCCAACCCTGGATGTCCAGCGCCATGTCCTCATTGAGCGCCAGGCGGGCCTTGTCCAGTGAAAAATCGTTCTTCACATAATCGAATGCAAGGCCGATGCTCCAGTTATCCTTCAGGAAATACTCCAAACTGGGATGGATGGCATACGAGGTCCATCCGCCTTTCAGCTCCCCAATATATGAAGGGATTATCGAATAGCCGTTTTCGTCCCCGACTCCGCTTTTGGAAAAAGAAGCTGACAGGCCGCCACCGAAGCTCCCTCGGGGGATAAAAATCTTGTTCTTGCCGGCAAAACCCCGCTCAAAAACCTCTTGGGCCTGCCCCGTATGACAGAGCAGGCCTAGAAGCATAAGTATAAAAATTTTTTTCATTACTGAATATTCCGGTAACCGACCAGCGAGCGTTGCTCTTCGGTAAGTTGTCCCGCATCAAAGATGAGCGAGAACTCATCCAGAAGCAGGGTGGAACCCTTACCGCCCGTGAAGTAGTCTCCCAGGCGTGAAGCCGCACCGACAACCACCACATAGGAAGGAATACGGCTGTCACGGTATTGGAGCGGCAGGGTGAACTCTACATAACCGGAATTGGTTACGTTGGAGGTAAAGTCGCACATCGCAATGATGGAAGGGTCGTCATCCTGCAGGAAGACTTTCTTGGAAGTATTGACCCGGAACTTGGCGCTCCAGTCCAGCAGGTACATCTTGATGGAACAGCTGTCCATCTCGCCCTTCTTGCCCTTGTAAGGATCTTCCGCATTGTCGATAGTCTTCGGCATATATTTATAGTAGCCGTGCAGTGCCATCGGGCGGGCCGAATAAGGATAACCCCAGTCAAGTTCGGCACCCACGCCGGACACTCCCACGAAGTCGCCGACATAGATGTTTCCGGCCGCGAACTTGGTGATGACGACAACGGTCACCGTAGTACTCTCCAGCCGTGCCGCCTTGCCGGAAACGACATCCGAAGTCTCGGGAGTCGTGGGCACGCAGCCGAAGGAGGCAGTACCGCCGTTTGCCGTATCCCAGATACGGGTGCTGGCGTTAACGCCGGGATACCATGCACTTCCGTCCTGATACCAGTCGTTGAAATTGAGGTTCGGGATAGTCTGGGTCCCAACCGTAGTGAAATTGACCTCACGGGTATCATTGTCTTTGTCGGTAATGACGCGGAACACATAGGCGGTGGAAGAATTCAGGCCATAGAGTTCGGAGGTGAATGTCGCAGCGTTATCGTCGGCGACAATCGTACCGTTGTAATCGATCCAGGCGCTGTCCGAAGCCTTGCGGTACTGTATCTTGAGGCCGGCAGGACGCTCGTTGGTGTACCACTTTCCTTTCAGGATTGCGAATTCGGCCCAAGGTTTGGCGCTGACAGCTTCGGCCTCGACCGGGGAAGCAATGGTAAAGTTGAAAGGAATCTGGCAATAATGGTCCTTGGTATCGACCACGGTAAGCGTCATTCGGTAAGCTCCCAGGTTCAGGCGGGAAAGAAGTCCCGACATCTCCAGGGTGACGGCCTGCTGGCCATAATTAACCGCAGAAACGCTTACACCGGCAGTATTCAGGGTCGACAGATCGCCATCGACCAATTCTGTGGCCTGCGGCAGCCCGGCCGAGGTAAGCTCGGCGCAGGCGTGGCTCAGTACCAGGCTTTTGATGCCCTTTACAGCCTGTGCATAGACCTGCTTGCTGGTCTCATTCCCCTTGGGAACGGAAATTTCGGAAGTAATGTCGAACGAGGCCGTGATGGAAGGCAGTCCGTCGTTGTCGAAATCCAGGCAAAGCTGATATTCCTTAATCTGGGTGCTGTCATCGACCTTGATGCGAAGTACGCCGCCGCCCGCATTCTTCGTGTACTCTTCCATCGTGAATTTCAGGTTATAGTGCTCACGGGGCTTCACGTTCTCAATGGTCACGGGGCCCAGACGATAGGTCTCCCCTGCCGTATTGACCATGCCCAGTTCCCATTCCAGGGAGGTGGCGCGGAAATAAGCCGTATCCTTGATGGTGCCGGTCTTATTGTTGAACACCAGGGCATCACTGATTTCGGTAGCCACCGTTACGCGATAGTCGGTGAAGAAATCGTCTGTATGCTCATCGAAAGAGACAGTCACCATGGTCGAGGCCAGCGAAACATCGATGGAAGCGGTGTTCACCTGGTCTGCTTTGACAGTAATATCAGTAGTGCCTTCATAGCTGGGCAGGTTCCAGGCCGATGTAGCCTGGGTGCCGGAGAAGGCCTTGACAGTGTATTTCCCTGCGACAAGGCGCAGCGGCTGCGATTCAAGCGTACGATAGTCCTCGACTATTACGCTCTGTCCCCCCTCCTTCGGAGTGACCTCCAGGGAGAAAGTCTGGACAGGAGCCCCTGCCTGGCCTTTCACCACCGGAACGGTCTCGAAGTCTCGGGACAGCCTCACCGTGAGCATACCTTCACCCTCCGGCAACTGTTCCTTCGTGGAACATGCTGCCGCGGCCAAAAGCGTCAAGGCGAGCAGTACTTTTGTCAATCTTCTCATAATGCGTAGAAGGTAACGGGCTTTTCAAGTTTCTGGCCCTTGGAGTCAGTAACCTTAAGAGTGAAAACGTGGTTGGAGCCGCTTGTAGGCGAATACACAAGGATAAGCGGGACCAGCTGCGACAGGGAGAAGTCCACATGCGTCTGGTTCAGCAGTGCATCTCCAGTAGGAATCATTGCGCCAAGGGCACCGATCAAAGCCTCATTATTGATGAGATCCATCTCGAAGGGCGTATCGGGGGAATAGGTGTAATCCATTCCTGCCAGGGCGGCAATTGTCTCTCCAAGGATGTAGGAATCCACAGTAACGATGAACTGGGATATCTTTTCCTGGGCCTCGATTACGATTTCCACGTCCATCGGGTCGGTGATGGGAGCCGGAGCGAAATCGGGATTGCTCTCCCAGGTCATGGTAGGAGCAGTGGAAGGTGCCGGAGGATCGTCATCACCCGTGTCGTCACCGCCATCGTCGCCACCATCGTCGCCGCCGTCCACAGGGACCTCGTCCCATCCTTCAACATTGACGTCTGAATTCTTCTCGGTCACGCTGTCATCGATGGTTATGGAGATACCGCTCACAGAGCCGGTAACCTTGGCGTCAAGGCTGATAATATGATGGTCGCGGGCAGCCACATTTGTGATGGTGAGGCTGGCGTGGGTTTCACTGCCGTCGATATTGCGGTAGCCGTCCACCTTGACCATCAGGGCTCCCACGCTGAAATAACCCGGGCGACCTTCGTCCACGGCTGCTTTATCGGCCCAGATCAGCGTATTCACGCCTTCCGTAGCTTCTTCCCAGGACGGGGCGTTGGTGATGGCAACGGTGTAATTGGACAGTTCGTTGCGGAAATTGTCCGAAAGGGCCAGGGTCACCTTCATGTTCTGGAGAGTCGCCGTCATGTTGATGGGCGTCAGTTCCCCGACCTTGATGTCAAAATTGGCCGAGGCTCCATAAATGGGAAGATCCCAGCCTGCGTCGGCCACGACAGGGGAAGACGCGGAAATGGAATAGGAACCGCTGCCCAGTTCCAGGATCTGAGGCATATCGCCGAAACGGTCGAAATGCTTCGTGTAACCATCGCTGGAACGGACGATGTCAATCACGAAATCGTTGACATTACTGTTGGAGGAGGCCTTAGTCTGGTATTCACCGTCCCTGTTCATCTTCAGGGAAAGGGTTCCCATGCCTTCTTCTCCGGGCTGCTCGAGCTGGTTGTTACAGGAATAAACGGCCGCTGCAGCTAAAATGACCAAAAATATCTTTTTCATAACTATATATTATTCTGAATAAAGGAGTTCGACATTATCAAGGTAAAGGATGCTGCCGGCAAAAATGTCGTGGTTTCCGGAAAGGGTATTCACCTTTATTTTCCGGTGCTCTTCGCTGCCATTGGCCGACGAACGGAAGGTCAGCTTCAGGGACGCGGCCTTTTTATTGGTCACGCTGTAGCTGATGGGCATCGTGCAGCGCGTCCAGGAAGACACGGCGGTGGTGACGTCGTTCTTTGTGGCGCTGCCAATTACATTACCCTGGGCGTCCAGGACCTCGATATTCACATAGAAAGCGGCCGATTTGTTCGGATCGAACTTATACATGAAGGAAAGCTTTCCGGGACGGCTGGAGAAGCTGTGGCCCTCAGAAGTGCGGGACCAGTTGTCCTGCTGTCCTTCATTGGACTGGCCAAGGAAAATCTCACCATAATAATTATGTTTCGTTCCCACCAGGCCTAAGGCACTGGAAGTGGTACCGGTCCAGATGGTTGCAAGCATGACGCTGTTTCCGGAATAGGCTCCGGAGGTGGTGAGGGCAACGGGAGGATATGTCTTGTAATCCTGATAAGCGGTGGCTACTTGATCGTCCTCGATACCCTGTGTGGCATTTGAGGCCCACCATTTATTGTTTGCATTGGAAAAGAGCTGCCACCAGGTTACAGTGAAATCAGAGACAATGGCAACCTTCGTCTTCGTAGTCTTCTGGGTATATTGCTCAAAGCCGTTGTTATCAATCTGCTGAGCCGTTTCTGTGGTAATACTGCCCTGCTCCGGCATAATGTCGGCATTCTGGTTCACCAGGCAGCGGAAATACACGGGACTGCCAGCCTGAAGCGAGGTTACGTCGGGGAAAGTATAATCATATCCACTCACCGAAGCGGGGTTAGTGCCGGCAGACCAGGTTGTCTGGTTCTGGCTCCACTGGAGGGTGAAGACTGTTCCCTCGGGAATGGGCTCGGTGCACTGGATATGCATCTTGGGAGCAACGATTTTCCAGCCCCAGATATTCACGTTTTCCGCGCTGAACTGGGCATGGATGGGCGTTGCGTTCACGCTGTACTGTGCCTCAGCAGTCTTACCCAGCCCGTCGGTAAGGGTAACGGTGAAGCGGGCGACTTCCTTGGGATCGTTCCCCTCCACCACTACCTGGGCCGAAAGGGCCTGGATGAGCGCGTCAAAATTAACATAGCCGATAGGGGAAGAATCCGGAATCAGGTAATCGATGCCGGCGGCTTCCAGTGCGGCCACCTGCGCAGCTGTAGGGGCAACAAGGTCTATGTCCTCCAGTGTCAGGTAATCCGATTCGGTGTGCAGCAGGACCGAGGCGAAACTGGTTCTTGGCGAAATGTCCATACTGAGCGTCTGGCCGGAAATCGTCCCGGCGAGACCAACGATATAAGAATAGGAATAAGTGCCGGAGGTATTGCCGTCCTTGGAGAAATATGGATCTGCAGCCGGCAGGGCATCGGACGGAATGGTCTGGTCCAATACGATGTCTTCCACGTCGCGGTTCACGTGAATGGAAACGTCCATGTCTCCGTTGCGGGAAACTGTATTGACATTGAAGGTAACGGCATCGTTAGGTTCGTAAGCGACAGGCTCACTCTTGAAATACACCGTCGTGTCCTTCAGTGCTCCGCTGACAGGATCCTTGAAATCGTCCATACGGGCATAAATCTCCAGATAGAGTTCACCGCCGGGCATATAACCCTTGCGGGTTTCGGTCTTGGAGAATCGGACCTGCTTCTGAGTGTAGCGGACGTGACGGACAACAGCCCACCAGTCGGCGTAGAAACGGGAGAAATTCTCGTTGAACACGACACTCAAGCGCACGTTTGATAACTTCGCCACGGCAGAGACCTCATCATATTCACGGCCGTTTTCCATAAAACCATGGACAGTAAACTGTTTGTCGGCCAAATAATAAGCCTTGCCGAAACCGGCGCCCAGCGAATCACCATGATGAGCCAGCAGCCGGAACTCTCCGGCATTCAGGCGAATCAGGTCGTTCTTTGCTACAGAATAGGGCTGACGGTAAAGACGGATGGAATTGGCGTTGTAAATCTCGACCTCGAAATCCTCAAGGGAGGGAAGGTCACTGTCAGCATCCGCCTTAGTCGAAATGGATATATCCTCCTGGCCCAAGCTGATCCGGACGTAGCCCACATCCGTGGATTCCGGATCCGGATTTTCACGTGCACAGGCTAAAAACACCATCGGGAGCGATATAGCCAATAGCAGATTTGTTCTTTTCATCTTTTTTCTTCTAGAAAATGACCCGCAAAATTACCCATTCCTCCTCATCCGTTTTAAAAATTTTGGCCAAATCAGCAATTTCTTACGCAAAATGCGTATATTTGTGGTGAAATGCGTAATTTTTTGACAAAATGAGCTATAGGCCGCAACCCGTAATTTTGCTGGAACCTGTGCAGGACATCTTTGGAAAGGTGGCATCCGGATTCTGGTACGTCATCTTTTCCTCCTTGTTTTTCTATTTTATGGTGCTGGTTTACAGGCCTTTTAATGTTGAACAGAACCTGGATATGGGACAAGGACTCTTCTTTGTGAACGCCACCGTCTGTATGGGAATAGTTGCCGCGTGCCTCTTGGTGCTGCGGCTGATGTTCCTGATGATTTTCAGGTATGTAAAGATTAATTGGCTGGTCTATCTATTCTGGTGCTTTATGGAAATGATGGTAGTGGCATTGTTTCTTGCACAGTACATATATATCAAAAGCGGGCTCAGCATGTCCTACTTCCATCACGTGGGAGAGTGTATGAAGTATTCTTTCCTTATCATATTTTATCCCTACTTCACCGTGACAAGCCTGCTCTGCATCCTGGACTTTCTGGAAAAGCAGAGGAGCATAAGCGAGCGTGGTGATCTTATCCGTTTCACTGACTCCAGGGGGCAGGTTCGCATTGTCCTCTCGGCCTCTGTTATCCTATACATCAAGGCCGAAATCAATTACGTCCGTATTTTCTACCTGGACGGCAGTACGGTCAAGGAGTACCAGCTGCACAATACAATGAATGCCATACAGGAAAAAGTAGAGAAACATGGCCTGTTCCGCTGCCACCGCTCATATTATGTCAATATCTTGCACGTGAGCGCGCTGCGGAAAGACCCTAACGATGTCATAACCGCAGAAATGGACTGCGGTGGAATCCGGATACCGGTTTCACGCAACCAGTACATGGAACTGGCCTCCCGGCTCTAACAAACTTATATCTCGAAAGCTATTGGAATCACCGTGGACCAATTGTCGGTTCGGAAGCTTATTTCCGAAACGGAAAGGTCTATGTGGAGGGTCATGTCTTCCAGATCGGGCGCGGTCCAGTCATAGCCTGCGTCCAGCATGAATCGGGCAAGGTTGAATGTGCGTACCACTCTGTCCGGCATGGCAATGTCCAGCCACAGGAGCCGGTCCGGACTTTGACGCGGAAGACGGCAGCTGAAACCCGAATCCAGACGGCAGGAAAATTCTCCTTCCGACGGACTTCCATCCATCTCTATTCCATTTACTTCTCCACGGATTTCGGTCCAGTAAGGCTCTCCCCATCCAGGAGGGCCGGAGAACTCCAACTCCAACAGGCAATAGTGCTTATGGAGGCGGGCCGTAAGTTCGGCCCTCTCTCCCCTGGCGTCCACCTCACCGGCGAAAAGATGCAGCGGAGGGCACTCGAAGCCAAGAGGAATCCGGACTCTGCCATCGTCTCCGGGAGAAGCCCCTGAAATAGCCAGAACAAGGACATCCGTCTTTGGGACCTGAACCATCAAACTGGTGTCCTGCAGTGCTGTTCTACTATCGTAAAAGCCCTCCGAAGAAAAGGAAAGCTGCGCCTTGGCAGACGGGGGCAAGCTTTCCAGTTCCACGAAGAGTGAGCAGGGGCAGTCTGTCCTGTCTTCCTTGACAGAACAGGACACCGTTAGTAATACACACAAAAGGAATACAGAAACAGACCGCCCGCCGCTATTTGCCATAATTCTGGAAGGTTTGGAGCATGTAGCTTTCCCTCTCGGGGTAAAGCGAAACCAGGGAATCTTTCAAATCGTCGATGGAAGTGACTTCCTCGGTAAGGGCACGGTATATCTCCCCGCGGGACATTCCCCTTTCGTACAGATAGGAAAAGATGTCGGGTTTGAACCAGTAGTCGCGGCCAAAGCTTCTCAGCGTGCCGCCGTAACGGTCCTTGAAGAGCGTTTCCTCCAGGAAGTAAGCCCACATCTCACCTATCTCGCAATAACCGCTTTTATCGCCGGTCCCTGAACCGTAAGGATTTCGGCCCTCGGTGATATAGGAGCGAATCACATAGTCTATATAGTTTCCCCAGTATCCGTTTCCAACCTGGGCATAATGGCTGGCATGTGCAAGTTCGTGCATGGTTGCACGGTATATTCCGGCATAATTCTTTTCCTTTGCCCCAAGCGTAACGTCGGGCAGGAACAGCTTCACAATTGGAAGATATACCCCGATATATGCCACCAGCAGCTTGTGGTCCAAAGCCGCGCCGTGGTGCAGCATTGGCGTACTGCATGCCTTCATATCCGGGAAAATCCAAATCCTCAGGTCTCCGGGAGGCGCCAGGATATCCAGGTCGGTTTCGTTGCAGCGCTCATAATAGTCGTAGCAGGCATTGTTCACCGTGCAGCGGCGGAAAAGGGAAGCATCTTTCAACTGGCTCACCTGGAGATCAACTCCCTCCGGCCCGCATTTCCCCAGTGTGCTGACCGACGCCGGCACGATAATGAAATTAAAGCCGATGTTGAAACCCTTTTCATTCGAAAAGACCAGACGGTAGCGCGGCTTTCCAGAAAATGACTTGGTAAATTTATAATAGCCGTCCCTGTCGGTATAGGCCGACGCCATTTTCACGAACACGTTGCACACAACTTTAACGCCGGCAACACCGAAGGGCTTCCCACCTATGAAATCTTCATCCACGATGGTAATGCGCCCTTCGGGTTGTGCGGCGCCCGCCTTGGTTTGCGGGGTCCACAGATCTTCGTTGCCTGTGAGCCGAAACGCTTCCTCCTCCACACGCGACCAATCTATTCCGTCGCCATCAGCACGGGTCAGGGGATCATTGTCGGGGATGTAGCACTTATCCAGCAGTTCGTAGCGTATGCCCGCAGGAAAACGGTATTCCCGCGGAACCACCGCGTACTGCCAGGTAATGTTTTCATCCCCCACTTCAGGATCCTGGTAATAGTCCCCTTCCCTCACGATGCGGTAATCCATAGGATGATCCATCAGCTGAAGGCCGTCCTCCAGCAAGCGCTTCATCTGGGAATCATCCTCCGGCAAAAAACGGACGTACAGATCGGTTGCAACCAAATCCACCCTTTCACTCTTAGTAGGATACACTTTTGCGAGCGCCTCCTTCATATTCTCCACGGTGTAGGGGTCTTCAAGCTTTTCCCCAAGCTCGATCATCCCGTGATACACCTCTTCTTCAGGACCCCGGTAAGTATCCTCACCGAAGCCCCCCTCGCGTTCACATGCACCCAGCACTAGAAGCGGAATCGACAATAGAAAACCTGCGAACTTTTTCATAAAACATTATTTTTCTTGATGCAAAGCTGGGAAAACTTATCCGTGTAAAGAAAAATGAAACGTTTAATTGAAAAAAAGCCAACAGGGCCAATTGCAGGGCCAATTTTCAAGGGGGAAAGAAACGCTTACCCGAAGGCGGAAAATCCTCCGGGCGGAAAAATCGGCCAAACAGACA
Source organism: uncultured Bacteroidia bacterium (assembly GCA_902772985.1). GTDB lineage: Bacteria > Bacteroidota > Bacteroidia > Bacteroidales > UBA932 > Cryptobacteroides. Next base: position 10,880 of record CACYCP010000019.1, on the reverse strand, counting down.
CAAAGAAGGCCGGAAAACAATTTCCGGCCCCCTGAAACGCTTTTGATTTTAAGAAATCTTAAAAATACGCGACGGTCTTTTCCTCCACTGCCGAAAGCAGCTGGTTCGCAAGGCGGGAAACGCCGAAGCGGAACAGCTCCTTGTTCAGCCATTCCTTGCCCAGGATAGTGGAAACGATGGAATAGTAGCAAAGGGCGTCCTGAGCCGAAGAGATGCCTCCGGCGGCCTTGAATCCCACTTTCCGGCCACTTACCTTGTAATATTTTTCAATGCACTGGCACATCACGTATGCGGCCAGAGGAGTGGCGTTCACCTTTACCTTTCCGGTGGAAGTCTTGATGAAATCGGCCCCGTTTTCCATTGCAAGGAAGGAAGCGTCGGCAATGAGTTCAGGACTGACCAGCAGGCCGGTCTCAAGGATAACCTTCAGGACAACCTTCCTGCCAAGGGCGGCCGCCACTTCGTCAATCTTCTTGCGAGAAGCCAGGATTTCCTCTCCGGCCGTCTTGTAGTCGCCGCTTATGAAGCTGTTGAGCGCCAGGACAATGTCAATCTCGTCGGCACCACCGCGAACGGCCAGCTCAATTTCGTGCAGCTTTACTTCCAGGAAGCTCTGGGAGGTAGGGAAACAACCGGCCACCGTGGTCACGTGCAGATCTTTGCTGTCGCGAGTCCCGGCCACAATTGAAGCGAAATTCGGGTAAACGCAAATGGAAGCGGGAAGAGGCCATGAAGGATAGTCCTTGGCGAAGGAATTCACCCTCTCTACCAATGCCTTTACGCTGGCGGGAGTGTCCTCGTTTGCAAGGGTGGTCAGGTCCATGATTGAGAAGCACTCCTTGAAAAGCTGTTCGCTGGCAATTGCGTCAATGCCCGAAGCAATGATTTCCAGATTGTTGGCAATAGCCTCCTTGTCGGGAGTGTAGCCATATTTTTCACAAAGATTCATAATGGTTTATCCTTTAAATTGTATATTATATCCCTCGTCCAGGAGAGGCTGCATCAAAGAGCGCATTTCCTCTACCGTGTATTTTCCAAGTCCCGGCATTGGAGTTTCCCGGTCTATGGTATATGCCATGACGGCCCTGGGCTTTACTCTCCTCACAATGTCCATCCAGGCTTCAACCCAGTCTCCGGTGGCCCAGGACGGGCCTTTCAGGAACATGGTCTGCATGATGAACTTCCCTTCAAAGCGCATAAGGTTCCTCACAAGCTCCTCCACACTATAGCCCTTTGCCGGACGGTTTACCAGCGCGGCCAGGAGGTCTGTAGGTGCGTCCAGCTTCAGAATGGCATAATCCACCTTTTGCAAAGCCCTGAAAACCGGCTCCTTGCCAATCATCGTGGCATTGGAAAGGACCGACACCTTAGCCTTCGGATAAAAGGCGTCCCTAAGCTCCAGCGTAATGTCTATGATCCTCTCAAAATCCGGATGCAGCGTAGGCTCCCCATCCCCGGAAAAGGTAATGGAATCGATGCCTGTTCCCATCGCCTTTAACGCCTCCAGCTTGTTCCGGAGGGCGTTTTCAACTTCGGCCACCGTAGGGAGAAGCGTATCTCCCAAACCATCCTTATTCCAACCGCATTCGCAGTAAACGCAGTCAAAGTTACAAATTTTTCCTTCCCTGGGCAACAGATTTATGCCTAGCGAACTCCCAAGCCTGCGGCTGAAAATAGGGCCGAAAACCGTGTCTTCCCTTAACATAGGCGCAGCGACTTGCTTTCAGGCGTTAAAACTCCACCTTCACAGGCGGTAACATACACGATACCAGGCGTTTTACACGGGCCGATGCTGCCCATTTCGGCTTCCTTCCCAAGGAAGCGGGCACCGTTCAGGCAGGCCCAGGAAAGCATCTCCCCAAGGGAAAGCCCCGGGAAGGCCTGCTGCAGGCAGTACATCTCATCCACCATGTTCAGCGCGTCATTCGACGAAAGGGAATCGGTGCCGATGCAGATGGGGATACCGCTTTCCCGCATAAGCGGAATTGGCGGCAAAGTTTTGTGGATGAAAAGATTGGACAGCGGACAGACGGCAATAAAAGGATGTGCGAACATTCTTCGCGCAAAGGCGGCGCCTTGGGCTGTAAGGCAGCACTCGTGAACCAGCAGGACATTTCCCGGGACAGGCGTCCCCGTCTCCTTCGAAACAAGGTTGGCAAAATACTCCAGCGGACTTTCCCCGGTCACAGGTGGGGTCCGGAGGCCGTTCCGCACACGGTTGTCCCACATTGGCCCGCTCCCCTTCTCCAGCATTTCCACCTCTTCGGCCGATTCCTCGCAATGATAGGACAGGAAGCCGCTCTGGAGCCCCGCCACCGACGAAGCCGTCAGAAGCTCCGGACTCATGGTATAACAGGCGTGGGGCGAAGGGGCGGCGTCCAAGCCCAGGAATTTTGCCTTCTCCTGAAGGGCCAGCACCCCGCTCATAACATCGTCGCAGCGGGCAGGATCGTCCCCGAAAACCTCCAGGAAGGTGCGGGTATAAATAGGATGCAGGGCCTTCACGCCGAAGGAATCGTCGCAATTGGAAATATCGGCCATGGCCTGCACGCCCTGGGCCCAAAGGGCATCCATCTCCGTGGATAGGGCCAGGTTTTTCTGTTCCGGCGTCTGGGAGTCCCTGAGCTCGTTTATCTGGTCTATGAAGCCCGCCATTCCGCTTCCCTTCCGGAAGATGCCCCTCAGGAAAGAAAGTTCTATGTGGCAATGCGCGTTCACAAAGCCGGGGACGATGGCTCCTGGCAGCACCTCCTCGTCCGGGTCGCATTGTCCAAGGCGAAGCACGCGGCCGGCGTCATCCACCTCCACGAAGCCCCTCCGGACGGGTTCAAAGCTCCCGTCAAGGGTATAAAGGAATTGTGCGCTTAGGCGTCTTGTCATAATTCCCATATTCGTCCAGGCCATAAGGGCCCTTCCATTCCTTGAACTCCGGCAAGCGACGGCTCATCGGCTGGTGGTATATGCGGAGCATCTTCTTCCTCCACTCTTCCTGCCGAAGCTCCTTCTCCAGGACGGCCGATTCTTTCTCGAACAGTTTGACCACCTCGCCCATCACCTTTTCCATCCGGGCAGGATCTTCGAAATAATATGGAAGGCTGCTTACGAAATTGTCGGTAGTATATCCGTATTTTTGGAAAATGCCTTCATAAACCAGCAGGGTGTCCAACTTACGGTCATGCCTGACCTGAAGTTTCAGGTACTGGTCCTGCAGAATGACATCGTGCATTATCTTCACCATGTCGTCTCGCTCTATCAGCTTTGGTTTGCACGAAGTGAATCCAAGGCCGACAAGAAGCGCAAGAAGCAGGATATGAAGGCTTTTACGCATTAACGGAGAACGGCGCCGAATTCGCTTTGAAGGGCCTTCAGGATTGCATCCATCGTGCGTTCTACGTCGGCGTCAGTAAGGGTTTTCTCCAAATCCTGGAGGACGAAATTCAAGGCGTACTGCTTCTTGCCGGCAGGAATCTTCTCCCCGCGGTAAACGTCGAAGAGGCTCACGCCCTTGACGAGTTTCTTTCCGGCGCGGAGGGCCGAGCGGCGGACATCGGCATAAGCAACGCCTTCGTCCAGAAGGAGGGCAAGGTCCCTGCGAACTTCGGGGAAACGAGGCAGTTCCTTGAAGGAGAACTTATCCCTCTTGACAAGGGTGAAAAACAGCTCCCAGTTAATCTCGGCGGCGAAAACCGGCTGCTTTATGCCGAAGCGCCTGCAAAGGGCCGGGGAAACAGTACCAAGGACCGCGAGCAGTCTGGGCTCTTTCCCGGGAAGGCTGTAAGTGATGCCCTCGGCAAAGATATCGGAGGGTGCGGCGCCCTGGATGAGGGTAGAGGCGTCCACGCGATAGCGGGCAAACAAGGCGTCCACATAGCCTTTCAGCTGGAAGAAGCTGGATTTCTGAACGGCGCTGCGCCATACCTTATCCGGCGTTCCGCTGATGAAAAGGGAGAAGCAGCGGTGCTCCTCGTATGAATCCAAGGTCTTGCCATCAGTCTCGGGAAGGCGCTGATACACAGAACCGTATTCGAAGAATTTCAGGGCGCTCAGTTGGCGGTTGATGTTGTAGGCCACCACCTCAAGACCGTTCAGCAGCAGCGTGGGACGCATCACGTTCAAATCCTGGGAAAGCGGATTCACGATGTGTACGCAACGCTGGGCCGGGTAGGTCTCCAGGGAGGTATAATAGTCCTCCTTCGTGAGGGAATTGTTCATCGTTTCCACAAAACCGTTGGCGGCCAGCCAGTTGGAAATGGCGTTGCGCACGGCTTCAGGATCCGGCTGGCTGGAAGGGTTCACGCTCATGTGAAGGCTTTCCGGCAGTTCGATATTGTTGTAGCCGTAAATCCTGAGGACCTCCTCTACAACGTCGCATTCCCTGGTGACATCGACCATATAGGTAGGGGCCGCCACAAGGGCACCGCCTTCCCTTCGTTCAAGGAACTGGTAATTAAGACCTTCCAGAATCTTCTCAATTACCTGCGCCCCAATTTTCTTGCCGATGAAATTCTCCATTCTGGCATAGTCCAGCTCTATCTTCGCACGGCCGATGGGAGCCGGATACTCCTCACGGATCTTGCCCACCACAGTGCCACCCGCCAGCTCCTGGATGAGGAGGGCGGCACGCTTTGCAGCGTAAAGGGCGGCCTCGGGATCGGCTCCGCGCTCAAAACGGAAGGATGCGTCGGTAGAGAGGGTCTGGCTTTTTGCGGTCTTACGGATGGAGGCCGGATCGAAGTAGGCACCTTCGATGAAAACTTCTGTGGTGGAATCGCTCACGCCAGAATCCTCACCGCCGAAGACACCGGCGATGCACATAGGGCCATCGGTATTGGCGATAACCACATCCCCGGCGCTCAGCTTGCGCTCAATCCCGTCCAGGGTGCGGATGGGCTCCCCTTCCCCTGCGCGGCGCACTATCACCTTGCCGCCAGATATTTTCGCGGCATCGAAGGTATGGAGCGGCTGTCCGGTCTCGAAGAGCACGAAGTTGGAAATGTCCACAACGTTGTTGATGGGCTTCAGGCCGATGGCGCCAAGGCGCTCCTGCAGCCACTGGGGCGAGGGTTCCACCTTGATACCCTTCATGGTGATGCCGCAATAGCGGGGCGCACCGGAGGGGTCCTGAACCTCTACGGGAATTGATTCCCCGGGGCCTTCCCTGAAGGCTTCCACCGACGGCAGGCACAGGCTGCAGGGGATGTCCCGGCTCCTGAGGTAGGCATACAAGTCGCGGGCTACTCCAATGTGGGAAGCCGCGTCAATGCGGTTCGCAGTTATCTCATATTCTATTACGGAAGCGTCCTTGATTCCAAGATATTCCTTGGCCGGAGTGCCGATGACCGCGTCTTCCGGAAGTATCATGATGCCGTCGTGGCTGGTGCCGATGCCAAGCTCGTCCTCCGCGCATATCATACCGAAGCTTTCCACTCCGCGGATCTTGGACTTCTTAATCTTGAAGTCGCCGGGAAGGACCGTGCCGATGCGGGCGAAAAGCACCTTCTGCCCTGCGGCAACGTTAGGAGCGCCGCAAACCACCTGGACCGGATCCGGAGTGCCGTCGTCCACGGTGGTAATGTGAAGATGGTCGGAGTCCGGGTGCGCTTCGCAGGTGAGGACCTTCGCCACCACCACGCCGGCAAGCCCGCCGGGAATGAGTTCCGTGGTTTCAACTGCATCCACCTCAATTCCAATGGAAGTCATTGCATCGGCAATCTCATCTGCCGACAAGGCGCACTTCAAATACTCTTGCAACCAGCTGTACGATAGTTTCATATTATATCCTGAGGATTAAACAAAGATTCAACAAATTCTTTCAAATCAAAGACTTTCAAGTCCTCCACGCCCTCACCGATGCCAATGAACTTGATGGGGAACTTGAAACGGTGTGCTATGCCGACAACTACCCCGCCCTTGGCACTGCCGTCCAGTTTCGTGACAGCAAGGGAGGTGACATCCGTCGCCTTGGAGAACTCCTGGGCCTGGACGAAGGCGTTCTGCCCGGTCGAGCCGTCCACCACCAGAAGCACCTCGTGAGGAGCGTCAGGCACCACGCGGCGAACCACGTTCCGTATCTTGGTGAGCTCGTTCATCAGGTCCACCCTGTTGTGTAGGCGTCCGGCGGTATCTATGAGCACCACGTCCGCCCCTTTCGCCACGGCCGATGACACTGCGTCGAAGGCGACGGCGGCGGGATCGGCCCCCTGCCCCTGCTTCACCACATCGGCCCCGGCCCTTTCGGCCCAGATGCAAAGCTGCTCAACCGCGGCGGCACGGAAGGTATCGGCGGCACCTATCACCACCTTCTTGCCCTGGGCGGCGAGCATTGCCGCTATCTTGCCAATGGTGGTGGTCTTGCCCACGCCGTTTACGCCCACGATGAGCATCACGTATGGTTTCTTGGAAAAATCGAAAGGCTGGACGGGAGAATAATCACTTGTTATGAGCTTGGCGATTTCGTCCCTTATGAGTGCCACAAGCTCCTCCATATCCACGTACTTGTCCTTTTCCACCCGGTCCTGGACATTGTCTATCAGCTCCAGTGTGGTATCTACACCCATATCCGAGGACAACAAGGCCTCCTCCAGGGCATCCAGCACGTCGTCATCCACCTTGGACTTGCCCGTAATCGAGCGCCCAAGCTTCTGGAAGAAGTTCAGGTTCGTTTTCTTTACGCCTTTGTCAAATATTCCCATAGCCTTCTATTATCCTACAAAGATAATATTTTTCGCCACAGAAAACAATATGAGAGGCTATGCAAGGTCGATACCGGCGGCGGCGCAGGCGAGGAGCATATCGGCCGGCCAGATAGCGCTTTGAATTTCGCCGATGTGGGCTTTCCGGAGGAGGAACATACAGAGGCGGGACTGGCCGATGCCGCCGCCGATGCTATGTGGCAGCTTGCCGTCCAGGAGGAGACGATGGAAGTATAGATGCTCCTTATTCAACTGTCCCCTTTCGGCCAGCTGGCAATGAAGGGCATGTGCATCAACACGGATGCCCATGCTGGAAATCTCGAAGGCGCACTTCAGGACAGGGTTCCAAAGCAGGATGTCGCCGTTCAGGCCGAAGTAGCCGTCCCCGGTCGGAGTGCTCCAGTCATCGTAGTCGGAGGCCCTGCCGTCGTGGACTTCTCCATTGGAGAGTTTCCCGCCGATACCTATTACGAAAACGGCCCCATACTCCTTTGTAATGGCATTTTCGCGTTCCTTGGCGTTCAGGCCGGGATAGCGCTGCAGGAGCTCTTCCGAATGGATGAACTTAATCTCGTCGGGAAGCATGGGGATAATCTGCGGGAACTCCACATACAGCTTGTTCTCCGTAACTTTTACCGCTTCATAAATGCGGCGTACGGTTTGCTTCAGGAAGTCAAGATTCCGCTGCTCCGGAGTCATCACTTTCTCCCAGTCCCACTGGTCCACGTAAATGGAGTGGATGTTGTCCAGTTCTTCGTCCGGGCGCAGGGCATTCATGTCGGTATAGATACCACGCCCTGGAACTACGCCCAGCTGGGCCAGCTTCAAGCGTTTCCATTTGGCCAGGGAGTGGACCACTTCGGCAGGGGCATCGGCAAGGGATTTAACAGGAAATACCACAGGGCGCTCTGTACCGTTCAAATCGTCGTTAAGGCCCTGCCCGGAAAGCACCATCATTGGCGCTGTCACGCGCAGAAGAGCCAACTGGGCGCTAAGGTTTTCCTGAAACATGTCCTTCACGGCCTTGATGGCCTTCTCCGTCTGCTCGACGCCGCCAAGCAGATTCCGGTAATTATTTGGAATGAATAATGCCATAGGCCGCAAAGATACAAACTTTTCCCGGATTCTTCGGCCGCCAATCCATCCCGAGTGCACAGAAGGCCGATTTTCCGGATTAATCCTACGGGCAAGGTCCAAAAACAACGATCCGTGCACAAAAACGCGTTGTTTCGTGCACGGACCTGAAGCTAAAGGGGAAAAAACTTACTTCTTGGCGAAAAAGTCCTTTTCCTTGCCCTCTTCAACAAGCTGCTCTACGAAAACGTAGGCGCCGGTCTTGGGGCTCTTTTCCATACGGATAACCTTCACCATGTGCTTTGCACCGGCTTTTGCATCGAAGGTTGCAACTGCTTTTTTTGCCATAGCTTAATAGTTTTTACTTGATTTCACGATGAAGGGTAACCTTCTTCAGGTACGGATTGTACTTCATACGCTCCAGACGCTCCGGAGTGTTCTTGCGGTTCTTTGTGGTAATGTAACGGGACATTCCGGGAACACCGCTTGCCTTCTGCTCCGTGCACTCCAGGATGACCTGCACCCTGTTTCCTTTCTGTTTCTTTGCCATAATTCTAAAGGATTAAAGGGGTTAAACAAGGTTCACGTATCCTTTCTCCTGTGCCTTCTTAAGGGCTGCGTCGAGACCATTCTTCTCGATGATGCGCATTCCCTTGGTGGTGAGCTTCAGGGTGATGAAACGCTGCTGGGATTCAGACCAGAACTTCTTGGTTTTGAGGTTGAGGGCGAAGTCGCGCTTGGTGCGAAGCTTCGAGTGGGCAACGTTGTTGCCAATCATCCTCTTGCGACCTGTTATCTGACAAACCTTTGACATAATATTTTACTTTTTAATTGTTTCTTTTTTATTTTAAACTAGCTTTAAAAAACGTTTCCACCGGATTGAACGGGGGAAGCTTTTCGTAGCGTCAGTCGAAAGCCATATAATCGAGGGCTTACCCACAATGTGATCCTCCGGAACAAATCCCCAGTAGCGGGAATCCAGGGAGTTGTGGCGGTTGTCGCCCATCATGAAGTAATAGTCCTGCTTAAAAGTATAGCTTGTGACGGCTTGTCCGTCAATTAAAATTTCGTCGCCGCGAACGGAAAGGCTGTTGTGCTCGTAGTCCCTGATGATGCGCTCGTACAGAGGCAGGTTCTCAAGGCTCAGGGAAACGCTCTCGCCCTTTTTCGGAATCCAGAGCGGACCGTAGTAATCACTGGTCCAGCGATCTTTCCCGGTGAAGGGAAAAACTGCCGTTTCCTGGCCTCGGGCGGGGAATTCCTCCAGGTTGGGAAGGATTTCCTCTACGGCCGACAGCGAGGATACCTGCTGGAGCATCTCTTCGGTGAGAGGCATGGAAGGATATCCGGGAAGATGCTGGTCGAAATTGAGCTCCGAAAGGTTCAGGCCCATTTTTTCCAGCTTCAGAGCGTTTATTTTGGAACCATTGGTGACAACCTTATAAGTCAGCTGCCTGCCAGGATAGGAGGGTTCCTGCTGCCCGTTCACCCACACAATACCGTCCTTCACTTCCAGGGTGTCTCCCGCAACGGCTACACAGCGCTTCACATAGTGGTCCTTCTTATCGGCAGGGCGAACTATCACCGGGCCGAACTGGTCTATGGTCTGCTGCCTTCCGTACACACGCACCCAGGAGTAGTAATCATCGGCCGGACGGCGTGTAAGGACTGTGTCTCCGTTAGGGAAGCCGAAAACCACGATGTCCCCGCGACGAACTTCCCGGAAGCCTTTCAGACGACGGTATTTGTTCTGGATAAGGGTGGAATAGGATTCCCTGTCCAGGATACGGTTGTGTGTGAAAGGGATGGTAAGCGGTGTTTGGGGAACACGGGGGCCGTAGGTGAGCTTGCTCACGAACAGGTGGTCTCCGGTGTACAGCGTACTTTCCATCGAGGAGGAAGGAATCTTGAAGGCCTGGAAGAAGAAAATGTTTATGAAAGTGACCACGACTACGGCGAAGATGATTGCATCCAGCCAGTCCAGCCACACATTGTGCTTCTCGCCGGGGGCGTACTCTTTCTTCCAGAAGAGCCACTTCACCTTCTTCGTGATGAAAAGGTCGAAGATTACGCCAAGGCCAAGGAGCCACCAGAAATTTCCAAGCCAAATCACCCACGCGATATAGAGCAGGGACCAAAGGCCCAGCTTAAACCACTTGTTTTGGATGATTCCCTTCCAGCTCACGGCTTTGTCAAGCTTTACTTGTTAACAGACTTTACTATGGCTTCGAATGCCTTGGGATTGTTCATAGCAAGGTCGGCCAGGACTTTACGGTTAAGGCCGATGTTCTGCTTTGCCAGGCGTCCCATAAGCTGGGAGTAGGTAAGACCATGCTGACGCGCGGCGGCGTTGATGCGCTGGATCCAAAGGGAACGGAATTCGCGCTTGCGTGCCTTGCGGTCGCGGTAGGCATAGGTCAAACCTTTTTCGTAGGTGTTCTTTGCAACTGTCCAAACGTTCTTGCGGGACAGAAAGTTGCCGCGGGTTCTGGAAAGAATCTTCTTGCGGCGAGCCCTTGAGGCTACAGAGTTAACTGATCTAGGCATAAATTTTTACTTTTTTGGATGCAGTGGCAGGGACTTGGCCCAGGCGCTTTGGTACTTGCAATCCAGTTAAACATTTTTACAGGACCAGCAGTTCTTTTACGCGACGCACATCGACCTTCTCGAGGATGGCGAAGTGGTCAAGATTGCGTTTCTGCTTCTTGGTCTTCTTGGTGAGGATGTGGCTGTGATAAGCGTGCTTCCTCTTGATTTTTCCCGATCCGGTAAGCGCGAAACGCTTTTTGGCACCGGAGTTGGTTTTAAGCTTTGCCATTGTGTTAAACAATTAATAATTATACATATAGGCCCTTGAGATTCTTCGCTTCGCTCGGAATGACAGGCGGCGCTATTTCTTTTTTACAGGAGCAATCATCATTGTCATGCGTTTGCCCTCCAGGACAGGCATGTTTTCGGGCCGGCCGAACTCTTCGAGCTCTACGGCGAAGCGCAGAAGCTGCTTCTCGCCCTGCTCGGCAAACATGATGGAACGGCCACGGAAGAAGATGGACGCCTTCACCTTGGAGCCTTCCTGCAGGAACTCCTGCGCGTGCTTGAGCTTGAACTGGAAGT
>CACYCP010000018.1 GCA_902772985.1 uncultured Bacteroidia bacterium | reverse complement strand
TCGCCGGGAATAACCCAGACATCCTGGCTGTCAAGATTGCGCGGAATCACATACTCGTTGAAATAGAAGGTATAAGTCCCCGTCCAGTGACGATTGGCCAAAATGCTTTCGGCGGTCTCGTTGTAAGGCGGGACACAAATTGCGTAGCTTTCGAAACCCCTCTGATGCAGGGTGGTGATGGTTGCCGATGCCTTGAACCAGATTTCCAGATTCGGCACATCGGGATTGTCCGTGTCCGGCCAATATTCGTTCTCGTCGTAGAATTCGAAATCGGCCGTGCTTAAATCGATGGCGTTGGGGTTGCCTTCCCCCTTGTAATCCTTGGCTGCAAGGGCCAGAATAAGTGATTCACCGGGCTCAAGCGGATAATCGTCGCCGTTTCCAGGAATTACGTACATATTTTCCACTGCCAGGGCGTCTTCCAACGCCGGATACTCGTAATATGCGCCCACACTTGTTATGGTTCCGCTGATGAAACTGGTCACGAACATCACCCTGTCGGCATAAATCAGGCGGTCGCTGTTATTGGTAAGTTTTATGTACTGGTCGTCGCTGGGGCTTGAGGAACCTTCGATTGGACTGCCCGTGAAATAGACTTCTTCTATTATTAATTCTCCGGGTTCCACATTGCGGAAACTTTGTTCCACATTGACCTGGGCAAGCACGTCTTCGCCGAAGAGGGCGCACACTGTTGCGCTGCGGTTTTCCAAGGCCTGAGCGTTGGGGGCTATAGTCAGCGTCAGAACGTTGCCGCTTGTCTCTACGCTAATCCAGGAAGCCTCATTGACCACGGTAAAACTGTATCCTTCGGGCACTTCCACCTCCAGCGTCTGGCCCAGCGCAAGCACTTTGAAGCTGCTTTCCTGGGTCTCCTCGGGGGCAAGTGGTGCGCCTTGAACCACGGCTATCGTCTGCCGCAGTTCACCGGCGGTCAGCACCACCTGTCCGCTTCGGGCCGATGCTTCCGTAAATGCGGGAACCTCTATTGTGAACACGTCCGAACCGCTTCCTTTTTTGGTCTCCGTACTAATCCAGCTGTCGCTGGTGGAAACTGTCCACTCCGTGTTGGACGAGACACTTATGATTGATGCCCCGCCGTTGGCATCGAACGATACCGTCCCCGGGGAGACGCTTAACTGTGGAACCACTGTCTTTTGGCATGCGACGGCGGCAAAAAGCGAAATAGTCGCAATGAATATAAGTCTTTTCATATCGTTTGAAGTTTAAAAATTAATTCCTAAAGAGATGATTGATGCCCTGGCCAGGCCAAACCCGTGGGGAAAAGCAAGTTGAAGGCTGGCTTGGAGGTAAATGGACATGAAATTTGTGATTTGCCTTTCTCCGTGAAGCCTCACTCTGCCGCTCCACTCCCTGGCGGAAACACGGTTGTAATATTCTGTATAATAGTTGTTTAACTGTGGCAAGGTGTATTCCGAAGGGATTTGGAGCGTTCCGGAAAATGGCAGATAAAGCCCCGCATGAACCCCTCCAAAGCACATCCAATGCCCTTTTTGGAAACGGTATCCGCCACCTATGGAAAGCTCCATTCCGGAATAAGAAAGATGGCGCAGAGGATAGGGATAATGAGCATTATAGGAGCGGTAGGAGGCCCTGGCCTGAAGACTCCAGCCGGCAGACCATTCCATTATGGCTTCGGCTCCCGATGAGGAGGAAAAGGATTGGAACATATTGAATCGGCCAAGTTCCTTCAGGTAACCGGAGCTGCCGTTGTCCAGTATGCACTCCTGTCCCTGACGCCATTCTATGTTTCCAAAAGCACCGGCTTTCCACGCCAAGTCTCCATTTTGGCCAAGATAATGGATGCGAGCCTCTATTGAATGAGTATATAATTCAGTATAAGCCACTTGGTTAAGGTTTGGCAGATAATGAACGATGTCCAGCAGGGAATAGTTCAACGCAGCGCTCCAGGCCTGTTTACGAAGCGGGGCCAAGGCGGCGCCAAAGGAAAAGCCGTTACCCGTGTAGCGTGTGTTCATATAGGTATCCGTGGCTCCGGAGAATCGTGCAAAATGGCTTCCCAGGCCCGTAAGATGGAAAACTGCGCTGTTTTTTCCTCTCTCGCTCAGGAAGTTCATGTTCTGGGCCTGGCTATAGCGCCTGTATCCGGCAGTAAAGTCTATGGTATATAACCCCGACAGCTGATATCCCCCCGATGCTGCTATCTGCAGGTCCGATACAATGTTCCGCGGACGCGGGTCCACCATCCGGTATTCGTGAAGGGCCCTGTATGATGCTTCGGCTCCCCAGTGAAAACGCTTCCCTCTGGCAGCATATCCGCCAGAGAAATAGTATTCTTCCTTGTATACGTCCCCTCCCACGGTATCGGCAAGGGCATAAGGGAAAACTGTTAGATAATCGGAAGAGCTGTTCCAAAGCACCTCACGCTTGATTCCGTTGAAGTAATGCACGGCTCCGCGCACGGCTCTGGAAGAATCGGGCCTCACAAGGGTGCGGATATTTATCTGGCCCTGGTCAAGACTGCGCCCGTTTTCCCGATAAACTGGCGTGGAAGCGGAGCAGGATTTCCACGACAGGTCAACTCCGGTATAAGCGGCCTCGGGGCTGAAAAGGTAAAGGGCGGCGCTTCCGCGATGGTCCATACGCACATCTTTCTCCCTTTCGAAGCTTTTTTGTACGGCCGAAAGACTGTCTGCAGGTGCCTGCAGCAAGGAAATCAATATGACAATAGGGACTGTCATGGCAAAATTGAAAGAGGCATTTCCAAAATCAGTTCGTCTTCCATGACATTCACTGCGGCCGAAGGGCTTCCCCAGGCGGAAAAACGCACCCGCGCCTGGCTGCCATCGGCAAAAAGAGCCTGCCCGTCGAAGGAAAGCAGATATACTCCCTTCTGAACCTGTACCTGCCCTATATTGTTCACAAAGGTGGGATATGGGTAGTTGATTCCGGTATTCAGGTTGCGAAGTTGGTTGCCCGCAAGTGACGGATCTACCGAAATTGATACGGCGATACGGCCATCCGGCAGAACCGAGCGTAATGTAAGCCGGCAATACAGGTTTTCCTGGGACGGTTTCGTACAGGCAGACTGCAGGAGGAGGAAAAGCACTATGAGAATCTTTCCTTTCATATCGACAATGTAAGTTCCATACCAAAATAAGGCATACTGGAGCGGCGTTTGACCACTCCCTTAACTTCGTAATCGGGCGCTACGGTGAAAAGGCGGTTCACAAAAAGGGAAACCGTCGCCTTGTTCTTGAACAATTTCTTCGTGGCCTTGAGGTTAACGTTCATAAGAAAGGGTATGCGCCGATACTCAAGCATTACAGGGGAAAAGTCCCTTACAAGAAGGTGGAGCACCCCATCGGCATCCGAAGCCTCCGTATAAGGGTGTACCACAAGGTCTTTGTCCAGATAGGCCGTAGGATAGGAATCGTCTGCCATGGACTGGGAAGCGGTAAACCAGGTGCACTGGAACGAGGTGGAAAAGATGAGGCCGAGGGAGGGAATTTGCGTATCCAACATGAAATTGGTATTGAACGACTCGTACAACTTGCCATCATTTTTCTCATATATTCCAATGTAAGGATATGGTTTTCCGTTTATTATGGCCGATGGGCGCTGGTATTCCGCCAGGCTGTTCATATATTGGGTAAGGAACCAGGCTCCATTCACCGTAAGCCTTGTGTTGATTCCCGGGATACGGGCCGTGACAAGGGTATATTCTATGCCCCTCTTGAGCGTGCGGCTGCCGTTAGTGGTCTTGGAATATGCCACCAGTGACGTATCCAGGACATAGGGGGTGGTCTCCAGCGAAGGAGATCCCGTGAGGCTGTTTTTGTCTATTGACTGCTCGTTGTAATCCTTGGATATCAGCCGATGGTATTCGCTTCCGCTACGAAAGCCAGAGGTCATGTCTTCCTGAAAATAATCGGCGGAAAAAGACCAGCCGTTCCAGGAGGCGTCAATGCCCGCTTCCCATTTGAAATTGCGGGCGGCTTCCAGAGCCTTGTTCGTGGGATCAAGCGTATAAACCAGCATATTGACGCGCCTGAGGCTGCTTTCCGTTGGCCAATAGTTCATTTGCACCTTGTCTCCGTAAATGATGTCGGGATACAGCATTTCCATCGTCGGGAATTTGCTATGGATACCGGCACCGGCATAAACGCCCGTTTTCAGGTAGTGGCCACCGATTTCCGGCATCGGCATTTCCAGACGAAGATTGGCCCTTGGGTCAAAGTATGAATTTGTCCGGATGGACATACGAAGGCCGGCCATCCACTCCAGCGCAAATTCTCCCAAGTTCAGCCGTGCGCTCTCCTGGGCAAAAAGCGCTATCTGGTTATCGGCAGGAATGTCGTAATAGGGCCTGGGACGGGCGCTGATATTCGTTGACAGAGGACGGTTTATGTCGAAAATGCTGCCCCTCCCAAGGTTTTTGTCAAGATTCCATTCCACGCCAGCCATTATCTTATGGGGGCCGAAGCGGAAGTTTGCAACGGCTTGAAGATAGGCATACAAAGGACGACCGTCAATTTGCATGGTGGCTTCGTATCGCATCGGGAGTATGATGGCATCGAACTCACCGGCCTCCCGGGACACGGAAAACGGCGTTTCAGATGACAGGATTACGTTTTTCCACCTGTCAATCAGGTCCCTTTCATAGCTCAGGGAGGCATTAATCGATAATGAGCGGAAAAATGAACTGTCGCTTTTGCTGCGCAGGCTGTAATCGGCCCCGAACTGAAAGCGGTTGTAGGACGATTTATAAGTCTCGGCAGGGATGCCGTCAATCTGGTCTATGTCCTGGTCGCTTTTGCGGTCGTCGAAAGAGCCGGTATAGTCCAGGCTAAGGTTCACGCTGTGCTGAAAACACCCGTTCCCGCTCCAGTTCCGCTCCCCACGAAGGCTTCCCGTGAGTCTTTTGTAGTTCTGGCGGGCATTCCTGGGATCCGTGCGGGAATCAAGGTAAGAAAGGCCAGCATTTACGGTCCTCCTTTCTTTTCCACCCCATTCCCATCCTTTTCCGGCGTAAACAAGTTTCGATGTCATATCAGATTTGAAGCGTGCTCTGATATCGTTTCCGCCCTTGATACGCTTGATTTGGATAAGTCCGCTGGTAAGGTCGCCGTGTTCTACGGATGCTATTCCACGCACCACCTCCACGCTCTCTATCTCTTCCGTGCCGATGGTGCGCATATCCGTCCCCATATTTACGTAATTTGAGCCCAAACTGCTCCAGGCGGGCGTGAATTGCAGGTTTGCATTATTGTTTACAGGTTTTCCATCTATGGTGAACTGAGTGCCCAGTGCACCTGTCAAATAATTGTCCGGCAAAGAGCCGGCCGCTCTCAGATTCACGATTTGGGGTGCGCCCAGCGCAGGATTGGCCGATACGCCTCCGGGAAGAAGCTCCAGCAGATCAGCGATGCTGGAAGGCTGGATGTGCGAAATGGCATCGGCTCCAATTTTGGAAGAGGAAGTAAGTCCGTGGTTTTCGGTAGCAGTGACTACCGCCTCTTTGATGGTGAATGAACGAAGACTGTCGGGATAGACCCAGGATGACACTGTGTCGGCCTGCTGGGCCGTAAGACTCAGCGGAATAAGGACAAGAGACAGTGTCAGGCAGGCTTTCATATTCCTCTCCAGCGCAGTTTTACCCAGTTGTCAAGACTGGAAGTGAAATAAATACCGGGGAAACTCCAGTCCTTGGGATAAGGCCGATCGTAAGTTGCTACAAGGGAAAAATCCTTGCTTTTCAAGGCAAAGAAGTGCTCACCGTCGCTGTCGGAGGTTTTTACCGTGTAATAAAACAGGTCTCCTACCACCAGCAGGTCCTCTTTTTCGGGTGTATAAGTCACGCCCGTAGGCATCACTTCGCCGTCCGGAGTAAGCATATACAGGCGGTTTTCACCGTCTACCATCATCCCAAGGGTGGCGCGGTTCTCGAATTCGGTAATCTGGATGAATTTCACGCCAAGCCCGTCGGCCTTCGGAAAATGCCGGAGCCGTATTTTTCCATCCACCTGTTTTATCTGGAAAACGCGGTCCTGACTGTCTGTAACAAGGTATCCTTCATCGTAGGCCTTATGATGGGAAGGGTTTCCGGAAAAGAGTTTTGCAGGATAGGCGAAATCCAGGGAATCAAGGGCGGCAGCAAGAGCGGCCGTTTTGTCCGTGAGCAGGCTGTTGCCTTCCATATTATATACGGCTATGCCGTTTTTTCGGCTCACCAGGGCGTCTTCAGGGTCCTGGAGTTCGAGCCTGAGCGGCACGCTCTCCATCAGGAGATAAACCGGCGCCTTGGTCTTGTTCACATCCTTGGGACGGACGCTTGCTATCACCTGGTTCCTCTCAATTTCCTCCAGGCTGATTTTTCGGCCTTCCAGGCTGTCGGGAAGGCTGCCCTTCGAAGCCAGTACCGAAGCGTAAAAAAGCGGCTGGGCCTCCTCTCCATGCACATTTCCCTTGGTATCAATGAATTTGAAAGCCGTCCCGTCGCCCCTGTCCAGGGCGGTAAAATCGTGAACCGTGCAGCTGTAAAGCGTAAAAGGGGTGCTTATGCTTTTAAGCGTAAGGAGGTTTAAAAGCGAAGGTATCTGCCACAGCGCAAGCAGAGCAATTGAGCACCAAAGAAATATTTGTCCTATTCTTTTCATATCTTAATCTTGAGCGCCCTCCTTGAAGCGTATAACAGCGTAAAAGACAAGGACGATGGACAGTAATGTATAGCCCAGAAGCCAGGGAAGGAAGAGGGAATAGGCCTCCGGCGTATCTGAAATGAACATCAGGTACAATAATCCGGCGGCGACCAAAAGAATTGGCACCCTTTTCTTCCAAGCCGGTTCAAGGCACAGGGCCGATGTAAAGATGTAGGCCGCCCAGCCGGCAAGATACCAGGGCAGGAGGCTGACGATGATGCGCCAGACGAGCTCTTTTACCAACGGGCCGCGCAAAACCAGGGCGGAAACGCCTGCCTGAACGGCAAAGAGGACAGTAAGAAGCACCAAACCGTATCCTAACATTATAAGTACCATCCGGTTTTGCGGATAAGGAAGGTGAAGCGTAAGCTTGAAACGCTTGTGGAGCACTTCCGGAACAAACTGGGACAGAGCCAGAAGCAGCCCGGCCAATGCAGGAAGAAAGCGGAAAACATTCAGGAGAATAGCGTCTTTTTCCACCATTGCTTCCCAGAGTATCGCTCCGCTGCGTATTTCTACAATCTTCATCAGATTAAGAAGGCAGTAAAAACTGACGGCCGCAAAGACTACGGCGGCCCCCAAGACCGTCCATCGCGTTTTCAGCCACTCTTTGTATAATATCATTTTGTTCATGCTCAATATTTTCCGGTAAGGTTTATGAAAATATCTTCAAGGGTTTCTCCGGGATGGTTTTCCATGAGTTTTTTGGCCTCCTGCTGAAGCAATATGTTCCCGTAATCCATGATTATCACCTCATCTACCAGCTTTTCCAGATCCTGAATTATGTGGGATGTGAGGAAAACCGTTTTCCCTTCGGCTTTGGCATAGTCCCTAAGGTATTCGCAGAAAAGGCGGCGGTATCCGGGATCCAGGCCCAGGGAAAAATCGTCAAGCACCAAAAGCTCGGCATTTTGGGCCAGAATGAGCCCCAGGGCAACCTGAGAGCGCTGTCCGTTAGACATTCTGGATATCTTTTGACCTGGTGCGACGTGCAGTTTTTCCATCAATCCATAATAGGCATCGGCATTCCATCTTGGATAAAAGGCACGATAGAATTTTTCTATCTGGCTGATGCTCATGTATTCGTACTGCACATGCCCTTCCAGAAGAAGAGCAATCCGCTGACGGGTTAAAGGGCTTATCCTCTGGACATCTTCGCCATAAATGCGGCAACTGCCGTTCCGAGGCTTCAGATAGCCCATGAGGATGTTGATGGTTGTGGTCTTTCCTGTCCCGTTTTTCCCTAGCAGACCTACAATCCGGCCTTTGGTAACGTCAAAAGACAGGTTCTCGTAAATTTTCCTCTTGCCATAATAATGGGTGAGGTTCTGGCAACTTATTACAATGTCGTTTTTCATCTCGCAGCAAATTTACCCTGTCTTTTTAAGCGGAAAAATCCCTATTTGTAGTGACTTTTGCTTATATTTGTCCAAAACCGTCCAGTTATGAAACGATTTCTTTGTCTAGCCATCTTGCTGTCGGCAGCCCTTTCACTGGGGGCCCAACCAGTGAATTTCACGAAAAAGAGCCGTATTCTTTCGGAAGATAAAGCAGCCGGAGAAGTACTGCAAAAATACCTCTCAGAGGCCACAGGCTTCGCTTTCCCTATAATTTCAGGCGCGAAAGCCGGGGCCGGCGATATTATTATAAGGAGTGTTGAAGGCCTTCCGGAAGACTCATTCAAAATTGGTCTGGAGCGGGGCAGCATAGTCTTGGAAGGAGAAGGAAAGTCGCTGATGTATGCCGTCTGCGATTTTCTGGAGCAGGAAATGGGGATGGATTACTGGGGCGCAGGCGAATATGTGCTGCCTAAAAGGCAAAGCGTCGTTCTTAGGCCCAGGACCGAAATTCCGGCCTTCCGGCACCGCCAGACCAGCCATTATAATCTTTGGGGCGACCCCCTCCTTAGTTACTGGCTCAGGCTGGAAACGCCCTCCGACCTTTTTGTCAAGAATCTGTGGGTGCACACCTGCAATGCACTGCTGCCCGCTTCACGATATGGCAAAGAGCATCCGGAATATTACGCTTTCTACAACGGACAGAGGCATCCTGGCAGCGCCAGCCAGTGGTGTATGAGCAATCCGGAGGTGCTGGAAATCGTCTGTGGAACACTCGACAGTTTGTTCCGCGCACACCCGAAGCAGAAGATGATATCCATCAGCCAGAACGACGGCTCGGACACTTATTGCCGATGCCCGGAGTGTTCGGCGGTCATCGAAGAGGAAGGTTCTCCCTCCGGTCCCATCCTCCGCTTCATCAATGCTGTGGCCGAACGCTTCCCTGATAAGGAAATCTCTACCTTGGCCTATCTGTTCTCGGTCAAGGAACCGGCAAAGACGAAACCCCTTCCCAACGTATCCATCATGCTGTGCGACATTGACTGCCGCAGGCAGACGGCCCTGCCCTATAACCCGTCCGGACAGGAATTTATGACGCACCTGGAGGGCTGGAGCCGCATTTGTGACAATATTTTCCTTTGGGATTACGGCACAAATTTCGACAATTACCTCTCACCATTCCCGAACCTGCAGACCATAAAAGACAATATGGTGATATTCCGCGACCACGGTGTGAAGATGCATTTTTCGCAGATTAACAGCAGCCTGGGAAGCGACATGGCCGAACTCCGTCCTTACCTTGTAAGCAAACTGATGTGGAACCCGGATGCGCCCCTGGACTCACTGGAAAGGCATTTTTGCGAGTCATACTACGGCGCTGCGGCCCCGCATATCCTAAAATATATACACACATTGGAGGGCGCGTCGATGGGCTGCGACGTGGATTTATTCATTTACGATTCTCCCGTATCGTTCAAGGAGACTATGCTTCGCCCCACCATTTTCAGGCACTACAACAATATCTTCGATGAGGCCGAAGCTGCCGTGGCCGATGACTCCTTATTCCTCGCACGCGTGCGACGCGCGCGTCTTCCTTTACAATTCTCGGCCCTCGAGATTGCAAGGACAGACCCGAACAGGGACAGCGAAGCCGTGGAAAAGGCCCTGGACCTGTTTGAAAGCAGGATCAAGGAATTCAATGTCCCTTCCCTGAACGAGCGCAGGAACAGCCCTCTGGAATACTGCCAGCTGTACAGGACACGCTACCTGCACACACCAAAGGGCAATTTGGCAGCAGGATGCCCTGTAACATTTATTACTCCTCCGCCTGCCCGTTATGCCAAACTGGCCCAAACGGCACTCACCGACGGCCTTTACGGAGGCGCAGGATATGTCGAGAACTGGATTGGCTGGGAAGGAGAAGATGCTGAATTTGTCATTGACCTGGGTTCGGAAAAGACAGTGGAACATATTGGAGCAGATTTTCTACGACAGATTGGGGCCAGGGTGCTGGAGCCGGCAGCCGTAGAGTACAGCGTTTCCAGGGACGGAAACAATTTTGAGCTTTTCGGATCGGTCCGTCTGCCGGAAAACCGGGATATGTCCATAGGCTTTAAAGATGTGAGCGTGGATGGCAAGGCTATTGCAAGATATATAAAGGTGAAGATTGAAGGTGTGAAGATTTGTCCGGAATGGCATTTCGGTGTTGGAAACAAGTGTTGGTTCTTTATTGACGAGATATGCGTTTATTAAGAAAATCGCTGTTATTCGGCTCTCTGCTGGCGTTTTTAGCCTGCTCGCACAATCCTGCCCTAAAGGAGGCGGAAAGGCTCCTGGACAGCTGTCCGGACAGTGCGCTGGTTGTACTGGAGCAGTTGCCCAGGGAGAGTCTTTCCAGCGAAAGGGAGCTGGCAGAATACGATTATCTTAGTGCCAGCGCCTTCTACAAAGCCTATTATTTTCTGGACGACGAGCACGCGATGGCTTTGTCCAGGGCTTATCGTTATAAAGATGCCCAGCGGCTGCGCACATCGAACCTGGCACTGCTGATAATGGGCATTCTGGCCACCCTGGTGCTGTATTTCTGGGCAAGGAAGTTCCAGACCGAGAAACTTCTGGCGGTGGAAAGGGCCGAAAATGAAAAGATGCTGTCGTCTGCAGAAGACCTGCGTGCACGCCTTGGAGCTCTGGAAAAGCTCGGAGGCCGGAAAAATCCCTCCCTAAATACTCTGGACCGCCTTTGTGAACAGTATTATATCTACGAAGGGACGGAAAATCTTCAGCCAAAGATATTGAAAGAAGTGCGCTCGATAGTTGAAGGTCTCAGGGCCGATGCCGCCACCCAGAAAGAATTGGAGCAGTCGCTGGATAATAGCAACAAAAATATTATGTCGAAATTGCGCGAGCAATTCCCGCGCTGGAAAGAAGAAGATTTCCGGCTTTTCTGCTTCGTTGCGTCCGGCTTTAGCGCCACAACCATCTCGACGCTGCTTGGAAAAGACAAACCTTATGTCTATAACAGGCTCTATCGGCTTAAAGAAAGGGTGAAAAATTCCTCTTCTCCGGACAAAAATCACATTCTCGCTTGCCTGGAAAAGTGATTTTAGCTGGTGGTGGTGAAACGCAAAATTTCGATGGTTTTTGACCGTTTTTGCCCTTTGTGCGAGATTTTCAATTTTTATTCTCCCGGCAATCGCCTGATAATCAAATGTTTATGGTTGCTGGATTGCGAGTTTATTATGTGCGAAATGTTTGGAGAGCAAAATTTTCCTTCCGAACTTTGCATCAGAAAAGAATTAACCCTTAAATTTTACTGTCATGGAAATTAAAAAGTCAGCAAAAGCCAGCCTTGAGAACAAGCGACTGCTCTTCACCGAGATTGGTCTTGTGGTTGCTCTTCTCATTGTCTATGCAGGTTTCAACTACTCCTCCAAGGACAAAAGCGTGAGCATGCTGGAAGACACCACTCAGGTTCTGGTGGAAGAAGAAATGATTGCCATCCAGAACGAACTTCCGCCGCCCCCGCCCGAGGCTCCGCAGATTCCTATCCTCTCGGACCAGATTGACATTGTGGACGACGATATCAAATTGGATGACGACACCTTCCTGAACCTGGAAGATGACAACACCGGTGTTGAAATCCTGGACTACAAAGAGGCCGTGGTTGAAGAGGAAGAAGTTGAAGAGGAAGCTATTCCTTTCCAGCTGGTGGAAACCAAGCCTTCCTTCAACGGTGGCGATGCTAACGAGTTCTCCAAGTGGGTCAACTCCCGCCTGAACTATCCCGAAATTGCCAAGGAAAACGGCGTACAGGGCCGTGTAACCCTGCAGTTCACCGTAGAGGCCGACGGTCGTGTGACCAACGTAAAGGTGCTCCGTGGCGTGGATGATTCCCTGGATAAAGAAGCCGTACGCGTTGTTTCCAGTTCTCCCAAGTGGAAGCCCGGCAAGCAGCGTGACCGTCCGGTAAAGGTTACTTACACCTTCCCCGTTATCTTCCAGCTTCGCTAGAGATTACGAAGTAAATTCGTTAAGGAGACCTTCTTGTCAATCATGTCACGAAGGTCTTCTATTTTTATGCGCTCCTGGGTCATGCTGTCGCGGTCACGCACAGTCACGCAGCCGTCATTCAGGCTGTCGTGGTCCACTGTGACGCAGAACGGAGTTCCAATGGCATCCTGACGGCGATAACGCTTGCCGATGGAGTCCTTTTCGTCGTACTGATAGGAGAAATCGTACTTCAGCAGGTCCACCACCTTCTGCGCAAGCTCCGGCAAGCCGTCCTTCTTCACCAGCGGCATGACGGCCACCTTGATGGGCGCCAGTGGGGCAGGAATACGCATTACAACGCGCTCCTCGCCATTTTCCAGCTTCTCCACCGTGTAGGAATGAGCCAGCACGGCAAGGCACATACGGTCCACGCCGATGGAGGTTTCCACTACATAGGGAGTATAGGAGGTGTTCTCCTCTGGATCGAAGTATTCTATCTTCTTGCCGGAGAATTTCTGGTGGTTGCCCAGGTCGAAATTCGTACGGCTATGGATGCCTTCCAGTTCCTTGAAGCCGAAGGGGAAGTTAAACTCGATATCGGTGGCGGCATTGGCGTAGTGGGCCAGCTTCTCGTGGTCGTGGAAACGGTAATTTTCGGCACCCATTCCAATGTTCACATGCCAGCGCATGCGCGTTTCCTTCCATTTTTTGAACCAATCCAGCTCGGTGCCAGGCTTGATGAAGAACTGCATTTCCATCTGCTCGAACTCCCTCATTCGGAAGATGAACTGACGGGCCACAATCTCGTTGCGGAAGGCCTTTCCAATCTGTGCAATGCCGAAAGGAATCTTCATTCGACCGGTCTTCTGGACGTTAAGATAGTTCACGAAAATACCCTGGGCGGTCTCCGGACGCAGATAAATAGTGCTTGCGCCGTCGGCAGTGCTGCCCATGGAGGTAGAGAACATTAGGTTGAACTGACGCACATCCGTCCAGTTGCAGGTACCGGAAATAGGGCAAACTATCCCACAATCGATAATTATTTGCCGATATTCAGTAAAATCGTTAGCTTTTTCAGCGGCGACGTAACGATTGTGAACCTCGTCCCATTTGGCTTTTTCGCGCAGGACATTGGGGTTGGTAGCACGGAACTGAGCCTCATCGAAGGCCTCGCCGAAACGCTTGCGGCCCTTGGCCACTTCCTTTTCAATCTTCTCCTCTATCTTGCCCAGATAATCCTCGATGAGGACATCGGCACGATACCTTTTCTTGGAGTCTTTGTTGTCGATGAGGGGGTCGTTGAAGGCGCCCACATGGCCAGAGGCCTCCCAGATGCGAGGGTGCATGAAAATGGCCGAATCGATGCCCACGATATTCTCGTTGAGCCTTGTCATGGCCTCCCACCAATAGTTCTTTATGTTGTTTTTGAGCTGTACGCCCATCTGGCCGTAGTCGTAAACGGCTGCCAAACCGTCGTAAATCTCGCTGGAAGGGAAGATAAAGCCATATTCCTTACAATGGGCTACCAGTACCTTAAAAAGTTCATCCTGTGTCATAATCTTACTTGTCTTATCTTGCAAAGTTAATCATTTTTTTCACAGGAAAGTGCAGCTAGAGAGACTTACTCGCCTAAAGTAGGAAGTGACGGCTCTTCATCCAAATTCAAACTACTTGCGCATCCCCTCGCTCTGTAGAAGAATGAGCTCACACCACGGAGCCTGGTACATTTGTTTTTCTGTTGCTTTCATGTTGCGGATTATTATTTAGTTGTCACACCCACCCAGCCTTCCCGCCCTTGAAAATATAATGTGAGGATA